>REDZ01000143.1 GCA_007695345.1 Paracoccaceae bacterium | reverse complement strand
CAGACAACGAAATCTGCGTCGTTGGGGCATCAGCTCCATCGGATGATGCTTTTGCTTTTGTAGCACTGCTGTCACCCATTACTATTCAATCACGGCGTATACCTTGGAAGCTGACAATGCTGGACAAGAGGCTGGCACATTACCAGAAGCTTGGCCGGACCCCCCTGTATGACCGCATCTGTAATATCGCACGTGAAGAAGAAGAGACAGCGAGGCTTACCCAGCGATCGCCTGATACCGAAGAGGCATTGCCACAGAGTGCTTTCTGTGAAGATGACCGTGAAAGTATTAAGAAAATACTTGAACAGTGGCGAGATGGAGAGTGGACCGACGAAGAGCTTACATCTGGATTGGGTGTTGCCTTGGTGTTTGGCCTTCGCGAGTTGACCAATCAATGGACCAATGGCGACATAAGCGATGACGATCTACTGTCTCGCGTGTTCCTCGCTTCAGACATTTTGCTCGGGCACAGAAAAGACTTGATGAAGTAATATCCGTGGCTTCCATACGAACGCTGGCCTAGCCTACAGGCTGGGTTTTCGGCGCAGCGGGCAAACTTGTCCTGCCGCTTTCATTCGGGTTGACCGTGGACCGCGGTCATCCTTCAACCGCGGAGGGTCATGTGTGAATGGCGCGAACGTTCGACCGTCCGCAAAGCAGCCCGTCACAATTCAACCCAACCCGCTATTCCGCCCCACACCGCATCCCCTACCGCAGAAACGCGTCCGAGAACCCCAGGCCCCGCATCTGCGACAGCGCCGATTGCGCCTGGCCAAAGCTGGAGAACGGGCCGACCGACACCACGGTCAGCCCCCGCGACGGGTAGCTGCGCACCGGCAGGCCCATAGTCTGCAACCGCGATTGCAGTCGCGACGCATTGGCGGGCACGGCGAAACTGCCCACCTGCACCATCCGGCCACTGCTGCGCGCAGGCGTGCTGGCGCGGGGGGCCGTCGTGGCCAGGGGACCATCGACATAGTCCGGCAGAAACAGACTGGGGCTGGTCACGCAGCGCACCAGCGGGCGGCCCAGTGCGGTATCGACCAACTGGCCATAGGGCGCCTTGGCCGGGCAGGACGGGTGGCGGCCAGAGGCATCGGCCTGCGGCAGCGCCGGGCGACGCGGGGTCGCAGCACGCGGGGCGGGCGTGGGGGCCGGTGCGGGTTCCTTGCCCGTGGCCACGGGTTCGGGCGACGGGTCCGGTTCGGGGTCTGCTTCCGCCTCGGCAAAGGTCGGGGTCTGGTCGCAGACGGTCTGGCGGTCCGCGCCGACGCGCGGCACCCATGTCACCTCTCCGGCGAAGGTCGAGCGCAGGAACACGCAGCCCCGGCTGTCCACGAATTCGCGCCCCTCGAATTCCTCGGGCGGCAGTTCGGCGGGCGAGGTCGCATTGACCTGCGCCAGCGCACCCGATGACAGCAGGGCGGCCACGCCTGCCACGGTCCAGAATCTCTTCATCGCAACCCCCATTGCAGCGCTGTCAGTGTGGCCGCGCCACTGGCCCGATGTAAAGCGAATTCTGCGCGCGCACCTACCTTATACTGTGCCAAAGATGCGATCGCCCGCATCCCCTAGCCCCGGCACGATATATCCTTTCTCGTTCAGATGGCTGTCCAGCGACGCGGTGACGATGCGCACATCGGGATGCGCCCTGGCCATGCAGTCCACCCCTTCGGGCGCGGCCAGCAGGCAGATCAGGCACAGTTCCGTCGCACCGGCCTGTTTCAGCAGATCGACCGCCGCCGCCGAGGAATTGCCGGTTGCCAGCATCGGGTCCACAGCCACGACCAGCCGCCCCGACATCTCTGGCGGCAGCTTGCAGTAATATTGCACCGGGCGCAGCGT
Source organism: Paracoccaceae bacterium (assembly GCA_007695345.1). Taxonomy (GTDB): domain Bacteria; phylum Pseudomonadota; class Alphaproteobacteria; order Rhodobacterales; family Rhodobacteraceae; genus Roseinatronobacter. Next base: position 47,628 of record REDZ01000143.1, on the reverse strand, counting down.
GGCCTCATCGCGGTAAAGGCCCACAAACCCCACCCGCGCGGTCGGGATCACATCCAGCACCCCGTCCAGCAGCCCGTTGCCCGCGCGCAGGATCGACACCACCACCGGGTCCGGCCCGTCCATCATGGGTGCCTGCATCTCGGTCAGGGGCGTGGTGATGGTGCGGTTGGCCAGTGGCAGATCGCGCGTGGCCTCATAGGTCAGAAGCAGGCTGATCTCGCGCAGCAGCCGGCGGAATTCCGGGCCGGGTGTGCGGGCATCGCGCATCAGCGACAGCTTGTGCTGCACCAGCGGGTGATCGACGATGGTCATGTTCGGATGGGTCACAGCCGGTTGGGTCATTGGGCCTCCAGTCTCTGGGCAATGGCAGCGCGGGTGTCGGCGTCGCAGAATGCGGCCTCCAGCGCCGTGCGCGCAATGGCATCGAATTCAGGCGTATCCCAGCCGAAATGTTCGGCCAGCGCCTGATATTCGCGCGTCATGGTGGTGTGGAAAAAGGGTGGATCATCAGTCGAGACGGTGACACCGACACCCGCGCGGCGCAGCCGGTCGATAGGGTGCGCGGCAATCGACGGATACAGCCCCAGCGCGATGTTGGAGCCGGGGCAAACCTCCAGCACCACGCCGTTCTCGGCAAGGTCATCCACAAGCGCCGGGTCCTCGATGGCGCGCACCCCGTGACCGATGCGCGTCACGCGCAGATCGCGCAGGGCCGCGCGCACGGATTCCGGGCCGCCCCATTCGCCTGCATGGGCGGTCAGGCCCAGCCCGGCTTCGCGCGCGGCATCAAAGGCATAGGCGAAATCGCGCGGCTGGAGCATCGCCTCATTCCCCGCAATGCCAAACCCGGTGATGAAGCGCCCGGCACTTTCCTGCGCGCAGCGGGCGATTGCGCGGGCCTTGTCGGGGCCGAAATGGCGGATGCAGGTAATGCAACCGCGCATTGTGATGCCCATATCGGTTTCCGCCTGAGCTGCCGCGGCCTCGATTGCGGCCAGATAGTCGCGCCAGGCATCCAGATCGCCGCCGCCGCAGAAATCGGGCGACAGGAACGCCTCGGTATAGATGACGCCCTGTTCGGCGGAATGCTCCAGCACGGCAAGGGTCAGATCATGAAAATCCTGCGGGCTGGTCAGGACCGTGCAGGCGGCCTCATAGACGCGCAGGAAATCGGGGAAATCGCGATAGGCATAGGCGCCGCGCGCATCAAATATACGCGACAGATCGACCCCCTTGCGGCTGGCCAGCGTGCGGATAAAGCCCGGGGGCGCGGCCCCTTCCAGATGCAGATGCAATTCGAGCTTGGGAATGGTGGTCATGTCAGAAAACTCCGCCCCGGCCCCTGCGCGGGCACCCCAAGATGATGCGCGATGCTGGCCGCCACATCGCTGAAGGCACACAGCCCGATTTCGCCCGCGCCCTTGCCTGCCACCAGCACCGGCACCCGCTCGCGCGTGTGGTCGGTGCCCGGCGCGGTCGGGTCATTGCCGTGATCGGCGGTGATGACCAGCATATCGCCTGCGCGCAACCGCCCCAGCGCTTGCCTCGCGATCTGGTCGAACTGTTCCAGCGCGCGGGCATAGCCCGAAACATCGCGCGGATGGCCATAGAGCGAGTCAAACTCGACAAAGTTGCAAAAGGTCAAGGAATTGTCCGTTGCATCGTCCAGAAGCCCCAAGAAATGTTCGAAAAGTGCAAGATCGTCCGTGCCTTTGTGCACATGGTCGATCCCCCGGCCAGAAAAGATATCGCTGATCTTGCCCACAGCATGCACTTGCCCGCCGGCCCCCTGCACCCAGTCGCAAAGCGTGGGCGTGGGCGGCGCGATGGCATAGTCACGCCGGTTGCCTGTTCGGGTGAACCCCTGCGCCGCATCCCCGACAAAGGGGCGCGCGATCACACGCCCGACGCGCATCTCGTGCAGCACGGGAGCCAGATCCGCACATAGCCGATACAGCCGCTCCAGCCCGAAAGCCCCTTCATGCGCGGCGATCTGAAAGACGGAATCGGCCGAGGTGTAGCAGATGGGCCAGCCCGTGCGCAGATGCTCCGCCCCCAGTTCATTGACGATGGGGATGCCCGCCGCATGGCGATTGCCCAAGACCCCTGCGGTCCCGGCCAGTGCGCAGACCTGTGCGACCAGATCGGGCGGAAAGGCCGGTTGCTCGCGCGGGAAATAGGTCCAGTCCCACGGCACCGGCACGCCCGCAAGTTCCCAATGGCCCGAGGGCGTGTCCTTGCCGCGCGACACTTCGGTCGCCGCCCCCCACAGCCCCGTTGGCCGCGCATCAAGCCCCGGTGTCGCCGCGCCCGAGGCCAGCCGGATCGCGGCCCCCAGCCCCAGCCCGTCCATCACCGGCACCTGCAACGGTCCGCTGCGCCCGTCCTCGGCGCGGCCTGCCGCGCAGGCCTGCGCGATATGCGCCAGCGTGTTCGCGCCCGCATCGCCAAACTCGGCAGCATCGGGCGCGCCGCCACAGCCGACCGAATCCAGCACCACCAGAAAGGCGCGCGCCATCAGCTTCGGTCCATATGCGCCGCTCCGAACGCGCCGGGCAGCAGGTCTGCCACGCGCATGGTCCGGGCCTCCCCGTCCATCGTTGCCATGGTCACGACCACATCGGGGCCAGCGAATTCCGCGATCTTCTGGCGGCAGCCGCCGCAGGGCGTGACCGGCATGGGGCTGTCGGCCACGACGACCAGTTCCGCAATCTCGCGCGCGCCTGCTGCGCACATGGCGGCAATCGCGCCTGCCTCGGCGCAGGTGCCTTCGGGATAGGCGACATTCTCGACATTGCAGCCCGTGAACACCGCGCCCGACGCATCCCGCAATGCCGCGCCGACCTTGAAATTCGAATAGGGCACATAGGCGTTTTCGCGCACTGCGCGCGCCGCGTCCAGCAATGTCATCACCAACCCCCGAAGCTTTGCGCCAACTCTGCGCCCTGCGCGCGCCCAATGCAAGCGGGCGGCGGCGGATTTCCGGGGCCGGCAGGCGCGGGCCGAAAACCCTGCTTGCTGCTTTTCCCGAATTGTTTAATATTAAACCAGTTCATGAGTGAGGAGGACCCATGCCGGAATCCACGTCCGACGAAACCCGCCATCCGGCGCTTCTGTACCATGAATTTCCCCGCCCCGGTAAGCTGGAGGTGCGCCCGACCAAACCGCTCGCCAATGGCTATGACCTGTCGCGCGCCTATTCTCCGGGCGTGGCCGAAGCCTGCATGGAGATCAAGGCCGACCCCGATACGGCCGCGCGCTACACCACGCGCGGCAATCTGGTCGCAGTGGTGACGAACGGCACGGCGGTGCTGGGGCTGGGCAATATCGGCGCGCTGGCGTCCAAGCCGGTGATGGAGGGCAAGGCCGTCCTGTTCAAGAAATTCGCCAATATCGACTGTTTCGACATCGAGGTGAATGAATCCGACCCGGAACGACTGGCCGAGATCGTCTGCGCGCTGGAACCCACATTCGGCGCGATCAACCTGGAGGACATCAAGGCCCCCGATTGCTTTATCGTGGAGAAGATCTGCCGCGAACGCATGGGCATTCCGGTCTTTCATGACGACCAGCACGGCACCGCCATCGTGGTAGGGGCTGCGGCCACTAATGCGCTGCGCGTGGCCGGCAAACGGTTCGAGGATATCAAGATCGTCAGCACGGGCGGCGGTGCCGCCGGGATCGCCTGCCTGAACATGCTGCTGAAGCTGGGCGTGAAGCGCGAGAATGTCTGGCTGTGCGATATTCACGGTCTGGTCCATGAGGGCCGCGAGATCGACATGAACCCCCAGAAGGCCGCCTTTGCCCAGTCCAGTGACAAGCGCAGTCTGGATGAGGTGATCGCGGGCGCGGACATGTTTCTGGGCCTCTCTGGTCCGGGGGTGCTGACCGAGGCGCATGTCGCGCAGATGGCCGCGCGGCCCATCATCTTCGCGCTGGCCAACCCGATGCCCGAAATCATGCCCGATCTGGCGCGTGCGGTCGCCCCCGATGCGCTGATCGCCACGGGCCGGTCGGATTTTCCCAATCAGGTCAATAATGTCCTGTGCTTTCCCTTCATCTTTCGCGGGGCGCTGGATGTGGGCGCGACCGAAATCAATGACGAGATGCAGATCGCCTGTGTCGAGGGGATCGCCGCCCTGGCCCGCGCCACCACCAGCGCCGAGGCGGCGGCAGCCTACAAGGGCGAGCAGCTCAGCTTCGGCCCCGATTACCTGATCCCGAAACCCTTTGACCCGCGCCTGATGGGGGTGGTGGCCAGTGCCGTGGCGGGTGCAGCGGTCGACTCAGGCGTGGCCAAGCGCCCGGTCGCGGATCTGAAAACCTACAAGGCCAATCTCGATGCGTCGGTCTTCCGGTCGGCCATGATCATGCGCCCGGTCTTCGAGACGGCGCGCCAGACCACGCGCCGCATCGTCTTTGCCGAGGGCGAGGATGAGCGCGTGCTGCGCGCGGCCTCTGCCATGCTGGAGGAAACGGCTGAACAGCCCATCCTGATCGGTCGGCCAGAGGTCATCGCCATGCGGCTGGAACGCGCGGGCCTGTCCATCAAGCCCGGCCGCGATTTCGAACTGGTCAACCCGCAGGACGACCCGCGCTACCGCAATTACTGGCAAAGCTATCACGCGCTGGTCGAGCGCCGCGGCGTCACCCCCGATCTGGCCCGCGCGATCCTGCGGACAAACACCACCGCCATCGGTGCGATCATGGTGCACCGGGGCGATGCCGACAGCCTGATCTGCGGCACCTTTGGTCAGTATCTGTGGCATCTGAACTATGTCACGCAGATCCTTGGCACGAATGGCCGCCATCCGGTCGGCGCGCTGTCGCTGCTGATCCAGCAAGAGGGCAATCTGTTCGTGGCCGACACGCAGGTGCACCCCAACCCCACCCCCGAACAGGTGGTCGAAAGCGCCATCGGGGCCGCGCGCCATGTGCGCCGCTTTGGCCTGACGCCCAAGGTCGCGCTATGTTCGCACAGCCAGTTCGGCAATCTGGACACGCCATCCGGGCGGGTGATGCGCGGCGCGATGGAATTGCTGGACGCGGCGGGTGTGGATTTCGACTATGAGGGCGAAATGCATGTCGATGCCGCGCTGGACCCCGGTCTGCGTGCGCGGCTGTTCCCCAGCGCCCGGTTCGAGGGGCCCGCGAATGTGCTGATCTTTTCCAACACGGACGCGGCCAGCGGGGTGCGCAACATCCTCAAGACGCGTGGCGGCGCGCTCGAGGTCGGGCCGATCCTGATGGGCATGGGCAACACGGCGCATATTGTCACGCCCTCGATCACCGCGCGGGGGCTGCTGAACATGTCGGCGCTGGCCGGCACGCCCGTCGCGCAATACGGCTGAGGCTTTGCAAACCCGGCAGGTGCGGGCGGCAAACCAGTTTGCGGCCCAGCGGGTTTGCAAAAAATGCGATCTATTGCAGTGATTTCTGCAAAGTTTTTCGCCGCCTGCGGGCCATGTTGCCGGTAACAGCCATTGCAGCAGGGCGCAGGGCTACATTATGCGTGTATTCATATACGGCAAAGGGAGGAACCTTGCATGGCCTATGCGGATTTGCACCAGAGATCGATCAGTGACCCCAACGGATTCTGGATGGAGCAGGCGCAGGCCATCGACTGGCACACCCCCCCGAGCAAGGCCCTGTTTGACGAGAACGCGCCGCTATACGAGTGGTTTTCCGACGGGCAGGTGAACACATGCTGGAACGCGCTGGACCGCCATGTCGAGAGCGGGCGCGGCGATCAGCTGGCCGTGATCCATGACAGCCCCATCACCGGCACTCAGGAAAAGATCACCTATGCCGACATGCGCGACCGCGTCGCGCTGCTGGCGGGCGCGTTGCAGGCGCGCGGCGTGACCAAGGGCGACCGTGTGGTGATCTATATGCCGATGGTGCCCGAAGCGCTGGTCGCGATGCTGGCCTGCGCGCGGCTGGGGGCGATTCATTCGGTCGTGTTCGGGGGCTTTGCGGCGAATGAACTGGCCGTGCGGATTGATGATGCGCAGCCCAAATGCGTGATAGCCGGGTCCTGCGGGATTGAGCCGGGGCGCGTGGTGGCCTACAAACCGCTGCTGGATGGCGCGATTGACCTGGCCACGCACAAGCCCGAATTCTGCGTGATCTTTCAGCGCGAACAGGGTCCGGCCACGCTGACCGAAGGGCGCGACCATGACTGGACCGCATTCCAGCAGGGCGCGACCCCGGCGGATTGCGTGCCCGTGGCGGGGAATCATCCGGCCTATATCCTCTATACCTCGGGCACGACAGGGCAGCCAAAGGGTGTCATCCGCCCGACCGCCGGGCATCTGGTTGCGCTGCAATGGACGATGAAGAACATCTATGACTGCGATCCGGGCGATGTGTTCTGGGCGGCTTCGGATGTCGGTTGGGTCGTGGGGCACAGCTATATCTGCTACGCCCCCCTGATCGCCGGAAACACGACAATCGTGTTCGAGGGCAAACCCGTCGGCACCCCCGATGCCGGAACCTTCTGGCGGGTGATCGCGGAACACGGCGTCAAGAGCTTCTTCACTGCGCCGACAGCCTTTCGCGCCGTCAAGCGCGAAGATCCCAGGGGCTTGCTGGTGCAGCATTATGACCTGTCCTGCCTGAAGACCGTCTATCTGGCGGGCGAACGCGCCGATCCCGACACGATCGAATGGGCCGCCGCCAAATTGCAGGTGCCGGTGATCGACCACTGGTGGCAGACCGAAACCGGCTGGGCCATCGCCGCGAACCCCGTGGGGTATGAGTCCCTGCCCGTCAGGATCGGCTCTCCTGCCGTGGGGATGCCCGGCTATGACATCCGCGTGCTGGATGAGGGCGGCCACCCGGTCGGCCCCGACACGCTGGGCGCCATCGCGATCCGCCTGCCGCTGCCGCCGGGCACCCTGCCCGGCCTGTGGAATGCCGAAGCGCGGTTCCGCAAAAGCTATCTGGAGGCGTATCCCGGCTACTACGCCACTGGCGATGCGGGCTATATGGATGCCGATGGCTATGTCTATATCATGGCGCGCACGGATGACGTGATCAATGTGGCCGGGCACCGCCTGTCCACAGGCGCCATGGAAGAGGTGCTGGCCAGCCATCCCGATGTCGGCGAATGCGCCGTGATCGGGGTGTCGGACGAGCTGAAAGGCCAGGTCCCCATGGGGTTTTTGTGCCTGAATACCGGCACCAACCGACCGCATGACGAAATTGTCAGCGAATCCGTGCGGCTTGTGCGCGACCGCATCGGCCCGGTTGCGGCGTTCAAGCTCGCGGTCGTGGTGGACCGCCTGCCCAAGACCCGCTCGGGCAAGATATTGCGCGCAACCATGGTCAGCATCGCCGATGGCAAACCCTTCAAGGCGCCCGCGACCATCGACGATCCCGCCATTCTGGACGAGATTGCCGAGGCCGTGGCAACACTTGGTTACCCCATAGGTTGAATTTTCACGCTCCAATATACGCAAACATCTTGGCGCTTTGCATTGCTTTGGCGTAATGTAGGGCCAAGTATGCTGCGCACCTGCATTCTCCGTATGCCGCGCACGCAGGAATCGTATCAGTTGACCGGAGCGTTACCACCATGGCCGCCACCTACCGCCTGCCAGAGATCATGCGCGAGCTTGGCGATGACGCCGAAATCGAGGCGCTGGGTGGGCAGATTGCCGATGATCTGGCAAATTGCGCGAAGCGGTTGCGCGCTGATGACTCTGCCCCCGGCAAGCAGCATGAAATTCTGCATGAGCTCAGAGGGGTAGCGCTGACACTTCGTGCGGAGCGGTTGGTCACCCTGTGCCGCGAGGCCGAGGCCGCACTGACGCACGCCCCGGATACGGGCATGGATGACCTGGCCGCGCATATCTGCTATCTGACCGATATGCTGGCTGCGTCCGTGCGCGCCGAGACATCCCGCAGCCGCCCCGGCAGGCCGGCATGAACAATTCATCCCCCCCCAGTGACACCCACTCGCTGATGCTGGTCGAGGATACGCCCTCGCTGCAGATGCTGTATCGCACCGTGCTGCGCAAGGCAGGCTACCCCGCAATCTGCGCGACCACCGCTGCCGAGGCCCTTGAGCAATTCGAGAAGCATCGACCGCAGGTTGTTCTGCTGGACCTGATGCTGCCGGATCGCGACGGGCTGAGCGTGATGAGTGATATCCTGCGGCTGGAACCCGAAACACGGATCGTTGTCATCACTGCCGATGGCGCGATCAGCAAGGCGGTCGAGGCAACGCGCCGCGGGGCGCATGATTATCTGGTCAAGCCGCTGGGCGACCGGCGGCTGGTCAGCGCTGTTGCCACTGCGCTGAATGGCGCGCGGCAGGCCAGTCAGGTCCAGACCCGCCTGCCCGCCGACCCGCTGACGCTGGGCGTGTTCGATGGAAATTCCGCCGCGATAGAGCGTGTGCGCGCGCAGGTCGCCGCATTGGCCGGGTCGATGGCGAATGTCGTCATTCAGGGCGAGGGCGGGACCGGCCGCTGCGCCTGTGCCGAACAGTTGCACAGCAACTCACCGCGCGCACGGCGGCCCATGGTCACGGTCAGTTGCGCCGGGGCCAGTTCGGAACGGCTGTGGATCGACCTGTTCGGGCACAAGACCGGGCCACAGACGCGCGCGGCGCTGGCGCGCGCGCAGGGCGGCAGCCTTGTGCTGTATGAACCGCAGGACATGCCGCAGGATATTCAGACAGAAATGTTGAAGGTTCTGAGCGAGGGGCTGTTGCCGCCCGGGCCGGATGGCGAACAGGAAGTGCTGGATTTCCGCGTGATCTCGGTCACCGGACATGATCTGCGCTCGGCCCCGCGCGAGGACGGGTTCAATGCGGAACTGAGCTATCGTCTGGCTGTCCTGTCCATCGACATGCCCCCCCTGCGCAAGCGCGCCGATGACATTCCGCTGCTGGCCCGGACCTATATGGGCCATCTGGCCCAGCAGGAAGGCAAGAAGTTCACGCAGATCGCGCCCGATGCGCTGGCCGCCCTGACCGAACGTGACTGGCCCGGCAACCTGCGCGAATTGACCAATGTCCTGCGTCAGGCCATCGTGCTGCATGACGGCCCGGAGCTGCGCGCCGAGATGCTGCCCTCCGCCCTGCCCGGCAGCGCGTCTGCGCCTGTGCAGGCGGAGCCTGTCGATGACCCGCTGGATGCGTTTGCGGGCCTGACCCTGGCACAGATCGAACGCCAGGTGATCGAGGCCGTGATCGAACGTCATGGCGGGTCGGTCCCGCAGGCCGCGCGCGAACTGGACATCGCCCCCTCGACCATCTACCGCAAGCGCGACGCATGGGAGGCGTCGGAGCGATAGAGGCAATCGGGCATGCGGGCCATTCTCATCACCGGGTGTTCCTCGGGCATCGGGCACCACGCGGCCCATGCGCTGGCCGCGCGTGGCTGGCGGGTCTTTGCGACCTGCCGCAAGCCGGAGGATGCCGCGCGCCTGCGTACCGAGGGGCTGGAAACGCTGGTGCTGGACCTGACCGACCGCGACAGTATCAGCGCGGCGCTGGCCGAGGTTCTGGCGCACACGGACGGGCAGCTGGATGCGCTGTTCAACAATGGCGCCTATGCCATCCCCGGCGCGACCGAGGACCTGCCCACCGATGCGCTGCGCGCGATATTCGAGACCAATCTGTTCGGATGGCATGACCTGACCCGGCAGGTGCTGCCCGTGATGCGGGCGCAGGGGCATGGACGGATCGTGCAGAATTCCTCGGTGCTGGGGCTGGCGGGGCTGCGCTGGCGCGGGGCCTATGTCGCCACGAAATTCGCGCTGGAGGGGCTGACGGATGTGTTGCGGCTGGAAATGGCGGGTACCGGCATCCATATCAGCCTGATCGAGCCCGGTCCCGTCACGTCGCGTATCCGCGAAAATTCGATCCCGCATTTCGAACGCTGGATCGATTGGCAGGCCAGCCCGCGCGCAGACCAGTATCGCGACAGTCTGCTGGCACGGCTTTATGACAAGCAGGCGCCCGATTTCTTCGAACTGCCCCCCGATGCCGTGACCCGGCGCCTGATCCACGCGCTGGAAGCCCGCCGCCCCCGCGCGCGGTATTATGTGACCACGCCGACCTGGCTGCTGGGGGGCGCGCGCCGGGTGCTGCCCACACGCCTGCTGGACATGATCCTGCGCAAATTGTAGCCCAAGGGGCAGTCGGGGGTCGCAATCGCCCCGCAGGGGGTTAGATAGCGGTGCAAGGGGCCAGCGGCCCCATCACCTATAGCAAGGAGCGCATCATGCTGTCCGATCCGCTGTTCATCATTGCCGCCATAGCGGCGCTTGTCGTACTGGGTGTTCTGGCCGTGGGCATCGGCGGGTTCGCAGGCGGCGGCGCGTTCAACCGCAAGCATGGCAACCGCATGATGCGCTGGCGCATCTATGCTCAGTTTGTCGCGGTCGCGCTGATCATGCTTTTTGTCTATGTCCGCAAGGGAGCGTAAGGCTGTGGTTGTCCTGAACAAGATCTATACCCGCACGGGCGATGCCGGGGAAACGGCGCTGGGTAATGGCACCCGTGTTGCCAAACATGCGCAGCGTGTGACCGCCTATGGCACGGTGGATGAGCTGAATGCCACGATCGGTCTGGCGCGGCTGTACGCCACGGGCGACATGGCCGATGCCTTTGCCCGCATCCAGAATGACCTGTTCGATCTGGGGGCCGATCTGTGCCGCCCCGACATGGACCGCGATCATGAGGCCGAATACACGCCGCTGCGCATCATTGCTGCACAGGTGGACCGGCTGGAATCGGAAATCGACGCCATGAACGGCAAGCTGCAACCGCTGCGCAGCTTCATCCTGCCCGGCGGCTCGGCGCTGGCGGCGCATCTGCATCTGTGCCGCACAGTGGCCCGCCGCGCCGAGCGCGAGGCCGTGGCGCTGGCCACGACCGAGACAATCAACGAATCGGCAATCCGGTATCTCAACCGCCTGTCGGACTGGTTTTTTGTCGCGGGCCGGATCGCGAATGACGACGGGGCAAGCGACATCCTGTGGGTGCCCGGCGCCAACCGATAGCGCCACCAGCCCCGAAACGCGGCGTCGCGAGCGCGGGATGCGTCGTTTTTCCCCTGTTTTCCGGAGGCGGGCACCAGTAAAACCAAGGCGACATATGCAACAAGGAGATCCACGTCCATGAAGGTGCTCGTGCCCGTCAAGCGCGTGATCGACTATAACGTGAAAGTCCGCGTCAAGGCGGATGGCAGCGGGGTCGATCTGGCGAATGTGAAGATGTCGATGAACCCCTTTGACGAGATCGCCGTGGAAGAGGCGATGCGCCTGAAGGAAGCGGGTGTCGCCACAGAGGTGGTCGCCGTGTCCATCGGCGTCAAGCAGGCGCAGGAAACACTGAGGACTGCGCTGGCCATGGGGGCCGACCGCGCCATCCTGATCGTGGCTGCCGATGATGTGCATACCGATATCGAACCGCTGGCCGTGGCCAAGCTGCTGAAAGCGGTGATCGACGCGGAAGATCCGCAGATCGTGTTGTGCGGCAAGCAGGCCATCGACAATGACATGAACGCCACGGGCCAGATGCTGGCCGCGCTGACCGGCTGGGCGCAGGCCACGTTCGCATCCGAGGTCAAGGTCGAGGGCGAGAGTGCGCTTGTCACCCGCGAGGTCGATGGCGGGTTGCAGACGATCAAGGTCAAGCTGCCCGCGATCATCAGCGTTGATCTGCGCCTGAACGAGCCGCGCTATGCGTCCCTGCCCAATATCATGAAGGCCAAGAAAAAGCCGCTGGAAGAAAAGACACCCGAGGATTTCGGTGTCGATATCAGCCCGCGGCTGGAAGTGATCAAGACGACCGAACCGGCTGCGCGCGCTGCCGGGGTCAAGGTCGGCTCGGTCGATGAGCTGGTGGCGAAACTGAAAGATGAAGCGGGGGTGATCTGATGGCGGTTCTTCTTCTGGCCGAGGTCACGGATGGTGCACTGAACATTGACGCGACATCCAAATCCGTGACGGCCGCCAGGCAGCTTGGCGATGTGACCGTGCTGTGTGCCGGGGCCAAGGCGGCGGATGCGGCTGCGCAGGCGGCCAAGATCGATGGTGTGGCCAAGGTGCTCTGTGCCGAGGATGCCAGCCTGGGGCATCGTCTGGCCGAACCGACCGCCGCGCTGATCGTGGGGCTGGCGGGCGATTACAGCCATATCCTCGCGCCTGCGACGACGGATGCCAAGAACATCCTGCCCCGCGTGGCGGCCCTGCTGGATGTGATGGTAATTTCGGATGTCTCGGGCATTGTCGATGCCGACACGTTCGAGCGGCCCATCTATGCGGGCAACGCAGTGCAGACGGTCAAATCCTCGGACGCAACCAAGGTCGTGTCGATCCGCACTTCGAGCTTCGACGCGGCAGGCGATGGCGGCAGCGCCCCGGTCGAGACGATTGCGGCGGCCACCAATCCGGGCCTGTCGGAATGGGTCGAGGACAAGGTGGCCGAAAGCGACCGCCCCGAGCTGACCTCGGCCAAGGTCGTGGTCTCTGGCGGGCGCGGTGTCGGGTCCGAGGATGATTTCAAGATCATCGAGGGGCTGGCCGACAAACTGGGCGCTGCCGTGGGCGCATCCCGCGCCGCCGTCGATTCGGGCTATGCGCCCAATGACTGGCAGGTGGGGCAGACCGGCAAGGTGGTGGCACCGGATCTGTATATCGCCGTGGGTATTTCCGGCGCGATCCAGCATCTGGCGGGGATGAAGGATTCGAAGATCATCGTCGCAATCAACAAGGATGAGGAAGCGCCGATCTTCCAGGTGGCCGATTACGGGCTGGTGGGCGATCTGTTCACACTGGTGCCGGAGCTGACCGAAAAGCTGTAATTGACGCGCCCTACGCCTTGAGGGCCGCCCTGTTTCGGGGCGGCCCTTTTGCGTGCTGCGGGGCCGACGGGGGGAAAAGCGCCCGCTCGGGGTCCCACCCACCCGCCCTGACCCGCTCGCGGGCGCTTGCCCCTGCGGGGCTCAGGCGGGGGTGGCCGGGCGCGCCTCGATCACGACAAAGGCCTGTGCCCAGGGGTGATCGTCGGTCAGGCTGACATGGATCACGGCCTCATGTCCCGGCGGTGTCATCCCCGCCAGACGCCGTTCCGCCCAGCCCGACACATGCATCACCGGCATGCCGCCAGCCAGGTTCGTCACCCACATGTCGCGCCAGGAAATCCCCATCGCAAGCCCTGTGCCCAGCGCCTTGGAACAGGCCTCTTTCGCGGCCCAGCGTTTCGCATAGGTCGCCGCGTCATCGCCGCGCCGTGCGGCGCGCGCCAGTTCCTCGGGCATGAACACCCGGTTGCGAAACCGGTCACCGAAGCGTGCCAGCGTGCCTGCGATCCGGTCGATATTGGCCAGATCGGTCCCGACCCCGAGGATCATCCTCAGAGCCGCGCAAGGTTCATCTGGTGCCGCATCTCGCGGATTGCGGATTCGAGCCCGACGAACAGCGCCTCTCCGATCAGGAAATGGCCGATATTCAGCTCGACCACTTCGGGGATTGCGGCGATCGGGCCGACATTGGCGAAATTCAGCCCATGCCCGGCATGCACCTCCAGCCCCAGCTCCTGGGCCAGCGCGGCGGCGGCGAAAAGTTTGCGCAATTCGCCATCGCGCGCAGCGTCTTCGCGTGCCGCGCAATGTTCGGCATAGGCGCCCACATGCAATTCAACCACCTGCGCGCCCGCCCGCGCCGCGGCTTCGACCTGCGCTTCATCCGGGGCGATGAACAGCGACACGCGCGCGCGCGCCTCGCGCAGGGGCGCTATGAAGTCGCGCAGCCTGTCCTCATCGGCAAGCACGTTCAGCCCGCCCTCTGTCGTGCGTTCCTCGCGCCGTTCGGGCACGATGCAGACGGCATGCGGGCGATGGGACAGCGCGATACGGCTCATTTCCGATGTGGCCGCCATTTCCAGGTTCACCGGCAGGGTAACCGCCGCCATCACGGCATCCAGATCAGCATCGCGGATATGGCGCCGGTCCTCGCGCAGATGCAGCGTGATACCGTCGCCCCCGGCATTCTGCACCAGAAGCGCGGCGCGCACAGGGTCCGGATCAGCGCCCCCGCGCGCATTGCGAACCGTCGCGACATGGTCGATATTCACACCAAGCCGCAGATGAGCGTTCTGAACCGTCACTCCAAATTCCTCCAGCACATTCCCAAGTGCACAATATGCGCTCACGCCCGGAACTCAATGGGGCGGAGTGTCACCGCCGGATTTTCTGTTGGCATTGCGAACCAGATCAAAGCGTTGCTTCAGTTTCTTGTAGCGCAGATTGCGATAGGCGCGGATCACGGGCAGCGACAGGGCATAGGCCGGCACGGCGCAGACAACGCCTACGATCAGCCCGCCCAGCATATAAGGCAGAAAGACATCGCCGCCGAATTTATACAGGCTGTCCCAATGGAACGGCCCTGCTGTCAGGATCGCGCGGATATTGCGCCCCAACTCCGCCCAGATCGCGGCAAAGGCATACATCACCTCGGACATCCGGACAGTCGCCGCGCGCCCCAGCATCCATGAGCCCAGCTCGATCGCACTATAGGCGAGAAGCGGAAAGGTGAAAGGATTGCCGAAGAACGTGGCCAGAAGCGAGGCAAAGATATTGCCCCGCAGCATCCAGGCGACGGCAGCGGCGGTCAGGAAATGCAGCCCGTAAAGCGGCAGGCAGGTGACGAAAACGCCTGCCGCGATTCCCTTGGCGATCCGTTCGGGCGTGTCGGGCAGGCGGCGCAGCCGGTGCCAGACATAGCTGGCCGAGCGACGCCACCCGCCGCCGGGATAAAGGATATTCACCAGCGCTTGGCGGAAATTGCGTGGCGTTCGGCGCTTGAATACCAACTTTGCGAACCTTCATCTTCCACACGCTACCAGCCCGGGGCCTGACATCTGGTCGCTGGCTCAGGGCTGTAGAGAGGGGTCGCGGACACGTACAATCTGGGCGACGGCAGATTCCGCGTCAAGCGCTGTCATCACCTGATGCAGATGTGCGATACCACGCAGCTCGATCTCGACATGCAGCCGAAAGAAATCGGGCTTGCGATCGACAAAGCGCAGATCCGAGATGTTTGACTTATGCTCGCCAATCAGGCTGCAGACGCGGCCCAACACCCCGGCATCATTGGAAATCGTCAGGTCAAGTGTCACGCCGTAGATGGCCGGATGTGTCCCTTCCAGCCAGCGCAGCTCGACCCAGCGTTCAGGCTGCGCTTCCAGCGCGGCCAGGGCCTCGCAATCCATGGCATGGGCCACAACACCCTTGCCGCGATAGGTGATGCCGACGATCCGCTCGCCCGGTAGCGGCATGCAGCAGGGTGCGCGGCGAAAGCCCTGATCAGCCTCCAGCCCGGCGACGGGGCGGGTGGCATCGACCTCGGGTTCCGCAATCGCGGTATCGGGATAGAGTGTGGCGACCACGCGGCGCGCGCTGATCTCTGCCGCGCCCACGCGCGCGCGCAGGTCAACCGCATCGGGGATGTTGAGCATCCGCGCCGCCGTGCCCAGCGCCTTGGCGCCCATTTCGCGGCCCACAGCCTCGAACGCGACGCGCAGCAATTCATTGCCCAGCCGCACGAAACGCGCGCGATCCTCGTCGCGCAGGCTGCGCCGGATGGCGGATTTCGCGCGCCCGGTCACGACCAGATCGATCCAGCTTGACTGCGGGCGCTGTCCCTCTGCGGTCAGAATCTCGACCGACTGGCCATTGCGCAGCCGTGTCCAGAGCGGCACGCGCAGCCCGTCCACCTTGGCCGAAACGCAGCTATCGCCGATCCGCGTATGGATCGCATAGGCGAAATCCAGGGGCGTCGCCCCGCGCGGCAACTGGATCACATCGCCCTGCGGCGTGAAGCAGAAGACCTGATCGGAATACATCTCGAGCTTGACATGTTCGAGGAACGCATCGTGGTCATCACTGCTGTCGAACCCTTCCGTCAGGGTCGATATCCACTTGGCCGGATCGACTGCAAAGGGGTTTTCCGAGCGCTGCCCGTCGCGGTAGGCCCAATGCGCGGCCACACCCGCTTCGGCGACCTCGTGCATCTCGCGCGTGCGGATCTGAATCTCGACCCGCTTGCCGTCGCGCCCCGACACGGTCGTGTGAATCGAACGGTAACCGTTATTCTTGGGCTGGCTGATATAGTCCTTGAACCGCCCCGGCACCGCCCGCCAGCGGGCATGAACGACGCCAAGGATGCGATAGCAATCCTCGGTCCGGTCCGTGATGATGCGAAAGCCGTAGATATCGGACAGGCTGGAAAAGCCCATTTCCTTTTCCTGCATCTTGCGCCAGATCGAAAAGGGCTTTTTTGCCCGACCGTAAACATCGGCCTGCAGTTCGGCGCGCTCCAGCTCCAGCCCGATATCGGCGCTGATGCGGTGGACGACATCGCCCGCCTCGCGCTGCAGGGTGATGAATCGGCGCAGGATGGAATTGCGCGCTTCCGGGTACAGGACGCGAAAGGCCAGATCCTCCAGTTCCTCGCGCATCCATTGCATCCCCATGCGCCCGGCCAGGGGCGCATAGATATCCATCGTCTCGCGCGCTTTCTGGGCCTGCTTGTCCGGCCGCATGGACCGGATCGTGCGCATGTTGTGCAAACGGTCGGCCAGCTTGACCAGAATCACGCGCAGATCGCGCGACATGGCGATCAGCAGCTTGCGGATATTCTCGGCCTGCTTGGCCTCGGATGACGAGAGCTGCAGATTGGTCAGCTTTGTGACCCCATCGACCAGTTCGGCAATCTCCTTGCCGAAATTGCGGGCGATGGCGCTGTAGGTGGATTTGGTATCTTCGATCGTATCATGCAGCAGGGCAGTGATGATCGTCGAATCATCCAGCTGCATTTCGGTCAGCAGGGCGGCCACGGCGACCGGATGCGTGAAATAAGGCTCGCCCGAATGGCGGAACTGCCCCTCGTGCATCCCGGCGCCATAGTCCCAGGCCCTGCGAATCA
Organism: Paracoccaceae bacterium; assembly: GCA_007695345.1. Classification (GTDB taxonomy): domain Bacteria; phylum Pseudomonadota; class Alphaproteobacteria; order Rhodobacterales; family Rhodobacteraceae; genus Roseinatronobacter. The sequence goes on along the minus strand of REDZ01000143.1, from coordinate 30,681 downwards.
GCGCTTCATCGGTGCGCGGGTTGTAGTTGCGCACAAGTGCGATCAGATCATCCTGAGTGATCACTCCGGCGCCTTTCCAGCCCGTTGAACCTGCGCTGCGGGATCAGCCGGCCTGACCCTGTGCTTCCATCAGGGCGCGCAACATCTGCTCTTCGCTCATGGCATCTTCTTCCGGGGCGTCCTGTTCGGACGCGCCCATCAGCAATGCCATATCGTCATCCTCGGGCATGTCGACCTCGATCTGGGTCTGCAGGCTTTCGATAAGCCGCTCGCGCAGATCATCCGAGGATTGAGTCTCATCCGCGATTTCACGCAGGGCGACGACGGGGTTCTTGTCATTGTCGCGATCCACCGTAATCGGCGCACCGGATGTGATTTCGCGGGCACGATGGGCAGCCAGTGCCACCAGCTCGAACCGGTTGGGAACCTTGTCAACGCAATCTTCAACCGTCACGCGGGCCATTGGGTCACTCCACTCTGTCAGGATGCAGGGTCAAGGAAGCCACATATCGCCCCTGCCCTGCCATTACAAGACGTCCCCGGCCATCCATTGGCTGATTTCGCCTGAATTCAGCGTGAAACCGGCCAGATTTCGGCAATTTCCTTGGGCGGCAGCGCGTCGCACATCTGCGCGACGGTGCGGCCCAGAACCGGATGGCGCCAGTCCGGCGCGATGTCACGCAGCGGCACCAGCACGAAAGGGCGTTCATGCAGCCGCGGATGCGGCAGGATCAGGTCCTTGGGCGCATCCTGCATCTGCCTCTCCAGCGGCAGGTCGGCCCAGTTGCGAAAGGCGGCGGCATCGGGCAGCACCTGTTCGCCAAGGGCCAGCAGATCCAGGTCGATCACCCGCGCTTCCCAGCGCGCATGGCGCGACCGCCCGCCTGCCATTTCGACCTCATGCAACAGCGCCAGCACCTCCGAGGGGGGACGCGTCGTCTCGACTGCGATGGCCGCATTCACAAAGTCGGGACCTGCCCCCGCCGGGAAGCAGGGGGTGCGAAAGAACCGGCTTTGCCTGCTAACCCTCTCGCCTGCCTGAGAAACTCGGTCAATTGCGGCGGAAACTTCCCCATATGGGCTACCCATCTGCCCCGCCAGATTGCCCCCAATGCCGATCAGGGCCAGATTGTATTCTCGGCTCATATTTATATATCTTGCACTAGTGTATGATGGGTAGGCAGTGCCTGACAAGTTTGGCCTGCATCGTTTTGCAACCTGCAATTCGTGTCAATTACTCATCGAATGTGCAAAAGGCAAACGAGATGTTTTACAAAGATGAGCGCCTCGCGCTCTTTATTGATGGCTCGAACCTGTATGCCGCCGGCAAGGCGCTGGGTTTCGACATCGACTACAAGCTTCTGCGGCAGGAATTCATGCGCCGCGGAAAGCTGCTGCGCGCGTTCTACTATACAGCGCTGCTTGAAAACGATGACTACTCGCCCATCCGTCCCTTGGTCGATTGGTTACACTACAATGGCTACAATATGGTGACAAAGCCTGCGAAGGAATACACCGATTCAATGGGTCGGCGTAAGGTCAAGGGCAACATGGACATCGAACTGGCCGTGGATGCGATGGAACTGGCCGCGCGTATCGATCACGCGGTGCTGTTCTCGGGCGATGGCGATTTCCGTCCATTGGTCGAAAGCCTTCAACGGCAGGGGGTGCGGGTGTCAGTCGTTTCAACCATCCGCAGCCAGCCGCCGATGATCGCCGATGAGCTGCGCCGTCAGGCCGACAATTTCATCGAACTCGATGAATTGCGCGATGTGATCGGTCGCCCGCCGCGCGAAAACCGCCCGGACCGTGTACAGGCCGAAGAACTGTCCGAAAGCTGAATGCGGCACCATACGCAGTTGCGGAACGGGCGGCCCGGCGGGCCGCCCGTTTTGCCTTATAGTGCCTGCCGCAACAGGTTCAGCCCCGTCAGGACCAGCATGATCAGTGTCCAGCGCCGGAACTGCGCGGCATCCAGCCGGTCCTGCACCACATAGCCCAGCCACAGCCCCAACATCCCCGGCACCACCAGAAGCGCCGAAAAGCCCAGTGTCCGCGCTGTTGCCACCCCCGACATCAGGTGCCCCCCGATCAGCGCCACCGCCCCGATCAGAAACACCACCCCCAGCACGCGCACCATGTCGCGTTTGCCCGTATCGACCGAGATGAGATAGACCATCACAGGCGGCCCCCAGATCCCCGAGATCCCGCCATAGAGCCCTGCAACCGCCCCGCTGGCCCATTCCGCACGCCTGCGCCGCTGCACCGGCAGCCGCAGCGGCACCCCGGCAAGCTGCAACAGCGCAAAGGCGACAATCGGCCCACCCAGCAGCAACAGCAACGCGCGCTCGGGCAGCATGACCAGAAACTGCGCGCTCAGTACCAGCAGCACCACCATGACCGACAGCATCCGCCAATAACGCCTGATCGACCCCCAGGCGGCGCTGGCCCCCTGCCGGAACGCCTGGCTGAGATTCGTGATCAGCGTCGGCAGCATCAGCCCCGCCAGCGCCAGTTCCACCGACATGAAACTCGACAGGCCCGAAATCAGGATCATCGGCATGGCAAAGCCCAGCGCGCCCTTGATCGCACCCGCGACAAAGGCCACACTCATCGCCGTGACCAGCGCCCAGACAGGCAGCCCGGCAGAAACCAGTTCCAGCATTCCGATGTCCTGTATTGTTCCTGTGCCGCGCCTATATCGCCTTCGCGGGGCGGCTGCAGCCCAATTCACCCTGCGACATAAACGCAAAGATTACTGCCGTTGTGCGTATTTTTGTTGCGCCGCACCTGCGAAGCCCCTATGTAATGCCGCAGGTGCGAAATACATATCCCAGACCCGGAGAGCCCGATGCCCCATGATGGACAGCCCCACCCCATGCCCGTGATGCCCGACCTTCTGGCGCGCACGCGCGACGCGCTGCCCGGATGCGAGGACGTGCTCGAAGCCGCGAAAGCGGCGATCGCGGCGCGCGTGGCGCCTGCAGGCAAGGTCGATGCCATGTTGCTCGAGGCCGATCAATACGCAGTGCACGGGCTGGCATGGCTGGCCACCTATGTCGAAGCGCTGCGCCAGATGCAGCATTGGGCCGAAGGGCTGCAGGCCCAGGGCCGGTTCGGCGAGATGGAGCAGTTGATCCACCAGATCGCCTTTGGCGAATATCTCGAGCAGATCGCAGGCGGCATCCCGATGAGCCAGGGCGAGATGGTGCGCCTGTCCGATCTGGGCATCACCGCAGATCTGGACAGCGGCGCGGCGGGCGATCTGCGTCGGGATGGCAATACCAACGCTGCGCGCATGGCGCTGGTCGCGCTTATGCGCGACAATCATGGCCGGGCGAGTTTCGGTGCCACTGGCCTCGATGACGAGCTTGAGATGATCCGCGACCAGTTCCGCCGCTTTGCCGATGAACAGGTCCTGCCCCATGCGCATGAGTGGCACCTGAAGGATGAGCTGATCCCGATGGAGGTGATCGACCAGCTAGCCGAGATGGGCGTCTTCGGCCTGACCATCCCCGAGGACTTCGGCGGACTTGGGATGCCGAAATCCGCGATGGTCGTGGTGTCCGAGGAACTCTCGCGCGGCTATATCGGCGTGGGCAGCCTGGGCACCCGCACCGAAATCGCCGCCGAACTGATCCTCTGCGGTGGGACGCCGGAACAGAAAACCCATTGGCTGCCCAAACTCGCCTCGGGCGAAATCCTGCCGACGGCGGTCTTTACCGAGCCCAACACCGGCTCAGACCTCGGCGCGCTGCGCACAAAGGCCGTGCAGGATGACGCGGGCTGGGTGCTCAACGGCAACAAGACCTGGATCACCCATGCCGCGCGCACCCATGTCATGACCGTGCTTGCCCGCACCATCCCCGACACAAGCGACTATCGCGGCCTGTCGATGTTTCTGGCCGAAAAGACGCCGGGCAGCGATGCCGCGCCCTTCCCCGATCCCGGCCTCTCGGGCGGCGAGATCGAGGTGCTGGGCTATCGCGGGATGAAGGAATACACGGTCAATTTCGATGATTTCCGCGTCGCGGGCGACAATCTGCTGGGCGGTGTCGAGGGGCAAGGCTTCAAGCAGCTCATGCAGACCTTCGAATCCGCGCGCATCCAGACTGCCGCCCGCGCCATCGGCGTGGCGCAAAACGCACTGGAAGTGGCGATGCAATATGCCGAGGATCGCAAGCAATTCGGCAAACCGCTGATCGCATTCCCGCGCGTGGCCGCGAAACTCGCGATGATGGCCGTGGAAATCATGATCGCGCGGCAACTGACCTATTTCAGCGCCCGCGAAAAAGATGCCGAGCGCCGCTGCGACCTCGAGGCCGGTATGGCCAAACTGTTGGGCGCACGCGTGGCCTGGGCAGCAGCCGATAACGGGTTGCAGATCCATGGCGGCAACGGCTTCGCCCTCGAATACCCGATCAGCCGCATCCTCTGCGACGCCCGCATCCTCAATATCTTCGAGGGCGCAGGCGAAATCCAGGCCCAGGTCATCGCCCGCCGCCTGCTCTGACACCGCTGCCGACTTCATCTTGCCGGAAATACTCAAAAAAACCGGAACGCCCTGCCGCAAGGCAGGGCGTGACAGATAAACCTGCGGCGCAGCCGCACAATTTGATCAGACCTGGCGCACTGTTCGTCACAGCAACTGTCGCTGCGTGATGATTGTCGGAATGCGCTTCTTCACCTTGAAAAACCCCGCCGTCGCATGGGGCCAGATCGCCAGATCCCAGTCACGCTGCAACTCGCACAGCGTGACCCCGGCCGCTTCCAGCGCAGGGGCCGCGTCGCGCAGCCAGTCGCGCAGCGGGCCCTCGGGCACAAAGCCGGTCACGATCTGGCGCGCTCCGGCCGCTGCGGCCCAATGCGCCAGATCCTCGGGGGCCCCGGCACGCAGCACCGTGTCCGCACCGCCCATACGCGCCGCTGCATCGCGCAATGCCCCGGTCTCGAACTCCGCCACATGCTCTGCCACCCCGCGCGGGCTGCGCAATTGCGACGCAGCCAGCGTCGCAACTGCGCGGATGTCAAACCGCGCCAGATCAAACGCCTCGGGGCAGCACTCTTCCTCGGTAATCAGCAATGCTGTCGGGGCGCCTGAATCGGGCGCATGGGGGCGGCGCAGGGGTGTGGGTGCGGGCAGGCCCTCGGGTTCGTCATCTTCCAGCCCGGCCGTCACTTCGGCCAGATCACTCGGGTCCGGCGCAAAGCGCTGGTCCGTGTATTTCGCGATATTCCAGGCCTTCGCCTCATAGAATTTCCCGCGCGTATGCAGCCCCGCCACCCAGCGCCAGGACAGCGTGTTCGAGGCCGGATCACCATCCAGCAGATGCCGGTAGAAGAAATCCGCGCCCAACCGCCAGGGCAGCCGCAAGGTGAATATCCAGAGAGAGGCAAACCACATCCGTGCGTGATTGTGCAGATACCCTGTCGCGACCAATTCATGCGCCCAGGCATCGAAACAGTCGATCCCCGTGGCCCCCGCCTCGGCCGCCTCGACCCGCGCGCGCAGCCCGGCATCATTCGCCAGCGCCTCCAGGTCACGCGCCAGCCCGTCGCGATAGGCCGCCCAGATGCCCGGCCGCCGCTCCAGCCAGCCCTTGAAATAGCCGCGCCAGATCACTTCTTGCACGAATTTTTCGGCGCCCTCCGGCCCATGTGCATCAATCGCCGCGGCCGCGACCTCTTCCTCGGTGATCAGCCGCCGCCGCAGCCAGGGCGACAGGCATGACACGGATTGGTGCCGTCCCGCCCCGCGGTCGAAATTGCGCTGGGCCGCATAGTGTCGGCCCATGCGCGGGACAAACGCCGCCATGCGCGCCAGCCCCTCTGCCCGCGTTGCCGGTCCGAACTGCATCCCCTGCCCTCCTGTCGTCGAGATTGCGCAGGTAATGCAGGCATGCGCAGGATCAATCGCGGGCAGGTGCGGCCTCGCGTGCGAAATCGAAATCATCCAGCCGCGCGCCCCGGCGCATGATCTTGTCGGCGGACACACGGATGTCGGCCAGATCGCCCTGCACCTGCGCGAAGTGGCTCTCCAGTCGCCCGACCCGCGTGCCCAGTCGCTCGGCATCCGCGACCAGCAGCTGGATCTCGCGGCGCACGGCGCGGGCCTCGTCGCGCAGGCGCAGATCCTTCATCACCGCGCGCAGCGTGTTCAGCGTGGCCATCATCGTCGCGGGTGACACGATCCAGACGCGCGCGGCGAAACTCTCGCGCAGCACATCGGCCATGCGGGCATGGATCTCGGCATAGATCGCTTCCGAGGGCAGGAACATCAGCGCGCCCTCTGCCGTCTCTCCGGGCAGGACGTAGCGCTCGGAAATCGCGCGGATATGGGTGCGCAACGCACCCGCCAGCGCGCGCCGGGCAGTGCTGCGCGCGCCCTCATCCTCGGCCGTATTCAGCGCCTGCCAGGCCTCGAGCGGGAATTTGGCATCCACCGCAAGCGGCTGCGGCAACGCGATCAGCGCATCCACGCGCCGCCCGTTCGACAGCGTGGCCTGCAGACGATAGGCGTCGGGCGGCAGCGCGTCCGACAAGAGCCCTTCCAACTGGACCTCGCCAAACGCACCGCGCGCCTGCTTGTTCGACAGGATGTCCTGCAAGCCCAAAACATCGCCCGACAGCGCTTCGATCTTGGCCTGTGCCGCATCGATCACGGCCAGCCGTTCGCGCAGTGCCCCCATGCTCGATGCCGTCACCTGTGCATTGCCCGCCAGAGTGTCACCCATGTAACGGCCCATATCGGCCAGCCGCGCCTCGACCAGCCCCACCACCTGCGTCTGGCTTTGCGCGACCTGATCCAGCCGCCCCTCGAGTTGCTGCTGCGCGCTATTCAGCGCACCCAGCCGCGTGTCCAGAACGCTCAACTTCCCGGCCAGCGGCCCCAGCACCCGCGCCAGCCGCCACAGGATCACCAGCGCCACCAGCCCAAGCCCCAGTGCCAGGGTCAGCGGATCATCCCAGGCAAGGCTCATCTGCGCCCGAACAGGGTTTCGATCTGTGCAAGGCTCAGTTCGACATAGGTGGGGCGGCCATGGTTGCATTGGCCGGAATGGGGCGTCGCTTCCATCTCGCGCAACAGCGCATTCATCTCTTCCGCGCGCATCCGGCGGCCCGAGCGGACCGACCCATGGCAGGCCATGCGCGACAGCACAGCATCGATCCGGGCCTCCAGCTGCGCCGAGGCGCCCAGATCGGTCAGATCGTCCAGAATGTCGCGGATCAGCGCCTGCGCATCCAGCGTGCCAAGGATCGCCGGAGTCTCGCGCAGGACCACGGCATTGCCACCAAAACTTTCGATCACCAGCCCCAGCCGTGCCAGATCGGGCGCGAGTTCCAGCAGTTGCGCGGCCTCTTGCGCGCCAAGCTCGACAATCTCGGGGATCAACAGCGCCTGCGCGGCGACCCCGTTCGCGTCGCGCGCGCGCTTCAGCCGTTCATAAACCAGCCGCTCATGCGCGGCGTGCTGATCGACGATGACCATGCCGCGCGCGGTCTGTGCGATGATGTAATTCTCATGCAGTTGCGCGCGGGCAGCGCCCAGCGGCGCATCCTGTGGCCCCTCTTCGGGTTCGGGATCACTGCGCGCGGCGACCGGCGCGTCCCAAAGCGCGGGGGCCTCTGCCGCGCCAGCCTCTGCCGGGGCTTGCAGGCTATAGGCCGCACGCAAACTGGCACCCGAGGGTCGGTCCATCTGGTAGCTGCGCGGACCGGGCGAGGGGGCCATCGCGCCCAGCATCGCGCCCCCCACGGTCGAGGACGCGCGATGCCCCCCTTCGGCCAGCGCATGCCGCAGGCCGGACACCACCAGCCCCCGCGCCAGCCCCGGATCGCGAAAGCGCACTTCGGATTTCGCGGGGTGCACATTCACATCCACCAGGTCCGGCGCGCAGGCGATATCCAGCACCACGACCGGATGCCGGTCGCGCGCCAGCACATCGGCATAGGCCGCGCGCAACGCGCCGACCAACAGCTTGTCGCGCACCGGGCGGCCATTGACGCTGAGATATTGCGCAACAGCCGCCCCGCGCGAATAGGTGGGCAGGCCGGCAAATCCGGTCAGGCGCAGCCCGTCGCGCGTGGCATTGATGCACAGGGCATTATCGGTGAACGCGCGCCCCAGAATCGCGGCAACACGCTCTTCCAGCGCGTCGAACAGCGCGCCCTGCGCCGGGTCCAGCCGCAGGATATCGCGCGCGCGATCGCCCGACAGGTCGGTCAGCGTGAACCCGACATGCGGTTCTGACAGCGCAAGGCGGCGGATCACATCGCCGATGGCCTGCGCTTCGGCCCGGTCGCTGCGCAGAAATTTCAGCCGCGCGGGCGTGGCATGGAACAGGTCGCGCAACTCGACACAGGTGCCATAGGGCGCGGCGTCGGGACGGGCGGGGGTGATGCGCCCGCCGCTGACGCTGATGCGCGCGCCTTCGGCCCCTCGGGCACGCGACGTGATGGTCAGGCGGCCCACAGCACCCAGCGAGGGCAGCGCCTCTCCACGAAAGCCGAAGCTGCGGATATTGAGCAGGTCGGACCCGTCGATCTTGGAGGTCGCATGGCGCGACAGCGCAACCGGCAGGTCCTCGGGCGTCATGCCATGGCCGTCATCGCGCACGCGGATCAGCGTCTTGCCGCCATCGGCAAAGCCGATCTCGATCCGCTGCGCCCCGGCATCAAGGGCGTTTTCCACCAGTTCCTTGACAGCAGAGGCCGGGCGCTCGACCACTTCGCCCGCCGCAATGCGGTTGACGGCAGCTTCATCAAGCTGGTGGATTTCCGGGCGTATCTTGCGGTCTGGGGCATTCATGCTACCGGATATAGCATGACGCCCCGACCGCTGCCAAGCGTCAGTTCACGCCAACCGGCTGGCCCACGGCAAAGAAGACCAGCGCATCGGGATCGAACAGCCGCGCGGCCACGTCATTGACCTCATCCAGCGTCAGATCGCGGATCAGATCATTGCGGATATTGACGTAATCAATGTCAAACCCCTGATACTGCATGGACGCCATGATCGACGCGATGGAGCCATTGCCATCAAAGCGCAGCGGGTAGGCCCCGGTCAGATAGGTCACGATACGGTCCAGTTCCTCCTCGGTCACGCCGTCCTCAGCGATGCGGGTCCATTCCTCACGCAACAGGTCCATCACGACCTCGACATTGGCGTTATCGGTGGACAGACGGCCCTGATAGCTGTCGCCCAACAGGCCAGAGGACAGGAAAGACCCGATCCCGTAGGTCAGGCCGCGTTCCTCGCGCAGGCTGCGCATCAGGCGGGTGCCGAAGCGGCCACCCCCGAAAATCTCGTTCGCGACAAAGGCGCTCAGGAAATCCGGATCATCGCGCGGAATGCCCGCATGGCCAAAGGCAATGACTGTCTGCGGCCCGTCAAAACTGATCACCTCGACCCCCGGATCGGCCTGAAAGCTGACGCGGTCGGGGATAGCGGCGCCTGCGTCAGGGATGCCGTCGAACAGACGATCCAGCAGCGTACCAAGCGTGTCGGCATCGATATCGCCTGCGGCGCCGATATGCACCCGGTCGCGTGCGATGGCGCCCTCATGCGCGGCCCGCAGCGCATCGCGATCCAGCGCGCCCACCGTGTCGGGCGTGCCGCTGGCGGGGCGGGCATAGGCATGCCCGTCAAAGGCCGCGCTGGCAAAGGCGCGGGCAGCCAGCGTGTTGGGGTCACGCTCATCACGGCGCAGGCTGGCCAGCGTCTGGGCACGCACGCGCTCGATGGCATCCTCGTCAAAGCGCGGCTCGGTCAGGGCCATCCGCAGATGGTCGATCACGGCCTCTGCATCCTCGGTCAGGAACCGCGCTGTCACGCTCACGGTGTCGCGGCCTGCATCGAAACTCAGCCTTGCGGCAAGTTCTTCGCTGCGCATGGCGAATTCCTGCGCGTCCAGATCACCGGCCCCTTCGCTCAGAAGTGCGGCCATCATGTTGACGGCGCCGGCCGTGTCGTCCTCATCCAGCGTGGCGCCCCCCTCGAACACCAGTTCCAGCGCGACAAAGGGGATCGAGCGTTCCTCGACCAGCCAGGCCTCCAGCCCCGAGGGCGAGGTGACGGGCGTTATATCAACTTCGGCCCGCAGGGGGGCGGCGATCAGGATGAACAGGGCAACAAGTCGTTTCATTGGCTCAACTCCGCCGATTCGGTGTCATCAGGCGCGGTCAGATATCCGGTGACCGAAGCACGGCGATCCAGCAGCATCTGCCCGGCTTCGATCACATCCTCGGGCGTTACGGCGTCCAGCGCGTCGATCCAGCCGGTCACATCATCCACGGTCAGACCGATGCTCAGCGCGGCACCGAACTGGCGCGCGCGGCCCTGCGTGTCATCCAGACCATACACCTCGGACGCGCGGACCTGACGGCGCACGCGCTCGAACTGCGCGTCATCGACGCCTTCTTCCAGAAATTCGGCGACAACGCGGTCCATCGCGGCCTCGGCCTCTTCCAGGCTGACGCCATCAACCGGCGCGATCCCCAGCGAAAACCGCCCGTAATCGCGCGCCGTGCCAAAGTAGCTGGCCCAGGCCGAAAGCGCGATGCCCTCGTCAAAGCGCAGCCGCCGTTCCAGCACCGAGGTCGAGGAACTGCCGCCCAGCAATGCCGCCAGCATCTGCAGCGATGCGGCTTCTGCCTGATCGCCCGACTGGCGCGCCGGCGCGAGATACAGGCGGCTGACCGTGGGCGTGCCCACGCGCGAATCCTCGAATGTCAGGCGACGCTCGGCCAGATGGGGCGGCTCCATCGGGCGGGCAGGGTCGGTGACATTCGGGTTGGGCGGGATATCACCGAAATAGCGCTCTGCCTTGGCCATTGCCTCATCCGTATCGACATCGCCCGCGATCACGACAATCGCGTTGTTGGGGCCGTAATGGGCGCGGTAGAACTCCATCGCCATGTCATCAGTCAGCTCTTCCATCTCGTGCCGCCAGCCGATGATCGGAATACCGTAGGGATGCGATTTGAACAGTGCGGCCAGCATCGCCTCATTGAACTGCGCGCCAACGCGGCTTTCCAGCACCTGCCCGCGTTCTTCCAGAATCACATCGCGTTCGGGCAGCCATTCGGCATCGGTAAAGGCCAGGTTCTGCATGCGATCGGCTTCCATCTGCATCATCAGATCCAGCCGGTCCGCTGCCACGCGCTGAAAATAGCCCGTGTAATCCCAGGACGTGAAGGCATTGTCGCGCCCGCCATTGGCCTCGACCACCGCCGAAAACTCGCCCGGGTCCATGCTGTCAGTGCCCTTGAACATCAGATGTTCCAGAAAATGCGCAATGCCCGACTGTCCCGGCGGTTCATCGGCAGCACCGACGCGGTACCATACCATATTGACCACGACAGGCGCGCGCCGATCCTCGATCACGACAACTTCGAGCCCGTTATCAAGGACGGAATGCGTGACAGGTTCGGCATGGGCGGGGCGCAGCAGCGCAAGGCTGATCAGCGCTGCAAGAGAGAGGGATCGTGCGAACATCGGGCCTCCGGGGAATGCGTTTGCACGCAACCTACCGCGGGGGGGGGCGGAATCAAGCGGATGCACGCAACTGTGTAGCTGTGCGAGGAATGCGCTGCCGGGGGCTGGCCCGGCAGCGACCGGGGATTATTCCACAGTCACGGTAATGACTTCGGAAATCAGGGGCGGATCGTGCGGGATGTGGAAATCATCGGCCATGACCAGCACGAATGTATGTGTGCCGGGGGGCAGTTCCAGCGTGGTCTCGGTCTGGCCACCACCGAAATGCAGATGCGTGTCGTCAAAGGGCATATCGGCGTTCAGGTCCAGATCGGCCGGATCGACATTGATCAGCATATGGTGATGCCCGGTATCGGGCCAGTTCGCGCCCGCAGGTGCGATCCCGATGCCGCGTGCACCGAAGCGGAATGTGACCGGGTTTGACACGGTGTCGCCATCGGTGGGACTGATGAAATAGACCGATGCCCCCTCGGGGGATGGTGTGCGCTCGACAGCGCTGTGGTCGTGGTCATGGTCATGGCTGTCGCTGTTGGCCCAGCCCGGGGCAACGGCAAAGGATAATGCCGCCACGACAAAGGCAGTTCTGAGCATGGTTCTTCCTCCCAAATCGGCCCAGTGCCGATGAGAGATGATAGCGCGAATTGCAGCGAAAAGATATGTGATCAGTCTGCCGGGGGCGGGGCCGAGGGGGTGCGCACCCCGGCGCGGCGCCAGCGGTCCAGTTCGGCATACTTATCCAGCCACATCGAGCGATAGGCATCAAGATAGACATTCACCGAGAACAGCCGTTCCAGCACGCGACCCCGGTTGCGCTGGCGGTGTTCCAGATCGGCAGCGGCCAGTTCCTCGCGGATGCCCTGGTCACGCCCGAAGCGGCTGACATGGTTGACGATTCCGCCATCCACGGCACCCGGCGCGGTCGCCGCCGCGGCACTGCCGCCCAGCGCGCGGGCCACATCGGCGCGCGGCTGTGGGTCCACCCGGTTCACGCCGCCGGGGTTGGGCGCGGGCAATTCAGCAAGGCTGTCGGGCATCTCCAGCGGGCGGGTCGGGACAATCCCGAATTCATCCGGCGCGCGCGATTCCGATCCGGCATGCATCAGGATCGGATCATCAGGGCCCGAGCACGCCGCCAGCGTCAGCATGGCGCTGCCCATGGTGGCCAAGATCACCTGCCGGATTGCCATTTGGACCCCCTTTGCCCTTCGTCGTCTTACTCTGCTCTTAGCGCATCGCGGCGCGCGCGTCACGCCCCCGTTTTCGCACGCGACCCGCTCAGGCTGGCCCGCCCGACGGGCGGTTGCGCCCCGATGCCACGATCAGCACGAACGCGCCGGCGAAGATGGCCGCATCGGCGATATTGAAGGCATAGGGGTTGGAAATGCCGCAACACGACATATTGATGAAATCTGCTACCGCCCCCCAGCGCAGCCGGTCGATCACATTGCCCAATGCGCCCCCGATCAGCAGCCCCGCGCCTATCTGCATCCAGCGCCCCGCCCCTTCGCGGCGCACCCAGATCCAGACAAGGGTGCAGATGATCAGCGCAATGGCGATCAGCAGGTAGCGCATGGCATCGCTGTCGGACCCGAACAGCCCGAAATTGATGCCTGTGTTCCATGCCATCACGAAATTCAGATAGGGGTCGAACACTGGCACGAACAGGCGCTGATCCAGCGCCATACGGTCGATCACGGCCCATTTGCTGGCCTGATCGACTGTCGCAGTCAGCAGGATCATCCCTGTCGCAAGCCGCATCCCACGCCCCCTTCGGTCAGTGCCGGAAATGGCGCTGGCCGGTAAAGACCATGGCCAGCCCCGCCGCATCGGCAGCGTCAATCACATCGGCATCGCGCATTGACCCGCCGGGCTGGATGATGGCGGTCGCGCCAGCCTCTGCGGCAGCCATCAGCCCGTCGGGAAAGGGAAAGAACGCATCCGACGCCACGACAGAGCCTTGCGTGAGCGGCGCATCCAGCCCCAGCGCCTCGGCCATGTCGCGCGATTTCTGCGCGGCGATACGGCTCGAATCGACCCGGCTCATCTGGCCCGCGCCCACCCCCACCGTGGCCTGATCGCGCGCATAGACAATGGCGTTCGATTTCACATGCTTGGCGACCTTCCAGGCAAACAGCAGATCGGCCAGTTCCGCATCCGTGGGTGCGCGTTTGGTCACGACACGCAGATCATCGGCACGGACCCCGCCATTGTCGCGGTCCTGCACCAGAAACCCGCCCGCGACCTGGCGCCATGCCAGTCCCGGCGCGGCCGGATTGGCCAGCCCCTTGGTGGTCAGCAGCCGCAGGTTCTTTTTCGCGGCGAAATGGGCGATCGCATCCTCGTCCGCGCCCGGCGCGATGACGACTTCGGCGAAAATCTCCGTGATCGCCTGCGCGGTGGCCAGATCCAGCCGCGAATTCAGCGCCACAATCCCGCCAAAGGCCGAGGTGCGGTCACAATCATAGGCGCGGGAATAGGCCTCGGCCAGCGTGGCGCCGCGCGCGACCCCGCAAGGATTGGCATGTTTGATGATCGCGCAGGCCGGACCGTCAGCGGGCAGGAATTCGGCGACCAGTTCAAAGGCGGCATCCGTGTCGTTGATATTGTTGTAGCTCAGTTCCTTGCCCTGATGCTGGATCGCATTGGCCACACCGGGCCGGTCCGATCCGTCGCGGTAGAATGCGGCCGCCTGATGGGGGTTCTCGCCATAACGCAGGGTCTGCGCCAGCTTGCCCGCAAAGACGCGGCCACGCGGGGCATCGACCCCGATGGCCCCCGCCATCCAGGTCGAAACGGCCGCATCATAGGCCGCCGTGCGCGCATAGGCGCGCTGCGCCTGCATCTGACGAAAGGCAAGCCGCGTGCGCCCCTCTTGCGCGTCCAGCTCCGACAGCAGGGGGATGTAATCCTCTGGGTCGGTGACGACGGTGACATGCGCATGGTTCTTGGCCGCCGCGCGGATCATCGCCGGGCCGCCGATATCGATATTCTCGACCGCCTCGGCATAATCGGTACCGCGCGCGACAGTTTCCTCGAACGGATACAGATTGACCACCAGCAGGTCAATCGGCGCGATTCCATGCGCTTTCATCGCACCCAGATGCGCCTCATCCTCGCGCAGCGCCAGCAGCCCGCCATGCACTGCCGGGTGCAACGTCTTGACGCGGCCATCCATCATCTCGGGGTAGCCTGTCAGATCGGCCACATCCTGCACCTTCAGCCCGGCCTCGCGCAGTGCGCGCGCGGTGCCGCCCGTGGACACAAGCGCAATCTGGCGGGCGGCCAGCGCCTTGGCCAGGTCGATCAGCCCGGTCTTGTCCGAGACAGAGATCAAGGCGCGTTTCAGCGGGGCAAGGTCGGTCATGAGAGGGTCCTTGAGGTCTTGTCAGTTACAGATCGGGCACGGCAAGCGGGTCATCCTGCACCAGATCGCGCACAGGTCCCGGTGTCTCTTGCGCCTTGGCGAAACTCCAGTTGATCTGGCTGGTATAGTCTGTCGCGCGCGAGGACAACACAATCTGTTGCGTCGGGCGCGGTTTCAGGCGGCCTTTTTCCAGATAGACCGAGGGCGCAAGCGCGATCTGCATACCATCGGCGCGAAACACCCAGATCTCGCCCGAGCGCAGCGCAATCGAGACAGCCGTGCCGTTCATGTCGAGCGAGGCCTCGGCCTCGGGGTGCAGATGAAAGCGCACGGCATAGGGCGCGCCGGACTTGCCTGTGCGCGCCAGCACGGCATCGAAACGCCGCCGCTCGGCGCGGGTGGTGGCAACCAGCATATCCTCGCCCGACAGCACGCGGCCATCGGCGGACAGGTCCAGATAGCGCAGATGCTCCAGCCCGTGAGTGGCCACATACCCGTCATGACCAAGGGCAATCGCGCGCGCATGGGGGGCGTGGCGAAATTCCAGCCCGACATGGCGCGGCCCGTCGGCCAGTTCCAGCCGCGCCTTGCGCATCGTCGCGAACCGGGCCGAGGAATAGCCGTCAAAGGCCAGCGTCGAATGCGACGCCGTGGCCCGGCTGGCGCGGTGCCAGTCCGGCCCGAAACTGCGCCCGTCCCCGCAGGACACGACCACCGAGCGCCGGTTCGAGGTCAGTTCAAACGCCAGCGTGGCCGCGTGGGCACGGGCAGGCGCAGCCTTGAGCGGGGGGGGTGCGGCATCGATCAGCACGGTGCAACGCCCGGCGGCCAGACGCGCATAGCCCATCGCCTGATCGGCCACCGGGCGGATCTGACCAGGGCGCAGCCGGTCATGCAGGCCCAGCGCCGCACCCAGCACCCCCTCGCCCCCGCGCCCGCCACCATGGAACCGCGCCAGCCCGCCATCAGCATGGCGCAGCACCCGCAGCGCGCCTGCCATACGCTCCAGAAGCGCACCCAGACGGTCGCCCACCGGGCGCTGATGATCGGCCAGCGCCTGCGCAGCCCAGATGAGCAATTCAAATATGTGCAGCAATTCCTCGGGGTTGCGGGTGGCAATGCCGCCATCCTGCTGGATCTGGCGCTCGGCGGCGGCCAGCGCGGCTGCACTGGCAGGCGCGATCTGATCGGACATCCCTTCCAGCGACAGCGCGGCATAGAGCCGTCCCACCTGCGCCTCGATCCGGGGCAATCCGGGGCGGGCGCGGGCCGCGCGGCGGTCCAGAAGGGCGGCGTGCTGGGCCATGGCGCGCAGGAAATCGCGATGCCCGGCACCATCCAGCCCCTGCATCAGAAACACCGCATGGACGATCCAGCGCATCAGGCGACGGGCAATCAACTCGGGCGTCCAGCCGGGGCCTGCGCCGCGCCCGTATTGCGCGATCCAGTCGCGCAGCCCGCGTTGCGCCAGCTTGCGCGCGCGCACATCGCCCACGACCGCCAGATCGTCCAGCCAGACAAAGCCATGCAGCCCTTCGATCGCGGCAAGGCTGGTGGCCTCGAACGGGACCGTATCGGGGGATTGGCGCAATTCGCCCGCCATCAGGAAATTGCCCGCCAGCATCTGCTGGCCGCGCGCGAACTGGCCCACACCGCGCGGTTCCGGCTGCGAGGTCAGCGCGCGCGGCCCCGCGCGCATGGCCAGCCAGCGCGCCATCAGGCGGTCCATCATGCGAATCTTGTGCATCCCCGCGGCGCGCGCTGTCTCTGCGTCCATTCCACTGCCCTGTCACCCAATCCTGTCGCGGGTGCCTGCGCTCTCTCTACTCGGCGCATCAGGCGGTGTCACCTGCCTGTGAGGTTGCGGCAGAATTTCAGCCGCGATGTTGCAGCGACGCGATGAAAAACCCGTCCAGCCCGCCGAATTCAGGCCAGTAATCGGGGCGCGTGCGCAGCCCGCCCTGGGCTGTGTGCCATGCGGGTGGCACGCCGGGGATATCCGTCGGCAGCAGATTGACCGGATGGCGCTTCGCGGCAGCGGCGAGCTGATCTTCGCCTTCTGCGGGCAAAAGCGAACATGTGCAATAGACCACGCGCCCGCCGGGGCGCAGCAGGCCCTGATCCGGGTCAAGCACCCGGTCCAGCAGCGCCGCCTGCAAGTGCCGCAGGGCCACCACATCCTCGCGTCTGCGCAGCCATGGCAGTTCGGGGTGCCGCCGGATCGTGCCCGTGGCCGAACAGGGCGCATCCAGCAGGATGGCGTCAAAGGGCGCATCGGGGCGCCAGTCCAGCGCATCGGCCACGACACCCTCTGCCGCGAGCCCGGTGCGCGCCAGATTGTCACGCAGCCGCGCCATCCGTGCGTCCGAGATGTCAAGCGCGGTGACCTGCGCACCTTGTGCGGCAAGTTGCATCGTCTTGCCACCGGGGGCCGCACAGATATCCAGGACCCGCGCATCGCCCAGATCGGCCAGCAGGCGCGCGGGCAGCGCCGCGGCGGCATCCTGCACCCACCACGCGCCCTCGGCATAGCCCGGCAGCGCGCTGACCTGCCCACCCCCGTCCAGCCGCAACGTGCCTGTGGGCAAGACGGTGCCCGCAAGCCCCTCGGGGCGCGGGCCGCGCAGCGTCAGGTCCAGCGCAGGGGGGCGCAGATGCGCGGCCTCGATCGCGGCGGTGCCTGCGGCCCCATAGGCATTTTGCAGCCCCCCGCGCAGCCAGCCCGGCAGACGCGGGGCGGGCGCGGCGTCCCAGTGCAGCCCCTCGGCCAGTTGGCGCAGCACGGCATTGGTGAGCCCGGTGAATTTCGCAAAGCCTGCCGCGCGCGCCAGATCGACCGCATCATGGATCACCCCATGTGCAGCCTGTCCGCCCACATGAATCTCGATCAGGGCAAGGCGCAGCACCCAGCGCAAGGGCTCGGGCGGGGTTTTCCGCAAGGCGCGGTGCAAGTGGTGATCGGCCCGCCCGGCATGGCGAAACCCGTCCACCGCCAGACGCTGCGCGCGGGCGCGCCCCTCGGGTGGCAGGGTGGCGTATATCTCGGGCGGGCGGGTCAGCACATCCGACAGGCCCCGCCGGTCGTTCAGGACGGCCTGCACCAGCGCAAAGGCAGCATGGCGCGGAGGGAGGGATGCGGATGGGGGCATGATGTGCGCAAGCTTGTCGGGGGCGTGCGGCGCGGTATATCAGGGCAAGGAAAGAAGACAAGGGATAGCCGCATGACCGATACGCCCCCCGACACCCCGGATGACACCGCGACAGAGGCCGCCCGCCGCGCCGCCCTGCCCCCCGCCGCCCAGCGCGCCCTGGCCGAGGCCGATGCCCGCAAGGCCGCCGATTCAGACGCCACCCTCCCGCGTGAGCTGGGCGGGCGCAAGGGCCCCGAACCGGTGCGCTATGGCGATTGGGAGAAGAAGGGCATCGCCATCGATTTCTGAGGGCCGATCGGGCGAGTGCGCCATCCGCCCCCCACGCCAAGGGCCGGACACAGCGCAGATGGCACGCCGCAGGGATCGGGAAACGGGGCCGCTCGGCCCATCAGAGGATGGCAGTGTCGAAGGGCCGGCGCAGGGTGATCTGTCGGTCGGTGATCGGGTTAGGGTCACGCGACGCATCTGGCCCCGGTCGCCCCCCTCTTTCGCTCATGCGGCGTTTCCGATGCGGGCAGGTCTAAGGTTCTGACGAACAAGGATTCCGGGGGTAACCCTCTGCCGCACAGGGTATCCGCAACGCGCGACAGCCGGGCAAGCGTTGTGACAACCGGCTCAAGGCTACGCGCCGCAATTCGGCCTGACCCCTCGAAACGCAGAGCCACCCTGAGCATGGAACGGATTGCGCAGACCCGCATTACCCTGTGCAACATTCCCTGAAACCCTGTGCACAGCCCGCAGCCGCGCCAGGTCACACCGGTGCGCAATCAGCATTGTCCGGCACCCCGATCAACCGGGCGCATCCATCAGGTGCACTTGCAGGCACCTGCAGGCAAGCTCGGCAATGCGCGGATGCTGCACGCACTACCTATCGGGCCGCCAGCAGCACCCCCGCCCTCAACCAGCCGACTCACCCAACAGGTCCGGCGATGCCCTTTTCGCGTGCCAGCGTGCGCATGCGCGCCTGCAATTTCTCGAACGCGCGCACCTCGATCTGGCGGATGCGTTCACGGCTGACATCATAGCTTTGCGACAGATCCTCCAGCGTCACCGGATCCTCGCTCAGCCGGCGCCGGGTCAGGATGTCGCGTTCACGCTCATTCAGCACATCCATCGCCTCCGTCAGCAATTCGCGGCGCAGCGTGAATTCATCGCGTTCGGCGTAGTCTGAGGCCTGATCGGCCCCTTCATCTTCCAGCCAGTCCTGCCAGCTCGACGCCCCTTCCTCGTTGCCCACTGTGGCATTCAGCGACGAATCCCCCCCCGACAGGCGGCGGTTCATGGCAATCACTTCACCCTCGCTGACATTCAGATCCCTGGCGATCCGGGCCACATTTTCCGGGCGCAGGTCGCCATCTTCCAGCGCGCCGATCCGCGATTTCGCCTTGCGCAGGTTGAAGAACAGTTTTTTCTGTGCGCTGGTGGTGCCCAGCTTGACCAGCGACCAGGACCGCAGGATGTATTCCTGGATCGAGGCGCGAATCCACCACATCGCATAAGTGGCCAGACGAAACCCCTTTTCGGGGTCGAACCGTTTGACCGCCTGCATCAGGCCGACATTCGCCTCTGATATCACTTCTGCCTGAGGTAGCCCGTAGCCGCGATAGCCCATCGCGATCTTGGCCGCGAGCCGCAGATGGCTGGTGACGAGTTTATGCGCGGCTTCGGTGTCCTGATGATCGACCCAGCGCTTGGCCAGCATGTATTCCTCTTCCGGTTCCAGCATCGGGAAGCGGCGGATATCCTGCAGGTAGCGGTTCAGCCCCTGTTCCGGGCTTGGCGCGGGAAGATTTGCATAACTGCTCATCAGGTTGTCCCCTGTTATCTCTGGCCGGACCTGGCAGATAAGGGCGCGATCTGCACCCCACAAGTCCAGCATAGCTGAAAGACATTACTACAAGGTAAATAACCCTGTCCCAGCCCTGTCATCAAATCTCACCCCTTTGTGCATCTGCGTGAGCACCATCGCCCCCGCGCAGGGTGTCCAGCAGCGCGACCATATCGGCGGGCAGATCGGCGGCGAAATCCAGCACCTCGCCCGAGACAGGGTGGATGAACCCCAAGGTCGCCGCGTGCAGTGCCTGACGCGGAAACCCGGCGCATGCCGCCACGGCCCCTGCGCCCAGGGCGCGTTCGGACAGTTTGCGCCGCCCGCCATAGACCGGGTCACCGATCAGCCCGTGCCCGGCATGGGCCAGATGCACGCGGATCTGATGCGTGCGCCCCGTTTCCAGCCAGCATTCCAGCAGCGACGCGGCCGCGGGCGCACCGAAGCTTTCGACCACGCGGGCGCGGGTGACAGCATGGCGCCCGCCGGACCAGACCACGGCCTGTTTCTGCCGGTCGGTGCGATGGCGGGCAAGCTGGCTGGTGATCTTGAGGATATTGCCGGGCTCGAAACTGGTGCCGCGCACCCCGCGCAGGCGCGGGTCGGCCGCATCGGGCACGCCATGCACCACTGCCAGATAGCGCCGCAACACGCTGTGGCGTTCGAACTGCGCGGCCAGCCCGTGATGGGCGCGGTCGGATTTGGCCACGACCAGCAGCCCCGATGTATCCTTGTCGATCCGGTGCACGATGCCGGGACGCCGTTCGCCGCCCACACCGGACAGGCTGTCGCCGCAATGATGCAGCAGCGCATTGACCAGCGTCTGATCGGGCGATCCCGGCGCGGGGTGGACGACCATGCCCGCAGGCTTGTCGATCACGATCAGATCATCGTCTTCCCATATGACATCAAGGGCGATGGCCTGCGGGCGGGTTTCCGTCTCGGCCGCCTGAACGATATGCAGGTCCAGCACATCGCCCTCGGCCACGCGGGCGCGGGGGTTGGCCAGAACCTCGGCGCCGCGCGACACGGCCCCTTCGGCAATCAAGCGCGCCAGACGCGAACGCGACAATGCAGCCTGCTCTGGCACATCGCGCGCAAGCGCCTTATCAAGGCGGGACGGGGGCTGCGGCCCGATAACGACCTGCAATCTTGTGAAAGGTGGCTGTGCCATGTCTGTGCCCCCCGACCCCCTGCCCCCCGATCTGCGGTTACTCAAGCGGCTGGTGATCGTGCTGACGAGTGTGATGATTCTGGGCCTGATACTGATACTGGGGCTGCTTGTCACCCGCCTTGGGCTGGCCCCGGCCCCGATTGCCCTGCCCGACCGCGTTACCCTGCCCGAAGGCACGCGCGCTGAAGCGGTCACCCTGTCGCGCGACTGGGTGCTGGTGGTCAGCGATGGCGAGGAACTGCTGCTGTTCGACCGCCGCTCGGGCGCGCTGCGCCACCGGGTGGACCTGCCCGTGGCAGAGTGAGCGGGCGTTGCAACGAAGGCGTGTGCGCGCTAGCTTTCATGCCAGCACAGGTTTGGAGGAGGTCTTATGCCCCACACGGTCACCCGCACCATCGGCGATGCGCAGGTCAGCATCATTACCGACGGCACGCACAGTTTCACACCCGATCTGTTTCCCGGCACGGATGGTGCGCATATCGATGCGCTGCTGGCACGCGCGGGCACGTCCGAGATCGCGACCAATTTCAACGCCGTTCTGATCCGCCATGGCGGTCGGGTGATCCTGGCCGATGCCGGGCCGCGCGACCTGTTCGGCCCCGCCTGCGGCCACCTGCCAGAGGGGCTGGCCGAACTGGGGGTGCGCCCCGAGGATGTGGATACCCTGATCGCGACCCATCTGCACCCGGACCATGTGGCGGGCATGATCACGCCGGATGGGGCGGCTGTGTTCCCGAACGCGTCATTGCATGTGGCCGAGGCTGATCGCGACTTCTGGTCGGATGAAAGCCGCTTTCAGGGCGCATTGTCGGGGATCGCGGATTGGGCGACCCTCGCGCGGGCGGTGCTGACGGCCTATGGCGACCGGCTTGCCGATTTGCGCGACGGGCAAGAGGCCGCGCCGGGTGTCAGCGGGATGGCACTGCCGGGCCATACGCCGGGGCATTTCGGCTGGCGGCTGGACAGCGCGGGTGGCAGTCTGATCCATGTAGGCGATATCGTCCACGCGCCCGCCCTGCAGATCGCGGATCCCGAAATCGGGATCAATTTCGATCTGGACATGGATCAGGCGCGGACTGCCCGCAAGCGTCTGCTGGATCAGCTTGCCAGCGACGGCACGGCATTCACGGGCGGGCATTTCCTGCAACCGGCCTTCAACCGGGTGGTGCGCGACGGGTCGGCCTATCGGCTGGAGCCTTTGGCGGATCAAGCCCCGGCACCATAGTGCCATGACAGGGGGCACCCTGTCACCACTGCGGGGCTGGCACACTCACGTACCGCAATAGGTCACGACATCCGGCGCGTCCTGCGGCGCTGGCCGGGCGTATTGCGCCGTATCGGCCACGGGCGTGAACGGGTTTTGCACCCGTTCCAGCAGGCCCAGAAAGGGCGCCATGTCGTGGTCGAAACTGGCCTTGTGCAGCGCCTCTTCGACCAGATGGTTGCGCGGAATATAGATCGGGTTGACCTGCGCCATCTGCCGGATCGCAGCACCGACATCGCCCACGGCAGCGCGATACCGTGCCAGCCATGCCTTTGGTGCGACAGGGTCAGCAAACAGCGCACGCAGATCTGCATCATCGCCTTGCAACGCCGCGGGCAGCGCGCGAAAGAACCCCGTGAAATCCACCGATTGCCCCTGCCACAGGCTGTGCATATCCTCGATCAGCCCGGCATCGGGCGCGGGCAGGCCCAGTTTGCGGGCAAAGACGGCCAGCCATTCCTCGCGGTACCGTGCCTGGCTGCCCTCGATCACTTCGGTCGCGCGGGCAATGGCGCGTGTCTCGTCACTGTCGATCAGAGGCAGCAGCGCCTCGGCCAGCCGCGCAAGGTTCCAGTGGACCGCCGCAGGCTGGTTGCCATAGGCATAGCGCCCCATATGGTCGATGGAGCTGAACACCGTGGCCGGGTCGTACCGGTCCATGAAGGCGCAGGGGCCGTAATCAATCGTCTCGCCCGAGATGGTGGTGTTGTCGGTATTCATCACCCCATGGACAAAGCCCAGCCCCATCCAGAGCGCGACCAGCCGCACCTGCCGCGTGGCCACACGTTCCAGCAGGCGCAGCGCGGCCTCGGGGGCGCCCAGCAGGTCGTCATCATGACGCGCGATGGCATAGTCCAGCAGCAGGCGCAGCTTGTCCACTTCGCCCCGCGCGGCGAAAAACTGGAACGTGCCGACCCGCAAATGGCTTGAGCCTGTGCGCGCCAGCACGGCGCCCGGCTCCAACCCGTTCTGACGCAGCACCCGGTCACCCGTGGTGCAGGCCGCCAGCGCGCGGGTCGTGGGCACGCCCAGCGCGGCCATCGCCTCGGATATCAGGTATTCACGCAGCACCGGCCCCAGCACGGCGCGCCCGTCGCCGCCGCGCGCAAAGGGCGTGCGGCCGGACCCTTTCAGATGCAGGTCCCAGCGCTGCCCCTTGTCATCCAGCCATTCGCCCACAAGGATCGCGCGGCCATCGCCCAGTTGCGGGGAAAACCCGCCGAACTGATGCCCGGCATAGGCTTGCGCCAGGGGGCGCGCGCCCTCGGGCAACGCATGGCCGGATAGCAGCCCCACGCCGTCATCGCTGCGCAGATCATCGGGCGACAGCCCCAGATCGCGCGCCAGCCCTTCGTTGAGCAAAAGAAGCGCAGGTTCGGGCCATTCCTGGCCCTGCCAGGGCACATAGAGCCCCTGCAATTCCTGCGCGTAGGTGTTGTCGAACGCGATGTCGGTCACACGGTCCCCATTTGCCGGTCATCATGCCTGGCATTACACCACACATAACCCCGACCGCGCGTTCTGACCAGCCTTAGCCCTCGACCTTATCCAGCCAATCTGCATAACCCTCGGCTTCCATCTCCTCGACGGGGATGAAGCGCAGGGACGCGGAATTGATGCAATAGCGCAGCCCGCCCCGGTCACGCGGGCCATCGGGAAAGACATGGCCCAGATGGCTGTCGCCATGGCGCGACCGGACCTCGACCCGCGACATGCCCAGAGAGCTGTCCGATTTCTCGACAATGTGATCGGGGATCAGGGGCTTGGTAAAGCTGGGCCAGCCACAGCCCGATTCGTATTTGTCGGATGAGGCAAAAAGCGGCTCGCCCGAAACGATATCGACATAGATGCCGACGCGCTTGTTGTCATTGTATTGCCCGGTCCAGGGGCGCTCGGTCCCGTTTTCCTGCGTGATGTGGTATTGCTCGGGTGTCAGGCTGTCGATCACCTCGGGGCGGCGTTCGTAGCGGGGCATGGCGGGCGCTCCTGTCTTTGTGGTTCTGGGCTGATATAGGGCGCAGACCTGTGTTCG
This sequence comes from Paracoccaceae bacterium, assembly GCA_007695345.1. Taxonomy (GTDB): domain Bacteria; phylum Pseudomonadota; class Alphaproteobacteria; order Rhodobacterales; family Rhodobacteraceae; genus Roseinatronobacter. The sequence goes on along the minus strand of REDZ01000143.1, from coordinate 6,370 downwards.
TCCAAGGCTCCTGCGCGGGGATGTGAGGGCGCGTGCGCGGCTTCGGGCTGGATTCCGGCGCGCGCGTGTTGCATAAGCGCAGTCAGTGAATGTGACACGAGGCTTGGCCCATGAAATTCCTGCTGCGTCTGTTGACCTGGTGGAACAGCTCCACGCTGAATACAGCGTTCTTTACCTGGCGCCACGGTGTGAGGGTGGGCGAGGACACGCAAGGCAATGTGTTCTACCAGTCGCGCGACGGCAAGCGGCGCTGGGTCATCTATAACGGCGAATCCGAGGCCAGCCGCATCGCCCCCGACTGGCATGGCTGGCTGCACCACACCTGGAACGAGCCACCGTCAGAGCGCCCCCTGCCCCACAAGGACTGGGAAAAGCCGCATATCGAAAACCTGACCGGCACGGCCATGGCCTATGCGCCCAAAGGGTCGATCCGGCGGGCAAACCCCGAGCCACGCAAGGATTACGAGGCCTGGAGTCCGGAATGAATGTAAACCAGATGATCCGCCTGCTCATGCGCCTGAGCCGCATGTTCCAGCGCAACCAGCGCCGCAACCGCCGCCATGATGACCGTCGCCGCTGAGCGCTTGCGCGCATGGCTGGGGGCCGCAGCGCTTGCCGCTCTGGCGACCGTCGTGCATGCGCAGGAAATCGAGGTGCCTGATGCCACCGACCGGATCAGCACCGGAACCGGCGCCACGCTGCGCGGTCTGGACAAGGTCGCGGGCACCACGCAGGACATCACGCTCTCCAGCGGCGATTCGCGGCAGGTCGGGCATCTGGTCGTGATGCTGGAAGAATGCCGCTACCCGGCCGAAAACCCGGCGGGCGAGGCTTATGCCTGGATCGACATTTTCGACACCCGCGCGGATCAGATGATCTTTTCGGGCTGGATGATCGCCTCAAGCCCCGCGCTGAACGCGCTGGACCATGCGCGCTATGATGTCTGGGTGTTGAACTGCAGCACATCCTGAGCGCCGGGCAAGGGGAAGCGCAGGATATCGGCATCGGCGCGCAGGGCCGGGGCGAGTTGGGCGTGATAGGCCGCGCGCGATATCTCCACCCCGCCGAGCGAGGCCAGATGATCGGTCAGATACTGCGTATCGAACAGCCGAAAGCCACAGGCATCCAGATGCGTGACCAGACAGGCCAGCGCCAGCTTTGATGCATCGGTGCGGCGCGAGAACATGCTTTCGCCGCAGAACAGCCCCCCGATCGCCAGTCCGTAAACCCCGCCGACAAGGGTATCTTTTTCCCAGACTTCCAGCGAATGGGCTTCGCCCCGCGCGTGCAGCGCCGTGAACAGGCGCGCGATTTCGGCATTGATCCAGGTCTCTTCCCGCGCGGCGCAGCCCGCGATGACGCCTGCGAAATCCGCGTTCAGCGTCATGGCGAACGGGGCCTGCCGCAAGCGGCGGCGCAGGCTGCGCGACAGGTGAAAGCCGCGCAACGGCAGAACGCCCCGGCGCGGCGGATCGAACCAGTAGATAGTCGGATCATCGCGCCGTTCGGCCATGGGAAACACGCCAATCCGGTATGCCTGCAGCAGCATCTCGGGGGTCAGCGTGCTGTGCATGGGCGACGCTCAGAAATCCTCGGGGCGGGCAGCGCGGGCCATATGGTCCAGCACCGCATTAACGAAGCTGGCTTCACGCCCCTCGGGGAAGAAGGCGGACGCAATCTCGACGAATTGCGAAATGACGACGCGCGCGGGCGTCGGCGCGCCCAGCAATTCGGCCCCGGCGGCCCGAAACAGCGCGCGCAGCGTGGGGTCGATCCGGTCGATGGGCCATTTCGCCACCAGCGCGCGATCGGTCATCTGGTCGATTTTCGCCTGACGGTCCACGGCTGTGTCAACCAGGCGGCGGAAATGGTTCAGATCGGCCTCGGCCCAGGTTTCCTCCTCGGTCTCGGCCCCGATGCGATGCGCCTCGAATTCGCGCATGATCGTGCCGATGGGCACGTCGGACGCTTCCATCTGAAAGAGCGCCTGCACGGCATAGAACCGCGCCGCCCCGCGCAGCACGCGCTTTTCGTCCAGTCCGGGCCGGTTGCGGCGTGTGCCCGTCATCCGCGTGTCCCCTTGCCCGATCCGGCGATGCGGAATTCCTCACTCTCGGGCTTGTTGAACCCGACGGGCCTGCGCTGCCCGCCCCAATGGCGTGCCAGCGCGATCAGGTGCAGCGCCGCCGCCGCAGCCCCGCCGCCCTTGTTCTGGCCCGCAACCTCGGCCCGGACCTCTGCCTGCGCGCGGTTTTCCACGGTCAGGATGCCATTGCCGATGCACGCCCCCTGCAGCCCCAGCAGCGTGATGGCGCGCGAACTGTCATTGCAGACTGTATCGTAATGCGTTGTCTCGCCGCGGATCACGCAGCCCAGCGCCACGAACCCGTCGAAATGCGCCATGCGGAACGCCTGCCCGATGGCCGTGGGGATTTCCAGCGCGCCGGGCACCTCGATCACCTCATGGCTGCCGCCTGCGGCCTCGATCTCGGCGCGCGCGCCGGCCACCAGCGCATCGGCGATGTCCTTGTAATAGGGGGCGACAACGATCAGCAGCCTGGGCGGTTGATCAAAACGCGGGCGGGGCAGCGTGTAATGGGTCTCGGATCCGGCCATGTCAGGTGCCTCTCGATGCGGGGATCTTGCGCGTGCCGGTGATCGACAGCCCGTAGCCATCCAGCCCGACCACTTTGGGCGTTGCGGAATTGGTCAGCAGGATCAGCTCATGCAGCCCGAGCGAGGACAGGATCTGCGCACCCAGCCCGTATTGCCGCAAGGTCTGCGGAGAGGCTTCGGAATTGGCCATCTTCATATGCGTGTCGCGCAACAGCACGATCACGCCGCGCCCCTCGGCCCCGATCAGGGACATGGCATCGGCAAATTCATCAGCGCGCGCGGCGCCCGCCACACCCACCATGTCCAGCAGCGGGTCGAACGCATGCATCCGCACCAGGACCGGCTCGGGCGTGGTGATATCGCCCTTGATCAGCACGACATGCTCGGCCCCCTGCGTGGTGTCGGAATAGATGCGCATGGTCCAGTCGCCCCCGAATTCCGAGGTGACGGATTGCTCGCTCATCACGCGCACAAGATTGTCGTGCCGACGGCGATAGGCGATCAGGTCGGAAATCGTGCCGATCTTCAGCCCGTGACGCTGGGCAAAACCCACCAGATCGGGCAGCCGCGCCATGGACCCGTCCTCGTTCATGATCTCGCAGATCACGCCAGATGCGTTCAGCCCTGCAAGCCGCGCGATATCGACCGCCGCTTCGGTATGGCCCGCGCGCACCAGCACACCGCCGTCGCGTGCGCGCAGCGGAAAGACATGGCCGGGCGTGGCAATATCGGCTGCGCCCTTGGCGTCATCGATGGCCACGGCAACAGTGCGCGCCCGGTCATGCGCCGAAATCCCTGTCGAGACGCCTTCGCGCGCCTCGATTGATACGGTAAAGGCCGTTTCATGACGCGAGGAATTGCTGGATGCCATCAGCGGCAGGCCAAGCTGGTCGATCCGTTCACCCGGCAGGGTCAGGCAGATCAGCCCCTTGCCATGGGTTGCCATGAAATTGATGATTTCGGGTGTGGCCATCTGGGCCGGGATGACCAGATCGCCCTCATTCTCGCGATCTTCGTGATCGACCAGAATGAACATGCGACCCCTGCGGGCCTCGTCAATGATATCCTCGATGGTCGAGATGGCGTCGCGCCAGCTTTCCTCGACCTCTCCGGGCTGTTCGTATTGCATTGCGCGCGGGTATCCTGTGATCGCTTGCCCCGCAGATAGCCCAAAGGGCGCGACGGGGAAAGGGGGTGCGACGTGGCGGCTTTGTGCGCTGCCGCGCGGGCAGCGTGCGCCGGGTTAGCGTGGTCTTGGGGCTGTCATGGCAGGGTCAGGCCATCGCCAGTCCCAACCCGGATGCCAGACCATGCAAGATGTCAGACGCCTCGCTGAAGAAATCGTCCGCCGCGAAGGCGGATTTGTGAACGACCCCGACGATCCCGGCGGGGCGACGAATTTCGGTGTGACCATCCACACCCTGCGTCGCCTGCGACCGGGCGAAAAAGTAGGGGTGGACGAGGTTCGCCGCCTGACCCGCGAGGAGGCGATCGAGATCTATCTGGAACATTACTTCAGGGGCGCGCGCATCGCCGAGCTGCCCGAACCGCTCTGGCCCACAGTCTTTGACATGCAGGTGAATGCCGGGGCGAATGCTGTGCGCATCCTGCAACGCCTGCTGCGCGACATGGGGCTGGAGGTTGCTGTGGATGGCATGATTGGCCCGCAGACCATCGGGGCCGCGCATCAGGCGATCGACATGGCGCCCGCGCATCTGGTCGATGCCTACGGCATTGCGCGGCGTGACTATTACTACGCGCTGGCCGACCGTCGCCCTGCCAGCCGCAAATTCGCGCGCAGGCGCGACGGGGGCAAGGGCGGCTGGATCACGCGGGCCGAGGAATTCATCGCGCCGCGCTTTCACCTGACCGACGCGCAGCACCGTGCGCGCGTGGCGGGCTGGTCATGATCCGCGCGGCGCTGGGGGCGCTGTTCGGGGGCGGCGGCAAGGCGCGCGGGCTGGGCGGGGCGGTCACCTCGGTGGCTGAGGTGTTTCGACCCAATGCGACCCGCCGGATGGAACTGGGGCATGATGCCTACAAGGCCGCCCATGCCAGCCACCTGGCCGAATTCCAGTATGGGCGCGCAGGATGGTTCGACAGCTTCGTGAACGGGCTGAACCGCCTGCCCCGCCCGCTGCTGGCACTTGGCACGCTGGGACTGTTCACCTATGCCATGGCAGAGCCTGCGGGTTTTGCGCAGCGGATGCAGGCGCTGGCCCATGTGCCCGAACCGCTCTGGTGGCTGCTGGGGGCTGTCGTGGCGTTCTATTTTGGCGCGCGCGAAGCGCATCATCTGCGCTGCGCCAAGGGGGGCTTTCAGATACCTGCCCCGCCCCGGACACCACCGCCCGCCGAGAAACCGCCCAGCACGGGCGAGAATGCCGCGCTGCGGGAATGGCATAACACCTGAGTATGAAGCGATCCTGCCCCTGCCCTTCGCAGGGGCAGCGCCCGCGAGGCGTGCAAGGGCGGGTGGGTGGGCACCCCGAGCGGGCGCTTACCCCGCTCGCGCAGCCTCATGACCCCTGACGCAGAAAATCCTCTTCCTCGCCAGTCACGTCGATGCCCAGCGCTTCCAGCCCGCTTTCCAGATTCTCGGCCAGATGCGGCATCCCCATCAGGTAATCCGCTGTGGGCGTCGTGGCCTCGGCCAGTGCCGTGGCGACGGCTTCATCATAATCCTCGGCCTCGAACGCGCCGCGCCCGACCCAGGCCACGGCGGTCAGGCTGGCCTGTTCATCCTCATTCAGCGCATCGATAAAGGCATGCACCTCGGCATCGCCGACGCTGCCCTCGCGCGCGAGATAGATGATATGAACGACCTTGCGCAGGCTGATGGCAAGCATGGCGACCTCCTGTGTTGGGTCGAGTGTCGCCCAAAGTACAGCCGCGTGCAAGCATTCACTTGCGGCCAAAGACCCGGTAATAGGCCCAGTCTGGCAGGAAATTCGCCCCCCGGAACAGCAGCGAGAACAGCCACGGAAATGCCCGCTGGAACCGCGTGCCACGCATCAGGGTCAGCATTTCATCCGCTGCCTGCCCAGGCTCCATCAGAAAGGGCATGGTGAAATCATTCTTGTCGGTCAATCGTGTACGGATGAACCCCGGATTGGCAAGCTGCACATCCACGCCCGTGCCCCGCAGGTCGCAATGCATCGATTCCGCCAGATGCATCAGCCCCGCCTTGGATGAGGAATAGCCGATCGAGCCGGGCAGCCCGCGATACCCCGAAAGCGAGCCTGTCAGCACGATATGCCCGCGCCCCCGCGCCACCATCGCGGGCACCACCCGCCCCAGCACGCGCGCGGCCCCCGTCAGGTTCACATCGAACATCGCTTCGGTGTGATCAGCGTTCCACTCCGTAGCGGGAAAGGGCCAGTAGACGCCTGCCAGATAGACCAGCCCGTCAATCTCGCCCGCCTCTTGGGCCGCCCGGGCCACGGACTCGCGATCCGACACATCGCAGGCCACGACGCGCGCAGGCCCCGGCACGTCATCCGCCAGCGCCTGCAGGCTGTCGGTGCCGCGCGCACTCAGCACCAGCGTGCAGCCCGCTTTCGACAGTTTCATCGCCAGCGCCCGGCCCAGCCCTTCCGAGGCACCGACCAGCCAATACGTCCGACCCGAGAGTTTTCTCATGCCTCCACCCTGCGCATGGTCGCAACCAGTTCCGCGACCTTGATGCCGAATTTGCGGAACTGGCTGCGGTTCACGATGGTCTTGTCATCGACCAGATACATCCAGTCCGTGA
>REDZ01000142.1 GCA_007695345.1 Paracoccaceae bacterium | reverse complement strand
GCGCATCGAACACGATGGCGCGGCTCGATGTCGTGCCCTGGTCGAGTGCAAGAATATGGCCCATCTCTGCCTCCCTTCTGGTCTGATGCAACACTGCGCGGATCAGCGACGGGCTGCAAGCCCGTGCAGGGGGCACACATATGCAAACGCCGCGCCAGTTCGGGACTGGCGCGGCGTGATGGCGATCTGTTCAGGTGAGATCAGTCGCCGTATTGCGACAGATAGGCAAAGATGTCCTCGGCCGAGCCGCGCAGCCGGTGGTTCATGTTCGAGCGTGCGCGCGCCTCGCCCGTGACCTCGCGCAGATAGCCGCTCGGGTCCTCGACATAGGCGACAAAGCTTTCCTCGTCCCAGACGACACCATGCTCTTCACCCGCCGCGACGATCGCGTTCGAGAAGCGGGTGTATCCGTCATAGGCACCTGCCTGACGCCCGGCGACCCCCCACAGGTTCGGGCCCGTGGGCGCGAGGCGGTGGAACACCTCGCCATCGGGGTCTACGACACCATGGCAGCTGGCACATTGACGAAAGTTGTCTGCCCCCGCATCCGGATCACCTGCAAAGGCTGCCACGGGCGAGAACATAAGCGCTGCAACGGCAGCGGCGGAAAATCTGGTCATCAGTCACTCCTTCACGAAAGGTGCAGGCGAATCAGGCCTGCGCCAGCATGACCCAACTCTAACGTGCGTTATCCGCAGCGCAAGATGACAGAATGGCCTGCCTGCAGATGTGATGACGCCCGGCGCAGACGCGCCGGGCCGGATTTTTGTCGGGTTTCCGGGTCTTACGGCAGGGCCGGAATCTCGACCCGCGGCATTTCGCCCGTCAGCGCGTGCATGAAGTCCACCAGCCTGTCCAGTTCGGTATCCGTGAAGTCCTGACCCAGCATCTGCTGTCCCATCAGTTGCACGGCATCATGCAGATCTGCGACCGAGCCGTTGTTGAAATACGGATAGGTCACCGCCACATTGCGCAGCGTCGGTGTGCGGAAGGCGAACATGTCCATCTCGTCCCCGGTCACGACAAAGCGCCCCTCATCGGTGGAACCGGGCAGTTCAAAGCGGTGGAAATTGCTGTCGGTCAGCGCCGGGCCGTTATGGCAGGCCACGCAGCCCGCATCGACAAACAGTTTCATCCCCTCGACCTGGCTGTCGCTCATGGCCTGCATGTCACCCCGCAGAAAGCGGTCCAGCGGCGAATTCGGCGTGTTCAGCGTGCGCTCGAATGTCGCGATGGCGTGGGCGACATTGTCCTGATTGATCGGGTCGGGATCATCCGGAAAGGCTGCGCCGAAATGTTCGTGATAGATGTCGAATTCCTTCAGGCGCTCGATGGCTTCGGCAAGTGTCATGTTCATCTCGACATCGGCCTGAATCGGGCCCAGCGCCTGACCTTCCAGATCAGGCTCGCGCCCGTCCCAGAACTGCGATTCCAGAAAGCCCGAGTTCAGCACGGTCGGGGTGTTGCGCTCGCCCACCTGCCCGCCATGACCCACGGCACGCGGAATCCTGTCAGCCCAGCCCAGCGCGGGGTTGTGACAGGTCGCACAGGAAATCACGCCAGAGGCAGAGATACGCGGTTCAAAGAACAGCATCTTGCCCAGCTCGATCTTCTCGGGCGTCATGGTGTTATCCGCCGGAATCGGGGGCAGATAGGGCAGCGGTTCAAAGAAATCCATGTATTCCGCGATCTCGTCCGCCGGTGCAGCCCCCGCGGCGAGGGCAAACGCCAGGGCACTCACGCAAAGCCGTGGCACGTTCTTGTTCTTCATTTCGGCCTCCTGTGGCAAAGCCGACTACGATGACGCAGTGCATGGCGCACGCGTGTCGCGCGGCTCGGGTCCAGGGTAAACCGTTCGTGAGGGGTGGTCTTGATCCAGATCAAGTTCTGGAATGATTCTAAAACATGATCTTATGATGCCTGTTTCCCCGCTGCTATATCTCCGGCGGCCAGACGCGCTGTGCTTCGGCCTCTATCCAGTCCTGCACCCAGCCAGGCAGCTCGGGGCTGTCCTCTGGCAGGCCCGCGGCGCGCATGACATCCGCAGGCGGCACGATCCCCGCGCGCGAGGTGATGGCCGAGCGGATCAGGATATGGTTGGCGCACTCACCCCCCAGCCACATCGCCTGTTCGGTATACAGGAACCGCGTGTCCCAGCCGATACAGCGGCTGCGCAATTCAAACCGCTGGAAGGCGCGCACGCGGCGACGGTAGCGCGTCGAATTGCCCGCGACCGTGATCCCCCAACGATTCTGCCGCAACACCCCGACCAGCCCGGTGCGCCGCGCCATCGGAATCCGCCCCAGATCATACAGCGTCAGCGTGCGGCCATTGTTCAGCTCGACCCACGGGTCCAGATCCCATGGCCAGCAGCGGTGATGCGAGACATGGGTATCGAACACGCCAAGGGGCGGCGCGTTGCGGTATTTGATCATTTCCTTGGCAAAACGGATGAACGGATACATCGGGACCCTCCTGTCAGGCCAGTGCTGCGGCGCGGTGCGGGCAGGGTCAATCCATATCGTGACGTCAGTCGTCGAATGCCGCGATCCGCGCGAGCATCGCTTCGCCGAACCGGTCCAGCCGCGCCGGGTCCATCCCGCGCAGTCGGCCAAGCGCATCCAGCGACGCGGGCCGCGCCTCTGCCACGGCGCGCAGAGTGGCGGGCGACAGCGTCAGCAGCTTGCCCGTGCCATCCTCGCCCCGCTCCAGCCCGCGCGCCAGATCGAACAGCGCATCATACAGCGCGCCCGCATCGCGCCCGGCCAGGCGCCGCCGCTGCGGGTGCTGCGCGGGGGGCGCCGCGCCGGTGATGACCTGCAGAAACAGCGCGCCATAGCGTTCCAGCTTGGTTGTGCCCACGCCCGATATGCGTGCCATCGCATCCATATCGGCGGGCCGGTTCTCTGCCATCTGGATCAGCGTGTTGTCGGTAAAGATCACATAGGCGGGCACGCGCGCCTCTTCGGCCAGGGCGCGGCGCTTTGCCTTGAGCGCAGACAGCAGGGTTGCGTTCTCGTCAGACACCATGGCGCGGACAGCGGGGCGGTCCTGCGCGGCGGCAACTGTATCCTCGCGCAGATGGATCTCGGCCTCACCGCGCAGGATGGGGCGGGCCGCTTCGGTCATGCGCAACGCGCCATGGCGTTCGGGGTCGGGACGCACCAGATCGCGCCCCATCATCTGACGAAACACCGCCTGCCAGCGCGCTTTTGACAGATCGCGCCCCACGGCAAAGGTCGGCAACTGGTCATGGCCGCGCTGATTGACCTTGGATGTGGCATTACCGGTCAGAATGTCGATCAGATGGCCGGTCCCGAAACTCTCGCCCGTGCGCAGGATCGCCGACAGCGCCTTGCGCACCGGCGTCGTGGCATCGAACAGGCGCACGGGGCTGGCGCAGATATCGCAATTGCCACAGGGCGCGCTGTCCTCGCCGAAATAGCCCAGCAGAACCTGACGGCGGCAGCCCACGGCCTCTGCCAGACCCAGCAGCGCATTCAGCCGGCCATGATCGGCCTGTTTGCGTTCCATCGGCGCAGGGCTTTCATCGATCTGCGACCGGCGCAGGCGGATATCGTCCGGGCCATACAGCGTCAGTGTATCCGCAGGGGCCCCGTCCCGGCCCGCGCGCCCGATTTCCTGATAATAGGCCTCGATCGATTTGGGCAGATCGGCATGGGCCACCCAGCGGATATCGGGCTTGTCCACCCCCATGCCAAAGGCCACGGTCGCGACCACGATCAGATCATCCTCGCGCTGGAACAGTTCCTCGACCATGCGCCTTGCATGGGCCTCCATCCCGCCGTGATAGGCGCGCGCATTATGCCCCTCGGCCACCAGCGCCTGCGCCAGGCTTTCGGTCCGGGCACGGGTGCCGCAATAGACGATCCCGGACTGCCCCTTCTGCGCGCGTGCATAGTCGATGATCTGCGCGCGTGGCCGGTTCTTGACGCGAAAGTTCAGCCGGATATTCGGCCGATCAAAGCCGCGCAGATAGATCTCCGGCGCAGCACCCGCGAACAGGCGGCGCATGATCTCTTCGCGGGTTTCGGCATCTGCCGTGGCGGTAAAGGCCGCCAGCGGCACATCCAGCACGCGGCGCAGATCGCCGATGCGCAGATAGTCAGGCCGGAAATCATGGCCCCACTGGCTGACGCAATGCGCCTCGTCCACGGCGATCAGGCCGCAGCCCGCGCGGCGCAGCATCTCCATCGTCCCGCCCGAGGACAGCCGCTCGGGCGCGATATACAAAAGCTTCAGCGCCCCGCGCGACAACCCGGTGAACACGGCATCTGTCTCGGCCTCGGTATTGCCGGATGTCAGCGCCCCCGCTGCAACGCCCACCTCTTGCAGCGCACGCACCTGATCGCGCATCAGCGCGATCAGCGGCGAAATAACCAGCGTCACCCCTTCACGGCACAGCGCAGGCAACTGATAGCACAGCGACTTGCCCCCGCCTGTGGGCATGATCGCGAGCGTATCGCGCCCGGCGGTGACAGCCTCGACAATCTCGCGCTGGCCGGGGCGGAATTCGGCAAAGCCGAAGACCTCGCTCAGCAGCGCATCGGGCGTGGCGCGGTCGGTCGTCACCTCAGACGAACATCGGCGCGTTGTTGATCAGGATGATGCGGATCGCATAGATCGCAACCAGCGCGACCAGCGGCGCAAGGTCAATTCCCCCCAGATCGGGCAGGAATTGGCGGATGCGCGTATAGACCGGTTCCACCAGCCGGTTCAGACCATCCCAGATCGACGCGACCAGCGGGCTGCTCAGGCTGATGACCTGAAAATTGATCAGCCACGACATGACGATATGGATGATGATGATCCATTGCGCGATGCTCAGGACAAGCAGTATGATCTGGATCAGGGACAGCATCGGGCGCTCCTTGCTCTGTGGCTGGGCAGACCCTAATCGGCGCTGCGGCGAAGGGCAAGCCACCAGGCTGGACAATTGCCGCGCGATCGTTAACTGGTGCAGGGATTGCCCGAACACAAGTCTGCTGCCCATGCTCGTCATCCTCTCGCCCGCCAAGAAACTCGACTGGACCGCACACCCTGACCCGCGCCCGCTGACCGATCCCGATTTTCAGTCTGATGCCACCTATCTGGCGGGTCGGGCGCGCGAACTCGGCGCAGACGGGCTGAAAAAGCTCATGAAAATCAGTGACAAGCTGGCCGCGCTGAACCTGGAGCGGTTCGAGAATTTCGCCGACCCGCCTGTGCCGGAACAGACGCGCCCGGCGATCCATGCCTTTGCGGGTGATACCTATACCGGGCTGTCCGCCGCCACGCTCGATGCCGACGCGCTGGACTGGGCCGAGGGGCACCTGCGCATCCTCTCGGGCCTTTATGGTCTGCTGCGCCCCTTTGACGCAATGCAGCCCTACCGGCTGGAAATGGGCAGCCGGCTGGCGACTGACCACGGCAAGACGCTTTATGCCTATTGGGGCACACGACTGGCCGAGGCGCTGGACCAGGCCGCGCAGGATGCGGGCGCCCCGGCCATCGTGAATTGCGCATCGCAGGAATATTTCGGGGCAGTGGCGCAGGACGCCCTGCGCAGCCGCGTCATCACGCCCGTGTTCATGGAAACCCGCGACGGCACCGACCCGCGCATCATCAGCTTCTTTGCCAAGAAGGCGCGCGGCGCGATGGCGCGGTTCATCCTTGAACACCGGCTGAGTGACCCCGACAGCCTGCGCGATTTCGATACGGGCGGCTATCGCTACCAGCCCGATCAGTCCACCCCCGACCGCCCCGTTTACGTCCGCGATGGCTGATCGCCGGGCGGTGCCCCGCCGCTGTCGTCGTCCGGCGGCACGGCACCGGGCAGGTGATCGGCCAGCGCCTGCAATAGGTCCTTCTTGCGCAAGGGTTTGGTCAGCATGGCATTCATCCCCGCTTCCATGATGCGCTCGATCTCTTCGCGCATGGCATGGGCCGTCAATGCGATGATCGGCACCTCGCGCCCGGCTGCAGTCGCGCGGATGCGGCGCGTGGCCTCGCGCCCGTCCATCCGGGGCATCGAGACATCCATGAAGATGATATCAGGCGCTATTTCGGCGGCCCGTTCGACCGCGCTCTGCCCATCCTCGACCACATGCACCTCCAGCCCCAGCGGCGCGAGCATGCGGGAAAAGACCATGCGATTGGTCTTGTTATCCTCGGCATAAAGCACACGCCACGGACGTCCGGCTGCCAGGGCCAGCGGTGGCGCAGGGTCAGCGCGCCGGGATCTGCCGGTGCTGCCAGGGGCAAGGGCCTTCACCAGATCGCGCCAGAGCAGCGGCTTGGGCAATACCGCGCGCAACTGCCCCCCCTTCAGCGCCGCGCGCGCCTCTGACGTGCAGGAACACAGCATCACCACCGTCAGGCCGGGATGGTCCGCATGCAGCGCGGCCAGAATTTCAGGCGCCGCCTGACCCGGCAGGTCCTGATCGACAATCACCAGATCGGGGCTGGTCCGCGCCACGATCCGCAGCGCCACATCCTTCTGCGTTGCAGTCGTGACGGTCACATCGCAGGCCGTCAGCCTGCGCGACAGTATCTCGCGGCTGATCAGATGGTCGCTGACGATCAGCGCCGTGCCGACCCCCGGTGCTTCGGGCACAGAGGTTGCGCCCGGCGCGTCCGGGTCCGCGCCCAGCACCAGCGACACGCCAAAGCAAGACCCGACGCCGGGTTCCGATTCGACCCAGATCTTGCCGTCCATAGCATCCACGATCCGCCGCGTGATCGCCAGTCCCAGCCCCGTGCCCTCATACCGGCGGCTGCTGCTGGCCTCGACCTGGCTGAACTCGGTAAAGATCAGGGCCTGATCCTGCGCCGCGATTCCGATACCCGTATCCTCGACCGTGATGTTCACCAGATGCCCGCCATCTGCGGCCCCCACCCCCACAGCGCGCACAAGTACATACCCGCTTTCGGTGAATTTCAGCGCATTGCCCACCAGATTGGTCAGGATCTGGCGCACGCGGCCCGCATCGCCCATCATGCTCTGGGGCAGGAACATGTCATGATCAAGGATCAGCTCGATCCCCTTTGCCCTGGCCGTCGCGGCCAGCAGGGTCAGCACGTCATGGATGGTCTTTTCCAGATCGAACGGGGCGGCGTGCAGGTCCATCCGGCCTGCATCCATCTTGGAGAAATCCAGAATGTCATTGATGATCTGCACCAACGCCTCGCCACTGGAACAGATCGTCTCGACACAGGCGCGTTGTTCGGGGTCCAGATCCGTTTCAGCCAACAGCTCCGACATGCCCACGACGCCATTCATGGGGGTGCGGATCTCATGGCTCATATTGGCGAGGAAGGTCGATTTCGCCTCTGCCGCAGCCTCGGCCTTTTCCTGTGCGGCGATCAGGTCGCGCTGATAGCGCAGCGCATCGGTGATGTCATGGACCAGCGACACCATATCGCCATTGGCCACGCGCCGGTCCACCAGCCGCACGGATATGCCTGCGCGGAAATGCAACTCGATCGGCTCGACCGCGCCCCCTTCCCACCGCGCGAGCATCCTGCGCGTCCAGTCTTCGGGCGTGCTGCCCTCCAGATCGACCACATCCTCATAGGCGCAGATCTCGACCACGCGGCGATAGCTGATGCCCGGCTGCACTTCGGGAAAGGCGCGGAACATGCTCAGCCAGGCGCGGTTGGCAAGGATCAGCAGGTTGTCGCGGTCAAACACGGCAAACCCGTCGCGCAGGGTTTCAACGGCCTCGCGCAGGCGCAGATTGGCCAGATCCGCCGCGCCATGCGCAGCCTGCAGGTCCTGCGAAACCTGGCTGTTCTCACCCTCCAGCGTTTCGGCGTGGCTGCGGATGGCCGACAATTCCGCGCGCTGGGCGATGATCTGGTCGGACAGCCTATAGGCATGGGCCTTCAACTGGTCATTGGCGATGCGCAATTCGTGGCGCATCTGTTCATACAGACGCTCGGCACGCAGCCGCGCCCGCCGCTCGCGGGTCAGCCTGTCGGAATACGAATGCGAAACGGTCATGCGGTCGCCGCGGGCCTGTGGAAACCGGTCAAGTATCGGTGCCCTGACTGAACAAGGCGTTAACGGCGCTCAGTCCAGCCGAAAGCGCTTGTCCCGCGATGCCGCCCCGCGCAGCAGATGCAGGCGCGTGGGCGCGACCCCCAGCGCATCCGCCAATGCGCGGCGTGCGGCCTGGGTCGCGCGGCCTTTTTCGGGCGGGTCGCTGACGGCCACACGCAAGCGCCCCTCCGCGTCAAGCCAGATACCGGGGCGACGGGCGCGCGGGGTCACGCGGATATCGAGTATCGCGCCGGATCGGGCACGCGCACTCAGGTCCATGCAGGACAGGATAATACTTTTCGTCCGGGCTGGAAACGACTAGGTTTTGCCCGAGCCCCAGACAAGAGCCTGACCAATGACTGAAATCCCGCCCGCCATGGAGTTCCTGCTGTCGCGCCGGTCGCGCCCCGCCAAGTTGCTGGCCCCGCCCGTGCCGGACCGTGACCAGCTCATGCCGATCCTGACCGCCGCCGCCCGCGTGCCCGATCATGGCAAGCTGGAACCGTGGCGCTTTGTCGTGATGGGCCGCAATACCTGCACGGCAATGGCCGAGGCGGTCGAGGCGCGCGGCAACGAGATCGGGATCGACCCCGACAAGCTGGCCAAAACTGTCCGTGCCTTTGGCGATGCACATCTGATCGTGGCGGTCATTGCCAGCCCCAAACCCTCGGCCACCATTCCGGAAATCGAGCAGACGCTCTCTGCCGGGGCCGTCTGTCTGGGGCTGGTCAATGCCGCGCTGGCCAGCGGCTGGGGGGCCAACTGGCTGACCGGCTGGCCTGCGATGGACGCGACCCTGCAGTTGCATCTGGGGCTTGCCCCGTCGGAATGGGTCGCAGGCTTCATCCATCTGGGCACGGCCACCGCCACACCCCCCGAACGCCCCCGCCCGGACATAGAGGCCCTGACCACATGGCAGCCGTGATCCGACACGCCTTTTCCCTTGCTTTCGCCCAGATGCGAGAGCCGTCCTTTCGCATGCTTGCGCTGCTGGGGGCTGCACTGTCGCTGGTGCTGCTGTTCGTGATCTTTGCGGTTCTGGTACAATTGTTAAGTGGCAGTGGCGGGCTGACGATTTCGGGCGATATCCAGATGACCCGGCTGAGTGATTTCTTCTCGCCCATTACCATCCTGCTGATGCTCGGGCTGTCAGTATTCCTGATGATGCCTGTCGCCTCGCTTTTCACGGGGCTGCACCTGAATGCTGTCGCCGACGCGGTCGAGGCGCGGCACTATCCTGACCTGCCGCCACCTGCACCGCTGACACCGCTGAAGCTCTGGGGCGATTCTGCGCGCTATTTCTTTCCGCTTCTGGGCATCAACCTGCTGGGGATCATCGGGCTGTTCCTGCTGGGCGCGCTCTGGGGGTTTGCGATGTTCTGGTTCCTGAACGGGTGGCTTCTGTCGCGCGAATACCTGACCATGATCGCCGAGCGCCGCGATGACCCCGCGACCATCCATGCCTTTCGGCAGCGCCATCGCGGTCCGCTGCTGATGGCGGGCTTCGCGCTGGCTTTTCTGTTGTCGATCCCGGTCCTGAATCTGGTGATGCCGGTGATCGGCGTGGCCGTCTTTACCCATCTTGCGCATACGCTGACCCCCCAACACCTGCATGAGGCCGCCCCATGATCCGCGCCTATATCGATGCCGTCACCCAGATCCGCGACCCGCGCTACCGCAAGCTGTTGTGGATCGGTATCATCCTGTCGGTGGTGCTGCTGTTCCTGCTTTATGCCTTTGTTCTGCTGATCGTGCAGTTGCTGATGCCGGGCGCGCTGTTCCTGCCCATCACAGGGCAGGTAGAGGGGCTGTCCTCGCTGTTTTCGCTGGGCTCGATCCTGTATCTGCTGGGGCTGTCGGTGTTTCTGATGGTGCCCGTCGCCTCGGTCTTTACCGGGTTTTATCTGGATGATGTGGCCGATGCGGTCGAGGCAGAGCATTACCGCGACCTTGCCCCCCGCAACCGCACCCCGCTGCTGGAAGCCTTGGGCGACGGTCTGCGCTATTTCGGGCTGCTGGTGGGGGTGAATGTGGTCGGCATGGCGATCTTTGCGGTGTCGAACGGCTGGGGTCTGACGATCCTGTGGGTGGTGAACGGGCTGCTGCTGTCGCGCGAATTCTTTACCATGATCGCCCGCCGCCGCCATGGGCCCGAAGACGCCCGCCGCCTGTTCCGCAATGATTTCTACTGGCTATGGCTGCCCGGCATCGTGCTGGCCATCGGGCTCAGCATTCCCGTGGTGAACCTTGCCATGCCACTGGTCGGCGCGGCGGTGTTCACCCATCTCTATCACTGGCTGCACCCGACAGAACAGGACGTCGTGCCAGAGGTCACGGACGACGCGTAAGACTCTCGATCATCTCATAGGTGATGATTTCGGAAATGATGATCCCGGCGATGACCACAAAGGCGGGCGTCGCGATATAGGTCACCAGCTTTATCTTGCGCCACATCTGCACATCCGATGGTGCCGATGACGGGGTTCCGGGCACGACCTCGCCCGCCTCGCCCTGGGTCTGCAGGCGAAACGGCAGGATCAGGAACATCGTCATGAACCAGATGACGAAATACAGCGCGATGGCGGACATGGGTGACATCAGACCTGCTCCAACTCTACCAGGCAGCCATTGAAATCCTTGGGGTGCAGAAACAGCACCGGCTTGCCATGCGCCCCGATCCTGGGCTCGCCGCTGCCCAGCACACGCGCCCCCTCGGCCATCAGCTTGTCGCGGGCCGCCATGATATCGGCGACCTCATAACAGATATGGTGTATCCCACCGGCCGGGTTCTTGTCCAGAAAGCCGCGGATCGGGCTGTCCTCGCCCAGCGGGTACAACAGCTCGATCTTGGTATTGGGCAGCGTGATGAACACCACGGTCACCCCGTGATCGGGTTCATCCTGCGGCGCGCCTACATCCGCGCCCAGCGTGTTGCGGTATTGCGCGGCTGCGGCCTCCAGATCCGGCACGGCAATGGCGACATGGTTCAGGCGACCGATCATATGCGCACTCCATCCAGCGAGTCGCGCTGTTATGCGGGCTGTGGCGGCCCAAGACAAGCCCGCCTTGCCGGATCGTGACAGCAGGCCGCAGCCCCTTAACCGCTTCTTAGTCAATCTGCGGTCTGATGGACCGACCCGGCCCGGAGGATTTGATGAACACTGACCACGCATCCCCATCCGCTGTTCGCTACCCGCCCCTTGGTACCGTCGCACGGCCCATCCTGCGCGGTGGCACCCTGCTGCTGGTCGAGGATTCGCGCCTGAGCTGCGAATCGATCCGGCTGATGCTGCGCGGGCTTGGCGGTCGCCTGCGGCGGGCCGAAACGTTGCAAACCGCGCGGCGGCATCTTGCGCTCTATACCCCGGATGCCGTGCTGGTTGATCTGGGACTGCCCGATGGCTCGGGGCTGGACCTGATCGCGCAGATTGACCGCAAGACCCCGCGCGTGCCCCTTGTTCTGGCGATTTCGGGCCAGCCGGAACTGGAGGCACAGGCGCTGAATGCGGGCGCGGACAGGTTTCTGGCCAAACCCTTCGCCAGCGTGCAGGCGTTTCGCCGCCAGCTTGCCCCGATCTTTCCGCGTTTCGCGCAAGAGGGGTGCGCCGATCACGCACCGCCCCATGATGCGGGTGCATTGCGCGATGACCTGTATCAGGCGCTCGATCTTCTGCAGGGCAACCGCCCGCCGGATCAGCGCGCCTATGCGCTGCAATTCGTCACCACGCTTGCCCGCAACCTGTCGGACACCGGTCTGTTGCACGCCGTCCAGCAGGTTGGGCGCGACGGCGATGTTGCCAGCCTCGCCATCGCGCTGCGCAACAGGCTGCGCGCGCTGCCGCTGGTCTGACACACGACAGCGCGCAGCGGGTCCGATCCCTGCCGCGATTCGCGCGCACCAGCGCGCGCCCGCCCTTCTGGCAAAGCCCCCGATTCCCCTGCCTGACCTTGAACCGCGCCGCCCAAGGCCTCATCTCGGTCCCATATGCAACGGCCTGCTGCGCAACATCTGCGCCGCAACGCCACCGCCGCGCGGATGCCTGGCGCCTCGCGAATGTGACGAGAGAGGGGACGGATGACCGACACCAGCAACGACAAGACGCCAGCAGGCGCGATGCAGCACGACATACCGACGCGCAAGACCCGCAAAGGCACCATCAAATCCGCGCTGGGCGGGGCCGACCCCTCGCATTTCGTGCCCATGCCCGACGGCCTGATACAGGTGCCTGTCGCGCGGATCCCGCATGAAACCCTGATCTACCGGCTGGAAAACGGGCGGCTGATCGCCGAGTTGCATGAACACATGCACCGCCACAGTGTCAGTTGGGACACGCTGGAACAGACCAGTGAAGCACCCGAGACCCAGTCCCTGCTGCACACGCTCCTGATGCAGCACGCCGCGGATGCGCGCGGGCCGATCTTTCAGGAACTCAAGCGCCAGAAACAGCAGATCGAACCCCTGCTGATCGACCGCAACGGCATTGTCATCAACGGCAACCGCCGTCTGGCCGCGATGCGCGCATTGCTGGCCGAGGACCCCGACGCCTTTGCCGATTTCACGCGCCTGACCGTCGCCGTGCTGCCAAGGGACGTCACCGCCGCCGATATCGATTTCATCGAGGCCGCGCTACAAATGGCCCCCGAAACCAAGCTGGGCTATGGCTGGGTCAACCGGCGGCTGAAGCTGCGCCGCCAGTTGACCACGCTGGAACTGCCGCGCGACTGGGTGTGCAAGGCCTATCAGATCGAGGATGACGCCCAGCTTGATCAGGAAATTGCGGAACTGGCGCTGGTCGAGGAGTATCTGAGCACCCATCTCGGCACGCCCGATCATTACGAGGCCGTTGCCGATGCGGAAGCCCATTTCACCGCCCTGCAGGCGCAGCTTGCCGAGCTTGACGCCCCCTTGCGCGATCTGTGGAAAACCATCGGTTTTGCGATGATCGAGGCGCGGGCGACACTGGGCCAGGTCCTGCTGACGGGCTTTCCGTTTGAGGCACCTGCCCCCAAACACCTGCCCACCAGCGCCCCGCGACGGTTCCTGCAAGAGCATCTGGCCCAGGACACCGATCGCGAAAACCCCGACGCCCCGCTGGGCGCGTCGGAGATTCAGGACCTGCAACAATTCTTCCGCCAGACCGGGTTGAAAGACCTCGAGCCCCTGCGCGATCTGATGGCGCTGATGACCGACCTGCGCGAGGAACACCGCATCAGGGTCGAACCCGCTGTCATGGTCAAGAGCTTGCGCAACGCCCGCGCCAAGCTCGACAAGCTGTCACCAGACCGTCTGAGCGAGACGCAGCGCAGCGCGCTGCGCAGCGAAATCGGCGCGATTCAGGCGCAGGGCGCATGGCTGCTGGGCGAGGCGCCGGACCATCGGTTCGAACAGTCCAAGACAACCATGGTCAAGGCTGTCTCGGCCTATCTGAAGCGCTGGCGCGCCATGCGCGGTGGCGGTTAGCCACGTCAGCTTTCGGGGGGCAGTACCCGCAGGCGCAGGTCGCGCAACTGGTCATTCGTCGGGGCCGATGGCGCGCCCAGCAACAGATCTTCGGCGCGCTGGTTCATCGGGAACATGATGACCTGCCGGATATTCGCCTCATCCGCCAGCAGCATCACGATCCGGTCAATGCCCGCCGCACACCCCCCGTGGGGCGGCGCACCGAACTTGAACGCCTTGACCATGCCGCCAAAGCGCGTGTCTACCTCGGACGCCGGGTAGCCCGCGATCTCGAAGGCGCGATACATGATCTCGGGCTTGTGATTGCGGATCGCGCCCGACAGGATCTCATACCCGTTGCAGGCCAGATCATACTGATAGCCCTTGACCGCCAGCGGATCGCCCGCCAGCGCGTCCATACCCCCTTGTGGCATGGAAAACGGGTTATGACTGAAATCGACCTTGCCGGTTTCGGGATCGGCCTCATACATCGGGAAATCGACGATCCAGGCAAAGGCGAAACGGTCCTGATCGATCAGCTTCAGCTCGCGCCCGATCTCATCGCGGGCCTTGGCGGCGACGCCCTCGAATTGCGCAGGTTTGCCGCCGAGGAAGAAGGCGGCATCGCCCTCGCCCAGCCCAAGCTGGGTGCGGATTGCCTCGGTCCGTTCGGGGCCGATATTCTTGGCAAGCGGGCCTGCAGCTTCCAGCCCGTCGGACCCGGCGCGCCAGAAGATATACCCCATTCCCGGCAGCCCCTGTGCCTGCGCAAAGCTGTTCATCCGGTCGCAGAACTTGCGGCTGCCGCCCCCCGGCGCGGGGATCGCGCGGATCTCGGTGCCCGCATTCTCCAGCAGCTTCGCAAAAATCGCAAAGCCAGAGCCGCGGAAATGCTCGGACACCACCTGCATCTCGATCGGGTTGCGCAGGTCCGGCTTGTCGGTGCCGTATTTCTGCAGTGCCTCGGCATAGGGGATCTGCGGCCAGCTTTCCGGCGCATCCACGCGGCGCCCGCCGCCGAACTCTTGAAACACGCCGGCAATCACCGGGGCCACGGCGTCGAACACATCCTGCTGCTCGACAAAGCTCATTTCCACATCAAGCTGGTAGAAATCCGTGGGCGAGCGGTCGGCGCGCGGGTCCTCATCACGAAAGCACGGCGCGATCTGGAAATACTTGTCGAACCCCGACACCATGATCAGCTGCTTGAACTGCTGCGGCGCCTGCGGCAGCGCGTAGAACTTG
>REDZ01000057.1 GCA_007695345.1 Paracoccaceae bacterium | reverse complement strand
CGGTCGAGGCGTGGATCAAGGATCGCAAGATCCAGTTTCTGAACATCTCGGAATATGTGACGCTGGGCTATTCGGTCTTTGTGCCTGCCACGCCCGAGTTGGAAAAATACCGCGCCAAGATCACCGAACAGATCGAAAAGCTGATTGAAGTGTTCGACATCGATTTCGGATTCATCCACCCGGAATATTTCGTGACAAATGACGGCACGATGTATTTCGGCGAGGTGGCCTATCGCCCGCCGGGCTTTAATGCGTTCGAACTGATGGAACGCGCCTATGGCTTCAATGCCTATCAAGGGCTTGTGCTGGCCTTTGATCCCAAGGCCACGCAGGAAGAACTCGACGCGTTCTTCCCCACACCGGTCAAGGATGCGCTTGGGCATGCGGGCTGTTTCGGGGTCTATCCGCGCCGCCGGGTTGTCAGCGAACTCAGCCTGCCCGAGGAAACCGAGAACGACCCCTATTTCGAATTCCACGAACTTGCCCCGCCGATGGAAACGAAAGTGACCAAGCGCACGGCATTCGGGACCCATTGGGGGCTGGTCTATTTCTTTGGCGAGGACCCGCACCGCCTGCGGGATCTGCTAAAGGCGCAGGAAGAGCTTGATTTTTACGTTTAGCGTGCATTTTGGCGGCGGGCGATTGCGTGCCCGCCGCACCTGCGCTTGCAATTCTCGCGGTCAGTGGCGACAAATCAGCTGACGCTGTTGGGACACAAGACCACAATGACGATGACGTCCGACCAAGACCCCCTGCCCGCGCTGACGCGCAGCTTCGACCGGATGCTGGCACAGCTTGCCGATGCCTCATCCGTGGGCAAGATCAGCTATCAAGGCCGCGTGCTGGACGCAGCGCGACGTGTGCTGAAGCTGCCCGGTGGTCTGGCAGCACTGGAAGCACGCGCCGCCGCGCTGGATGATGCTGGCATCTTCACCGGCACCGACTGGGCGATGCCCTCCGGGCTGGTGCCCGGCATGGTCGGGAATACGCTGCGTTCGCCTGACAACCGAACAGTTGTTCTGGAATGCCTGAGCCTGTTGCGGTTCCTGGCCGTGCAGAAAGGCGAACATACGACCCCGGGCCTGTTGCGCGAGACAGCGCATCACTTCCTGACGCAGGTGCTGGCGCTCAACCTCGACCGGATCATCGGGCCGGGGACAGAAGCTGCGCGGATCCAGGCGACCGAGCTGACCCCGATTGTAGATGCGCTTCTGCAGCGCCTGCTGGAGGCTGTAGGCACGGACGGGATATTGACTCAGTTGGTTGATGAGGTCTGGCGCATCCTGCGTCAGCGCCCGTTGCAGGTGGACCATGTGAAATCCATGATATTGCAGATCGCCATTGCCATGGGGCGCGAAGGCACTGGTGTCGGCGTGCGTGATGCGCGCACGGGCGCGGACCGCCTGATCAGCGCGCTGTTCGGCCCCAGCGAGTTGTGCCGCGAGGATCCCGGTCTTGAGTCCTATCGCGCGCGGCTGGCGGCCTCTGATTCCGGTGCGCTGCAGGCCGAGGCGACGGGCATGGCCCGCGCGATGCATGACACAGGGCTGGTGTCGGATTACCATGCGGCATTCCTGCGCTTCATACTGGATGGCGGGCACGCGCATCTGTTGCCTGATGCGCTGGGGCTCAGCAGCACGGGGCTGGATGCACTGCGCTGCTATCAGCCGCTTGTGCACAGGCTTATCGAAGCTGCCGTTCATCCGGGCATGGCGCAGTCGGTGCTTGGCCTGTCGCTGATGCTGGAGCGCGGGATCATGTATTCGCCGCCCATCGCGCCCTCGCTCTGGCGGCTGTTGGGCACCAACCTGTCGCCCGATTGCGAAGCGGGGCTGATACAGGCATTCGGACAGGGGGTCAGCCCGCATCAGCGACTGGTGGGCGGCGTTATCTGTCTGCTGGGGCTGCCGCTGGGGGTAGGGCAGGGGAACAACCCGACCTGCCAATCGGCCCGCGCGCTGTCGATCTGGGCGCTGAACGACCCTGATTACCTGTTCTGGTTGCTGGCGCAGGTCACCGCGAATGACCGCATCATCATGTATTTCGAAGGCGATGCCCTGGATTCCGCCACCCTGCCCGCCGGGCTGGCGCAGAATACGCCGCTGGATGCCGACCCCGTATCGGTGCTGCTTGTCCCGCATCTGGACCGGATCTATGCCGAGATGGGTCGCCGTGTGGCGGGCCGCCCCGAGGATCCGCATCGCTGGATCAACCCGGAATTGCATGGTTGGTGGGTCGGGCGCGAATTCCACATCGCGGTCGATATCGCGACAGGCAAGCTGCGCGATTATGACCGCTTCATCCGCGATTTTTATCTGGCCTATCACCCGCTGCATAATGGGAATGAACCTGTCGTCCACCCGCAACCCGCCGGGATTGCCGTCACCGACAGCAATGGCGTGTTCGTGGGCTGGCATGCCATCACGATTGTCCGCGTGGCGTTGGACCAGTCGGGTGCGATGCGGGTCTATTTCTTCAATCCCAATAATGACAGCGGGCAGGACTGGGGGCTTGGCATTGTCGTTTCGACCCATGGCAATGGCGAGCGGCTGGGCGAGGGGTCGCTGCCCTTCGCGCAATTCGCTTCACGGCTGTATATCTTCCATGATGACGGGCTGCGCACGCCGCTTACCGTACCGGTCGATGATGCCGAAATCGATGCGATCCGCGACATGGCCATCCAGAGCTGGGCGCGCGACCGCGTCGCGGAATAGGCATTTATCCGCGCTTGCGGTCGCACCACAGAAACGCAAAGGCCAGCAGGACACTCAGCGCCGTCAGCCCCCATGCCAGCGCAAACCCGCCGCCCAGTTCCAGCACCAGGCCAAAAGCGGGGGGCGCAATGACGCCGCCGATATTGGTGGCCAGCATGTTGTAGCCAATAGCGCCACCGGCCTGCGGCGCAGGCGCTGTCTGTAGGGTTAGCGCCATCTGAACCCCTGTGGCTGAACAGATCGTGACCCCGAGAGCAACCGCCAACACAGGCATCAACAGGGTCGCATTGCCCTGTGTGACCAGCGTCATGGCCACAAACCCCCCCGCGCCGATCGCGGCCAGCAGCAAAAGTGTGATCCGTGAATCGCCGCCCATGACGCGATCTGTCAGCCAGCCCCAGAACACACGCCCGCCGATGCTGCTGACATGCAGGATGCTCAGGCAGGCATTCGCCAGCGGCAGGCCGAAGCCCGCCCCAACGCGCAGGAACTCTGTCAGATAGCTCCACAAGATGAACTGGCCGCCATTGGTCAGCCCGCTTGCCAGATTGTTCCGGCCCAGAACAGGGTTGCGAAACAGCCGCCCGATGGCCGCAAGCTCATCGCGCAGCGTCAAGCGGGCAATTGGCCTGGAAGAACCGTCGGAAGGCAGCATCAGAAACATCAGCCCGCAGAACGCAGTGATGGCGCCTATGCTACCGATGACCCCTTGCCAGCCGATGACCGGGGCCAGGATCGCGCTGGTTGTCCCGATGGTACCGCCCAACGGAACGCCGGTTTGCTTTATACCCATCAGTGTGCCGCGGCGTTCGGGCGGATACCATAGCAGGACGGCGCGCCCGGCTGCCGGGTTGACCAGACTGTAGCCTGTGCCGCACAGCAGGATACCGCCCAACACCATGCCAAAGCTGGCCCCCGTTGCGATGACAAAGGCCCCCGCAGCAGTCGTCAAGGCCGCCAGCAGCAACGAGACGCGCACCCCGATGATGTCGGCAAGCCTGCCGGCCGGGATGGACAAAGCCCCCAACGCGGCAGAATAGGCGCTTGCGATCAGGCCGATCTCGACCGCCGACAGCCCCAGATCTGCCGCGATCAGGGGCGAGCAGGCCAATACGGCAAGCAGGTTCATCGCCCCCAGGCAGTGCGCTGCAACGATCAGACCATATCCGGGCCAGACCGGTGTGCGTGGGGCAGGGGGGGTCACAGGATCAGCCTGTCATGATCGAAATGCGGGCAGGCAGCGCTGATCTGCAGATTGGAATGCAATGACCCGTTTTCCTGAGCATAAGACGTATTTCGAACGATGCGTCTGCAAATGCGCAATTCGACAGTGCTTTTATTTGAAAAAAACATAATTTCGGTAACTCTTCCTGCCCGTAATTTGCTAGTTTTGAAAGAAGCCAATGTTTCGAACGGCCGCGATGCTGGTTGAAACGCACCCTGATACTTGACCGGATGTCGCAACAATGAATAATGTATCCAAAATCCAATCGGGATAAAACCCGAGACTTCTCACTTTCGCCGCAATCGCGGTATCAGCGTCCACAAACGAGGGAGACGTCCATGTTTCACACCATCACGAGCCGCAAAGGCGCCGCAGCGACTGCTGTTGCCGCCATGATGGCCATTGCGCCCACGTTGGGTGCGGCCAGCCCGCTGGGTAGCGACCCGATTCGCCTGGTCATTCCGTTCGGCCCCGGCGGCGGCAGCGATATCACGGCACGCGTGCTGTCGGCCACAGCGCCTGAATTCTGCGGCCCGCGCATCGACGTTGTCAGCATGTCGGGCGCCGCCGGGCTGGAAGCAGTCAATTTCGTGCGCAATGCCGAACCCAATGGCCATACGCTGCTGGTCACCGATTACGGTCCCATCGTGACCTCGGGCTTTGTCGATGATGTGGACTGGAGCCACGAGGACTGGCAGCCGATCATGAACTTCACCGAATGGCTGCCCACGGTTTATACACGCCCCGATCACGAGATTCAGACAATCGATGATTGGGTCGAATACGCGACCGAAAACCCCGATACTCTGACCTTTGGCCATGCCTCGCCGCTGGGGCTGGTGCACCTGCCGCTGATCCTGTTCGAATCGGAAACCGGGCTTCAGAACATCCATGTTCCCACCTCGGGCGGTGGTGAGACGCGAAGCCTGATCATGGGCGGGCATATGGACCTGGGCATGACCCTGCCGGCCAGCATCGCTGCCGAAGTCGCCTCGGGCGAGTTGACGGCGCTTGGCGTGTTCTCGGAAGAGCGTTCGCCCGTGCTGCCCGATACGCCCACATTCCGCGAGTCCGGGTATGACGTTGTCCTGCCGGCGTGGCTGATGATCTTTGGCACCAGTGATGTCCCGTCCGATGTGGTCGAGCATCTGCAGGATTGCTTTATCGAGGCGCTGGCATCGCCCACCGCTGTGGCCATGAGCGACCGGGTCAATGCCGGGATCGAGCCGCTGAACGCCGAAGACTCGAACACGCTGTACATGGCGACTGTCGAGTCGATCGGAAATATCCTGCGCGATATCGGCGAGATCGAGTGATCCACGGCTGACCATCCTGCCCCCGCCACCCGGCGCACGCGCCACGGCGGGGGCAGGTTACCCGAGCGACACGCGTTTAGCGCGGATGTCGTTCTATCCCCATATCTCGATATCGGGCGGTCCTCATGCTGGAATCCTTTATCCCTGCGCTGGCGCTCGCGTTCAGCCCCGAAGTCATTCTTTATGTCGCCATCGGCGTGTTCATGGGCATCACGCTGGGGGCCATTCCGGGCCTGAGCGGTGACATGGCGATCGCCATTCTGCTGCCCGTCGTCTTCTTTCTGGAACCCGCCGCCGCCCTGGGGCTGCTGACCGGCATCTACAAGGGGGGGATGTTTGGGGGGTCAATCTCGGCCATATCTTTCGGGGTGCCTGGCACCCCAGGCTCGGCGGCCACGGCGATTGACGGCTATCAGGCCAAGCTGAAGGGCTATCCGAACAAGGCGTTGATGACCGCGCTTTATTCCTCGGTCATCGGGGATTCGACCAGCGATCTGGTGCTGATCTTTCTGGCATTGCCGCTGGCGATTGTGGCACTGACATTCGGCCCGGTCGAGTTTTTCGCGCTCTATGCATTCTCGTTGCTGCTGATTTCGGCGCTGACCAAGGGCAAGGTCGCCAAAGGGGTCGCGATGGCGGCGCTGGGGGTTCTGCTGGCCATGATCGGGCGCGACCCGATGGGCGGCACCTTGCGCCTGACTTTTGGCATTCCCGAACTGGCGGGCGGCTTGGCGCTGATCCCGGTGCTGGTGGGGATATTCGCCGTATCCGAACTGATCATCCAGTTGTCCAAGGCCTGGATGGAGCGGGCGAGCCGCATCATGGAGGATACGCGGCAAAAGGCCGAATCCCTGCTGGGCGATTACGACGCCAGCAAGGACAAGCTGACCATGCGGGAATTCACTGCAACGCTGAAGGCAACGGGCATCGGCACCACCATGGGAACGCTGATCGGCGCGTTGCCAGGGGCCGGGTCGTCGCTGGCCGCCTTTATCAGCTATGGGCTGGCACAACGCTTTTCGCGCAAGGGGGACGAATTCGGCAAGGGGTCACTGGAAGGGGTCGCTGCGGCCGAGGCGGGCAACAGCGCCACATCCGGCTCGACCCTGATCCCGCTTTTCGCCTTTGGCATCCCCGGCAGCGCAACGGCGGCGCTGTTCGGTGCGGCCTTTATCCTGATGGGCATGACACCGGGGCCACGGCTGATCTATGACCATACCGAAGTGATCTATGCGCTGTTCCTGATTCTGATCTATGCGAATTTCATCAATCTGGGCCTGTCGCAATTCCTGCTGCCCTTCTATTCCAAGATTGCCATGATCAAGTCGCGCATCCTGCTGCCGATCGTCTGTGTGCTGGCGATTCTGGGCACATTTGCGGCCGGAAACTCGGTGATCGATGTCTGGGTGCTGTTGTTTGCAGGGCTGCTGGGGGTGGTGCTGCGCATGTATAACTTCCCGCTGGCGCCCCTGATCCTGGGCTTCATCGTGGCACCGGGGGCAGAGCGCGCACTGCGTCAGGCACTTCTGATCGGGCGAGGCGAATGGACACATCTCCTGTCCAGCCCCATCGCCATCGGCCTTTACACGGTCGCGGCCATCATGATCCTGACATTCACATTTGTCCTGCGGGACAAGAAATAGCGCCCGGAGGTCGTGATGCCGAAACCGCAATTCGACAAGCTACTGACACGGCAGGATTTCTACACGGGCCTTGTTACCATTGGTGTGGGGGTCATCGGGCTCTTGGACATTGCCTATGGCAACTGGCGGCCCGGTCCGGGGCTGGGACCGCATGCCTTTCCGCAACTGGCCTATATAACGCTGCTCTGTGCCGGGGCCGTTATCATCATAGAGGCGTTGTTCGGCAAATCGGATGCGAAACCCGACAGCCTGCGCGCTGTCCTGAGCACAGGCATCGCCCTTGTCGCCATCGGGATGGGAATGTTCTGGGCCATCGGCAAGCTGGGCTTCATGGTCAGCGTCAGCATCACCCTGATCGGCGCCAGTTTCCTGCTGACGCGCAACCCGCTGCACCACTGGCCCACGACGATCGTGGTTCCGGTTGTCGCGACCGGGGTGATCTGGCTGTTGTTCGTGCAGTTGATCAATGTACCCCTGCCGCGCGGGATGCTGTTCTGATCACGCGCGCCTGCCGCCCTGCCGCGACGGCCATGTGTCATTGATGCGGTAGCCGCGCGGCCATGGGTCATCCGGGTCCAACAGCACCTGGCGCGTGTCTGTGATCCACCCCCGGCCAGAGATTTCGGGGATCACCGCATGCTGCCCGCCGACCTGCGCTTCTTCCACAATCCGGCCCTGAAACCGCGACCCGATCAGCGAGTGTGCGGTCAGCATGTCCCCAGGTGCGATCTGCCCGCGCCGATGCATCAGCGCAAGTTGCGCCGATACGGCAGTGCCGGTGGGCGAGCGGTCCACCTTGCCCGGCTCGATCACCACGGCATGGCGCACCTCGGGCCCTTGCGGCC
The DNA here is from genome assembly GCA_007695345.1 of Paracoccaceae bacterium. Classification (GTDB taxonomy): domain Bacteria; phylum Pseudomonadota; class Alphaproteobacteria; order Rhodobacterales; family Rhodobacteraceae; genus Roseinatronobacter. The sequence goes on along the minus strand of REDZ01000057.1, from coordinate 41,834 downwards.
CGTCAACCGGGGGTGTGCAGAACAGGCAGAAGGAAATGTGCCGCCAATCGGGGTTCTCCGGGTGGCGGAACCCAAGCTGTGCATTGGCCGCCGCCGTGATCCGCGCGCCCATCTCTGCCATGGTGCGCGCCTCATCCGCGATCATCGCCAGACCAAGGGCAGGGGCATCGACCACCACGAAACTGTCGCCCCCATAGGCGGTATCGACCTGCAGGCGGCCAAGCCCCTCGACCTCCAGCGTCGCATCAAGCTGGCCTGCAAAGGAAGGCACATTGCGCACGAAAACCCGCCGTGCCTTGCCGCCGTCGCATTCGGCGCGCACATGGATCAGGCCGCCGGGCGCTTCCAGAACCATATGCGTCTCGGGCTCTTGAATCGGAATGACGCCGGTATCCAGCAGCACGGTTGACACGCAAATCGAGTTTGACCCCGACATGGGCGGGGTATGTTCCGGCTCCATGATGATGAACCCCATCTGCGCGCGCGGGTCCTTGGGTGGCACCAGCAGGTTGATATGCCGGAACACGCCCCCGCGCGGTTCATTCAGGACCAGATCGCGCAACGCGCCGTCGCGATGGATCCAGCGCGCCTGTTCCCACAGGGTTGCGCCCGGCGGTGGGGCCACACCGCCCACGATCACATCGCCGACCTCGCCCTCGGCATGGCAGCCGACGATCCGGATCGCGCGCAACGACCGCATCACGCCACGTCCAGCACCGGCGCGCCCAGAACGGCCCGGTCAGGCGTGACGCCCAGCCCCGGACGGTCGGCGGCCTGCATCCGGCCATTCACGCGCCGGGGCGCATCGGGGGCAATGGTCACAGTGCCGTAGCTGTTGAAATCCGTGGCGGAGAAAACAAACTCCGCGGGCGTCGATTGTGCCAGATGGGCGATGCTGGCGGTCACGATATCGCCGCCCCAGGTATCCTCGATGGTCATGGGCACGCCTGCCGACAGGCACAGATCGCGGATCTGGCGCGCGCGGGTCAGCCCGCCCACCTTGGAGATCTTCAGATTGATCACATCCATCGCCCCGTCCCCCAGCGCGCGCATCAGCGTGGCGACATCGGTGATCACCTCATCCAGCACGAAGGGCAGGGGGGTGCGGCGGCGGGTGACAAGGCATTCTTCATAGCTGGGGCAGGGCTGTTCGATATAGACATCCAGATCGCGCACGGCGTGGACCACGCGCGCGGCCTCATGCATGGTCCAGCCGGTATTGGCGTCTGCGACCAGCACTTCGCCGGGTTGCATCGCCTCGGCGCAGAGCCGGATGCGCGCGATGTCGCTATCGGCATCGGCCCCGACCTTGAGCTGGAAGCGCGTGTAGCCCTCGGCGCGGTATTGCGCGACATTCGCCGCCATCGCTTGTGGCTCGATCTGCGAAATCGCGCGGTAAAGCACGACATCCTCCTGCGCGCGGCCCCCCAGCAGCGTGCAGAGCGGCTGCCCCGTTGCCTTGCCCAGAATGTCCCAGCAGGCAACATCGATGGCCGATTTCACATAGGCATGTCCGCGCAGGGCGGCATCCATGTGCCGGTTCAGCACATCCAGCGCCAACGGGTCCGCCCCGATCAGCGCGGGCGCGAGTTCGGCCAGCCCCGACCGCACCCCCAGCGCATAGGCGGGCAGGTAGCTGGACCCCAGCGGGCAGCACTCGCCCCAGCCAGTGATGCCTGCATCGGTTTCAACCTCGACCACGGTCGTGTCAAAAACCTCGACATAATTGCCATTGGACCAGCTATAGCGCCCTTCCTTCAGCGGCAGGTCGATCTGATAGGCACGGATGGCTGTGATCTTCATGGCGGGCTCCTTCATGATGTATGGGCCGGGGCAGGGCGCACGCGTCGGAAACGGTCCGGGCGAAACGGTGTCAGGTCGATGGCGGGGCGCGCGCCCGCGATCAGATCGGCGACAAGCTCTGCCGTGCCCGCCGATTGCGTCAGCCCCAGATGTCCGTGCCCGAAGGCATGGATGACGCGCTTGCAGGCAACAGACCTGCCGATTACCGGCAGGCTGTCGGGCATCGAGGGGCGAAAGCCCATCCATTGCCGGCCGCCTTGTGTGTTCAGCCCGGGCAGGAATGTCAGCGCCTTGCGCAGCAGCACGTCTGCCCGGCGATAATTCGGGGGCAGGCGCAGCCCGCCCAGTTCGACCGCGCCCCCCACGCGCAGACCCTCGCCGATCCGCGTGACGACAAATCCATGATCGCTGAAGGTCAGATGCGTTTTCAGAGCCACGCGCGGGTCGGGGAGGGTGGTGTTATAGCCGCGCTCGGTTTCCAGAGGCAGACGCTCGCCCAGGCTGCGGGCCAGATGGTGCGACCAGGCGCCAGCGGCCAGAACCACATGGCCCGCCCGCAGTGTCCCGGCGTCACTGTCGAGCGCGACATGATCGCCATGGGGGTGCAGGGCTTGGGCATGGGCTGTGTGAAGCCGGCCGCCAAGGGCCAGAAACTGCGCGCGCAGATGGGCATGCCACAGGGCCGGGTCAGTCACATTGATCCAGTCAGGCACATAGGCGGCAAAGCGGAACCGCGCATCCAGCCCCGGCTGGATCTGGGTGATCTTTTCAGGGTCGTCCTGCAGCAGATCAAAACCGATGCCGTGTTCGCGGCGCGCGTCCCAGCCAGGAAGGCTGGATCGGAAACCAGCGGCGCTGTCATAGAGCTGCAACTGCCCTTCGCGGCGCAGCAACGGGTCCGCATCCGTGGCCGCGACCATCCGCGCGAGCGCGCCGCGCGAGTGCGCCATCAGCGCAGCCTGCGCCCGACAAGAGGCGGCGAAACGATCCCGCCAACTCGCCCGCCAGAACCGCAGCATCCAGGGCGCGATGCGCAACGCATAGGCGGGCGGAATACTCAGCGGCCCCAGCGGGTCAATCAGCCATTTCGGCGCGCGGCGCAGGATGCCGGGCGCAGCCAGCGGCTCGATATCGCTGAAGGCAAACGCCCCCGCATTCCCAATCGAGGCGCTCTGCGCGTCGGGCGCACGTTCGAGCACGGTGACGGAAAGCCCGCGGCGCTGCATTTCCAGAGCCGCACTCAGCCCGATCACGCCTGCGCCGATAACCAGAACATCTGGCGGTGACCCTGTCATGGCAGGCAACAGGCGTTAGCCGTCAGTCTGCGGCACAGAATGGCAGGATTGCGATAACCCATCCCGGCCCCCGGCTCAGGCAGTCCGCGCGCCGGGCGCGCGAATACCCGTTGCATAAGGGTCCGTGGGCGCGAAACGCAGCTCCGCCTCGGCCGTAACCCAGGCGCGGCCTCGTAGGGTGGGGGTTACCCCACCCCCCGTTCCCGGCTTGTAGCGCAGCCGATAGGTGCTGCCGATTATGCTTTGCTGCACCCATTCCACGCCTTCGGCAAGCTGCCCGTCCGCCGCCAGACAGGCCAGCAGCGCTGATGTCCCCGTCCCGCAGGGGGACCGGTCATAGCTGCCGCTGGGGCACAGCACGAAATTGCGCGCATCGGCCTCGTCGCATGGCCCCAGCAGGATGACGTGATCGATCCAGGCCCCGTCCACGCCAGTCCAGCCCCGCGCCTCCAGCGTGCGGCGAATGCGCTGGGTTGCATCGCTCAGCTGCGCAATATTGTCGAATTCCAGCGCGCAGGGAAGATCGCGCGTGATGAAGAACCAGTTGCCGCCCCAGGCGATGTCACCTGTGACTGGCCCCAGACCGTCCACATCGATCGCGACATCCTTGTGAAGCCGGTAGCTTTCGACATTGGTGATGCTGGCCTCATGGTCGGAATGCAGCTCGACCGTCACGATCCCGACAGGCGTTTCCAGCCTGTGCAGCCCAGGGCCGATCCGGCCCAGATGCGCCAATGTGATCGCCGTGCCGATGGATGCATGCCCGCACATGCCCAGATTGCCGACCGCGTTGAAATAGATCACACCGGCCACGCAATCCGGCGCTGCGGGCGGCACCAGCAGCGCGCCTGCCATCGCTTCCAGCCCGCGCGGCTCACACACCACGGATTTGCAGAAATCGTCATGATCGCGCGCCAGCCGCGCCGCGCGGTCGGCCACGCTGCCAGCGCCCAGATCAGGCCCGCCCGTGACGATCACACGGGTGGGTTCGCCCTCGGTATGGCTGTCGATCACGCGCATTTCAGATGCGTCTCCAGCCCTTGTGCCCAGTCGGCATACCAGGTGCGGAACAGATGAAGCTGCGCCTTGGCAAAGCCGCGCTGGCTGGGGCTGAGCTGATCGGTCGGGTTGATGTTGAGCGTGTATTCCTGCTCGCCCAGAAGCGTCAGCAGGTATTTGTAATACAGCACCAGATCCACGCCTTCATCATAGGAAGACAGCACCCCCATTGCCTGATCCAGCTCCTGCGCCCGCTTCCGAGCCCGCGCATCCCCGCTGGCGGCCTTGCGCGACAGATCGACCAGGTGCAGAACCTCGCGCGGCAGCACATTGCCGATGCCGGTGATCGCACCGCGCGCGCCGAAATTCACGAATCCCTCGACCACCATCGTATCGACACCCACCATCAAGGTGATGTCATCATCCTGACTGGTGATGAATTCCGCCGCGTATCGCAGCGAGTCGCGCCCGCCGAATTCCTTGAACCCGACAAGATTCGGATGCTCCTTGCGCAGCACAAAGAACAAATCCGCCCCGGTGGAATAGCCGTAATAGGGGCTGTTATAGATTACAGCCGGAATATCGGGCGCCGCTGACAGGATGGCCTTGAAATGGTGGCGCTGCGCCTCGACCGAGGTGCCACGCGACAGCACGCGCGGGATCACCATCAGTGCTTGCGCGCCGACCTTTGCGGCATGGGCGGCATGCGCGACGGCACTGGCCGTGTTCACCGCCCCTGTGCCCACCATGACGGGTACGCCCGCGCCCACAAGCTGCGCGACTCCGTCCATGCGGTCAGCATCGCTGAGTAGCGGCCAGTCCCCCATGGACCCGCAATAGACCACGCCCGACATGCCCGCCGCGACCATGGCCTGCCCCTTGCGCACCAGTGCGGCATGGTCCGGGCTGTGATCGGGCTTGCAGGGGGTCATCAGGGCGGGGATGCAGCCATCCAGAATGTCTGTGTTCATGGAAATCTCGCTTTGCTGAGGTTTCGGTTACGGACAATATACAGACCTTAAAATTGGATACAATATACATTAAGGGCCATTTCCCTTTCTCCCTGTGCTGTATAAGAACCTTTCAGGAGCGATTGACCATGAAGATCCAGGCATACGACATCTCTAAAACCGCATCGGCCACGACGCTGATTTTCGATGCTATCCGTCAGGCGATCATCACGGGGGATCTCGCGCAGGGCGAACCCTTGCGTCAGGAAGACATTGCGCGCGCCTTCAATGTCAGCCGCATCCCGGTGCGAGAGGCGTTGCTGAAGCTCGAACAGCATGGGCTGATCACCTCGCAGCGTTACAAGGGGGCTGTTGTGGCCGGGCTGTCGCTGGATGAGGCATCGGAGATTTTCGAGTTCCGCGCCCTGCTGGAGCCAGAGGTCATTCGCCGCGCGGTGCCGCAAATGTCGCCGCAGGTTCTGGAAACGGCGGCAAGCTGCTGCGAGGCCTTCGGCCGCGCGGATGACCCGATGCAATGGGGTGATCTGAACCGACGCTTTCATTCGACGCTTTATGCGGCAAGCGGGCTTGGCTATCATATGGAAGTGCTCGACAAGGCGATGGACCGCATCGACCCCTATCTGCGCGCGCAACTGCTGCTGAGCGACGGCATGCAGCGTGCCAATCGCGAACACCGGATGATTGTCGAGGCCTGCAGGGCCGGGCAAGCCGACAGGGCCGCCGACCTGACCCGCCAGCACATTCTTGGCGCGCAGGAGTCGCTGTCGCGCTACTGGCAGAAGTGACGGCTCCGCACATTTTGCGTGAACCTTGCGTTGGACGGATCGGCTATCCGGATTGTATGTCCAGTGCGTTGCGGCAAACCGCGCGGACCCTTGCGCATGACCTCTTGGCAGATCCCTGATGGACAGGCGGGGCAGGGGCGGTCCCTGCCCCGCCGGGTCGCGCCCGTAGGGTTACCCCTTCATCGCGCGGCCAGCGCGCCCGCCATCCCCAATTGTTCGGGCGTCGAGGTGATCGCAAAACGCGGGCTGATCGCATAACGTGCGCGCCCTTTGTCATGCCAGCTTGCGATCAGCGCCTCGCTTTCGTCGTAGCTCTGTTGCGCCGTGTCGCGCAGCCCGTCCGGTGCGTTGCGGTCCATCATCACCTTGCCGCCGATCATGCACATGTTGCGCGGCGCTGCCTCTGCAAAGAATGCCTCGGCAGAACCGGGATGGACCGAGCAGAAGGCCACGGCAGTCGTGGTGCCATGCGCCAGCAGCAGGTCATGAAAGGCGCGTGCCATCGCTCTCGCATGGGCGTCATCATCGAACCGCGCCTCGGCGGGAAAGGTGTAGGTGTTCAGCCAGTCAAGCAGTTGCGCCCCCAGGAGGCAATCGCCTGCACCTGCGGGAATTGAATATGCGGGTCGATGAAACCCGGCATCAGCAGATGCGGGCGGTGATCTATTACCTGCGCGCCCTGTGCCATGCGTATCAGTTCGGAATGTGCGCCCATGGCCAGAATGCGCCCCTGCGCGACGATCAGCGCGCCATTCTCGATATAGGTATAGGCTGGGGTCTCCTCTGGCCCCTCGGGGTCGTCATGGAAGGTCAGGATGCGTCCGCGCAGCAGAGTTTTCTGGGTCATCGGGCAAGGTCCATCACTGGTTGGCAGCAGGGCAGGGGGCGCGCTAGTGCCCCCCTGCATGGCGGTTATCCGCGTTCCGGCACAGCATCAGGCACCGGATCGGCGGGCATATCCTCGGGGCGTTCACGACAACGCTTGTCCAGTTTCGGATAGAAGAACAGGAACGCCGCCGCGATCATGTAGCCCGCGCTGACACCATTGATCGCGGGCCATTGCAGCCCCGGCGCATGGATGATCCCGACAAGCGACATCGCCGCTGCCGCCGCTGCAAAGCCTGCGGCATTCGTGAAGCGCCCGTCGATGACGCTGGCCACGATGGCGCCCCAGATCAGCCCCGTCAGGATCGCCCCTTGCGACAGTGCCAGATGACCGGCGAAGGGCACCCCCTCCATCGCGAGGGCGGCGGTCAGTTCGGCATCCCCCAGATCGGGCACACCGCTGGCACCCACAGCCGCCATCGCACCCAGCATCGCGCCCCACTGGATCAGCAGAAAGGCCGAGACATGGGGCATCGTCGCAATGGTGATCGCGGCCATATGCTCTGTCTTGACCGCATGGGCGGAATTGGTGATCAGGCTGAGCGCGACAAAGACCAGAACAGGCGCGGCCGCGGCCACCGGGATCAGGTTGTCGAGAAAGGCCAGCAGCCCCAGAAACGCCCCCAGCGGAATGACGACCGCGACCCCGATCACATAGCCCGCATGCGCCCCGATCCGCTTGTAGGCGGGATGGCCGATATAGGCCGTTGTCGGAAAGGGCGATCCGAACAGCGCACCGACCATCGTGCCCGCGCCATCAGTGACCTGACAGACCGCGACGGGGTAGCTGTCGCCCGCCGCTTCGGCGGATTCGACATTGTTCATCGTCTCGATGAAATTGTAGATCTGTACGGGCACCAGCACCAGGAACAGTTCGGGATTGGCGAACAGGTGCTGGAGGCCCGCGAACAGATCGCCGAAATAGGGCATCGGCAGATAGACCCCCCTCCCGTCGGTCGAGATGCTGGCCTGCCCGGTGATCAGCGCAACCGTCGTGCCCACCAGAAGCGCCAGCAACCCTGCCGGTATGTTGCCCGGCAGGCGAAACCGCCCTACCACCCCCCAAAGGATGATGATGAGCGAGGCAAAGCCGATGAACGGGTTTTCAAAGATTGTGGCCAGCGACACGGTGCCGATAAAGACCAGCGCAATGCCGCACAGCGTGCCCAGCATGCCCGCGCGGGGGGTGACGCGCTTCAGGAACGGGCCGATGATCGCGCCAAGTGCGGCCACGATCCCGCCCATGAAACCAGCACCGATGCCAACCTGCCAGGCCAGGACCGGGTCATTGGTGGACCAGTAGATCGGCCCGATCACCCCGAACAGATAGACGAACATCACCGGGGACGAAATGCCGTAGGGCAGGGCGGTCACATCGCGCCCGGTCTTGTGCGCAAGGCGACGCGCCAGCGCGACATAGACCGCGATCCCGGCGATGATCGCCACAGCCGCACCCGGAACGATGCGGCCATAGACAATGTCGGCGGGCATCTGAAAGACGAACTGGCAGATCCCCGCCAGCACCATCAGGCTGATTAGATTATCGGTGAACAGTGCCCAGAAGGCACTGAAATCACCACGCGAAACCAATCTGTAGGGAGTGCCCTCGGGGCGCATGGTCTTTCCTCCCTTGGTATTGGTGATGCGGCACCCTCCTGCGCCGCGGTGAAGATCAGCCAGCCCGTTGCCGGGCTCGATGCGCTCGCGGGGCGCAGGCGCTCTGCGCGGCGGTCAGTGCCGCTATGACTTCGGCCAGGATAAATGCCGCGATCACTTGTGGACGCTTGTCCCTGCTGCCCTGTGCGCCCATTGGGCAGACCAGTGCCGCGATATCTGCCTCGCCGTCCGCGTCGCGGCACCAGCGAGCAAAGCGCGCGCGTTTCGTGGCCGACCCGATCAGCCCGACATAGGCGGCATCTCGCCGCTGCAGCGCAGCCGATGTCAGCAGGAAATCCAGCGCATGATCATGCGTAAGCACGACAAAGGCGCTGCCGGGCGCAGCACGCGTGATTTCGACCTCGGGAATGGCGCTCAGCCGTTGCTCGACACCGTCAGGCGCTTGCGCCAGTTCCTCCGCGCGCGTGTCCACCAGCACGCTGCGCACCGGCATCTGCGCGCTCAGACCCGCCACAGCATTGCCCGATCTCGGGGTCAAGCGGCATGTCGAACGCGCGCTGCACCTCGTCCTGGCCCAGCATGTCGCGCGCGGCTTTCATGGCGCGGAATTCCAACTGTCCGCTGCCGATCGTGCCGAAGCTGGTCGCGGGGGCCACCAGCATCATTGCCCCGGCTTCGCGCGGGGATGATCCGCGTACCTGCGCCAGCCGCACCTGCACAACGCGTGGATGCGCGGCCAGAAATGATGCCACGCCCTGCGCGGTCATGACATCGCCCGCAGGCGTTCGACCGCCATCAGCACGCCTTCGGGCGTCGCGGGTGCGTCGAGCCGCGGGCATTGCGCGTAACCGGCGACACTCGCCACGGCCATCGACAGCGCCTCCAGCACCGAGACGCCCAGCATGAAAGGCGGCTCACCCACGGCCTTGGACCGCTTGATCGTCAATTCGCGGTTTTCCGACCAGTCGGCCAGTGCGACATTGAACACCCTTGGCCGGTCCGACGCGAGCGGGGTCTTGTAGGTCGAAGGTGCATGCGTGCGCAGCCGTCCATCCCCGTCCCACCAAAGCTCTTCCGTGGTCAGCCAGCCCATGCCCTGGATGAACGCCCCTTCGACCTGCCCCAGATCCAGCGCCGGGTTCAGGGAACGGCCCACATCATGCAGCAGGTCAGTCCGTTCGACCCGGTATTCACCGCTCAGCGTGTCGATGGTGACCTCGGAACAGGCGGCGCCATAGGCGTAGTAGTAAAAGGGCCGCCCCTTGCCGGTCGCGCGGTCCCAGTGGATTTTCGGTGTCTTGTAGAAGCCAGCCGCCGACAGATGCACCCGCGCGCGACAGGCTTGCCCGACCAAAACGCGGCAAAGGGGATGACATGATTGCCCACATGCACCCGGTTGGGCGCGAACTGCACGGCACTTGGCGCAACCTGCCAGAACTCTGCGGCGAATGCGATCAGCCGCGCCTTGATCTGTTCGCAGGCATCGAGCGCGGCCATCCCGTTCAGGTCCGATCCCGAACTGGCCGCGGTGGCAGAGGTGTTGGGCACTTTTTCAGTCGTGGTGCGGGTGATGCGGATTTTGTCGATATCGACCTGAAACGCATCGGCCACGACCTGCGCGACCTTGGTGTTCAGGCCTTGCCCCATCTCGGTGCCGCCATGGTTCAGATGGATCGAGCCATCGTTGTAGACATGGATCAGCGCCCCGGCCTGATTGTAATGCGTGGCCGTGAAAGAGATGCCGAATTTCACGGGTGTCAGCGCAATTCCGCGCCGCAGCACGCCGCCTTGCGCGTTGAAGGCCAGGATATCGCGGCCACGGGCCCGGTAATCGGCGCTGGTTTCCAGTTCATCCACCAGCCGGGCGATGATGTTATCCTCGACCCTCTGGTGATAGGGCGTCACATCGCGCCCCGCACCGCCGTAGAAATTGGCCTTGCGCACATCCAGCGGGTCCATGCCCAGCCGGTAGGCGATTTCCTCCATCATCCGTTCGGCAACCACCACGCCCTGCGGGCCGCCAAAGCCGCGAAAGGCCGTGTTGCTGACGGTATTGGTCTTCATCGGGCGCGAGGTCAGGCGCACATCGGGGTAGAAATAGGCGTTGTCGGCATGAAACAGCGCGCGGTCGGTCACTGGCCCCGAAAGATCGGATGACCAGCCGCAGCGCGCGGCAAAGACGCCATCGACAGCCAACACGCGCCCGCTGTCATCAAACCCCAGATCGTAATCGACCACGAAATCATGCCGCTTGCCGGTGGCGATCATGTCCTGATCGCGGTCGGGGCGTATCTTGACCGGGCGGTGCCAGCGCTTTGCCGCCAGCGCCGCAACCGCGCAGAACAGGTTCATCTGGCTTTCCTTGCCGCCAAAGCCGCCGCCCATGCGCCGCACATTGACCGTGACGGCGTTGGACGGCACGCCCAGCACATGTGCGACCATGTGCTGCGCCTCGCTCGGGTGCTGGGTCGAGGAATGGACGAGCACCTCGTCATCCTCGCCGGGGATGGCAAAGGCGATATGCCCTTCCAGATACATATGGTCCTGCCCGCCGACCTGCATCTGCCCGGTAATCCGATGCGCGGCGCGTGCCAGCGCCGGGGCAGGGTCGCCGCGTTGTAATGTCAGGTTCGCAGTGACATGCGGATTGCCTGCCGCAACCGCGTCGCCCGCATGGAGGATATGGGGCAGCGGGTCATATTCGATACGCGCCAATTCCGCCGCACGGCGCGCCTGATCGCGGGTTTCGGCCACCACGGCAAAGATCGGCTGGCCGCAGAATTCGACCAGATCCGTGGCCAGAAGCGGTTCCTCCGTCAGCCCCGTGGGGCTGACATCATTCACGCCGGGTATATCGCTTGCCGTCAGCACGCCCACCACACCCGGCGCGGCCTGAACGGCGCTCAGGTCCATCGACCGGATGCGCCCATGCGCCACCTGTGACAGGCCCAGCCAGGCGTGCAGGGTGCCTGCCGGTTCGGGAATGTCATCGGTGTAATCGGCCTGCCCGGTCACATGCTTATGCGCGGAGTCGTGCGCCAGTTCTGCATGGACGGCGCCGCGAATGGCTGTTGCCTCTGTCATACTGGACCCCCTGTTTTCAGGCGGGCGCAAGCTGCGCATCGCGGGCACCGGCGTCCTGTTCCAGCCAGAAGCGGCGGAACAGGTTTTGCCCTGCCCGCATCCGGTAGTCGGCGCTGGCGCGCATATCGCTCTGCGGACTGAAATCACGTGGTAATTCGCTGCTGGCGCGGATCAGGCTGTCCTCGGACCAGGGCTGACCGGTCAGTGCGGCTTCGGCGTGGCGGGCGCGGGCGGGACCCCCCGCCATGCCGCCAAAGGCGATGCGCGCCTCGACGATCACGCCCGCTTCGACCCGCAGGGCAAAGCCTGCGGCAAGCGCCGAGATATCCTCATCCCGCCGCTTGGATATCTTGTAGGCCGCATGAAAGGTGCCTGCATCGGGCAGGGGCACGACAATCTCGGTCAGCAATTCGTCGGGGGCGCGGTCCTGCTTGCCATAATCCAGAAAGAATGCTTCCAGCGGCACCTCGCGCGACTGACCAGCGCGCTTCAGCACAACATGCGCCCCAAGCGCAATGAGAGGCGGTGGCAGGTCCCCGATGGGCGAGCCATTGGCGATATTGCCGCCGACCGTGCCCATGCTGCGCACCTGCCAGCCCGCGATGCGTGACCAGTATTCGGTCAGATGTGGCAGATGCCGCGCAATGGCCTCTTCGGCCGCCGAATAGCTGACGCCTGCACCGATGCGCAGCGTGTCGCCATCGCGCGTGATGCGTTGCAACCCGACCAGATGCCCGATGAACACTGCAGGCGAGATATCGCGCAGGAATTTCGTGACCCACAGCCCGACATCGGTCGCCCCGGCAATCACGGTCGCGCCCGGATGCTCAGCCAGTACCTGCACCAGATCATCGACCGTCGCGGGCAGGATCGCCCGCTGCCCGCGCGCCGCCAGATCGACCCGCGCCGTATCGCGCAGTCCCTGCAGTTGTGCGGTGATCGCGTCGCGTTCACGGGTCAGATGGTCCTGCGACGGGGTGCCGTATTCGCTGACCGCCTTTGCTGCGCGGATGATCGGCGCGTAACCGGTACAGCGGCACAGATTGCACTGCAACGCGTGCGCGATCTGCAATTCCGTTGGGTGCGGCACGGCCATCCACAACGCGTAAAGCGCCATCACGAAACCGGGTGTGCAGAACCCGCATTGGCTGGCATGGTGCTCGACCATGGCACGTTGCACCGGGTGCAGCGCGCCATCGGGGCCGGCCAGATATTCCACGGTCACGACATGGCACCCGTCAAGCGAGGCGAGAAACCGGATGCAGGCATTGACCGGCGCGTAGGACAGCCCGTCCGGCCCCAGCCGCCCGACCAGCACTGTGCAGGCCCCGCAATCGCCCTCGGCGCAGCCCTCTTTCGTGCCGGTCAGTCGCCGGTTCAGACGCAGGAAATCCAGCAGCGTGTCCGACGCCGCGACATCCCTGGTCGACACCAGCGTATCGTTCAACAGAAACCGGATTTCGCTGCGATATGTCATGCTCCACCCCTTTTGAACATTTCCGCGACAGATGCCGCCATGCAGGAAACGGTCACACAGAAACGACTTTCAATAAATTCACTGATTGATGCAGACTCTTTCAACAAATCGGACAAAATGGCGCTGTCCGGTGCGGAAGGTGTCCATGTCCTATCTCGAGAGTCTGAATGTCTTTGTCCGCGTGGTGGAGCTTGGCAGCATCACCGCAGGTGGGCGCGATCTGCGCCTGACGCCGGCGGTTGCCAGCAAGCGGATCAAGGAGTTGGAGGCGCGACTGGGCGTGCGCCTGTTCAATCGCACTACCCGCAGCCTGACCGTGACTGAAGCAGGCGAGGCGTATTTCGAATATGCCCTGCGCGTGATCGAGGCGCTGGAGGCGTCAGAGGCCGTGATCGCGGGCATCTCGGGGCGGCCCAAGGGGGCCATCCGCGTCAGTGCGCCACTGGGGATCGGGCGGCGGCTGATCGCGCCGCATGTGCCGGAATTCACGCGCCGTTACCCGGATGTCGAGATCCGGCTGCGCCTGTCGGATCGCAAGCTGGACATGATGGCCGACTGGCAGGACGTGGCGCTCTTCATCGGCGTTCTGGAAGATTCGACGCTGAAGTTTCGCAAGATCGCCGAGTGTGACCGCCTGTTCTGCGCTGCGCCGGATTATCTGCGCGCGCATCCCGCGCCCCAAGTGCCGCAGGACCTGCTGCATGGGCACAATTGCCTGCTGCTGCGCTACCCGCGCGCGCCCGAATATTTCTGGACCGTTTCAACCCCGTATGGCCCGCAGAAACTGGGGGTCAGCGGCAGTTTCGATGCCGATGATGGGGATGTGTTGATCGGCTGGGCGCTGGCGGGGCACGGCATCGTCAACATCCCACGGTTCGAGGCCGCGCCCCATCTGGCCAGTGGTGATCTGGTCGAGGTCCTTGCCGATACGCCACCTGTGCCTGTCAGCTTTGGCTGCCTCCATCCGCATCGCCGGTATCAGGACCCCAAGATCCGAACTTTGTGGATTTCATGGTCACTGCCTGCCAGCGCAGCCTGAAAGCGGCGGTTCAGCAGGACCGGATCTGATCGACCAAAGAATAACATAATCATACTTATGCGTATTATGTATTTCGCAGGTGTTCAGGTTGTTTGCCTTTTAGTCAAAGCGGTCTTTCCAGCGGGGGCGGGAATGTAGCGTTACGGTTCTCTTCCGGCCAAACCGGGGGTTACGCTGGTGCCTTTGCTGCAATATCATCACGCAACTGTCTGACACCCAGAGAGGACCCAGCCATGTCGCCGACCGCACAGCCCCTGGCCCGCTACTCCGCCTGGACCCGGCGGGGAGATTTCATCTTTCTGTCCGGGGTGATCGCCGTGGACCCCGGCGCAGGCCGGGTGATCCGTGGCTATGACGATCTGCCCGAGGGCGTGGCCGACAGGATCGGGCGCAGCGGCGAGTTCAGCGTCGATGCCAAGGATGGTCCGATCATCGCGCAAAGCTGGTATGTGCTGGACCGCATCCGTGCCACGGTCGAAGAGGCCGGGGGCAGCATGGGTGATGTGTTCAAGCTGGTGCAGTATTTCCGCAACCTCGATCACTTTCCCCGCTACAACACGGTGCGCCGCATGTTCTTTCCCGACCAGGCACCGGTTTCGACTGTGGTCGAGGTCAGCGCCATGATGCCTGCGCCCGAGATCCTGATCGAGGTCGAGGCAACAGCCTGGCTGGGCGCAGCATGACGCTGATTGCCGGACGACCGAAAGGCCGGGACACAGGCTTTGCTGAGCCGGGTCAGGCGCGCATATCACCCGCCTGCCCCGTCAAGGTCTTCAACACCTGCGCCCAGGCTTGCGTATCGGCCCGCTCAAGGGCCCGACGCCCTGCCCCCAGATAGTGGCGCTGCATGCGTTCGATCAGTTTCAGCCGCCAGTCAGGCGCGAGTATGATACCCTCCTGCGCGGCCCAGTCCAGTGCCTGCGCCACAAAGGGGCGCGCGGGATCGACCTGATCGGCGAACAGGCGTTCAGGCCGCCGCTCAACCCGGTCAAGCTGCGCTGCAAGGCTCTCGCTGGGCATCAGATCTTCTATCGTCGCCCCGTCCATCGCGGTCAGTGACCTTAGGCGGATGACCGGGCCACCAGGCCCAAGCTGCGCAGCAAGGGCGCGCCCGGCCGTGCTGTCATCGAGCAGAACCGGGGGCATGCCCAGATCATCGTCGGACAGCATCTGCGCCATGGCATGCATGATCCGTGCATTGCCAGCCGGGGCAAAGACCATATCATGTTTCGGCAGGAACGTGCCCGATGCGATGCACAAGGTCTTGATCATGCTCAGATAGCTCTGCTCGACTCCCCCCTGCACCAGAACCGGCCGGGCGCAGCGCAGGCTTGCCTCGGCCACGGCCAGATTCAGTGCGGCGCGCACGGCAAACCCGGCCCCGCGCTGGGTATCCGTGCCCTCGGACAGCAGCAGATCGCCAGTGGCGCGGGTCGATCCGCCGTGGTCGACATAGACCTTGCGCGCGCGCGACAGACGGTCGGCATCGACCAGAAACGGCGAATGGGTCGTGTAAATGATCTGGTTGTCCCCGGCCAGCCCGTCGAAGAATTCGGACAGATCGCGCTGCGCCAGCGGATGCAGGGAATGGCCGGGCTCGTCCAGCAGCAACACACAGTTTTCATGTGCACCACGAGCCTCTTGCAGGAAGACCAGAAAAAAAGACAGGAACCATTGCAGCCCGGTCGAGCGGTGTTCAAGCTCCACTTCCTGCGGGCGGCGGCTGTCGGCCACCCAGATCCGGAAATGGTTGCCATCGGCCTCGAAACGGAACCGGTAGTCGCCCTGCCGCCACCATTCCGAAAACCGCTCTGTCAGCAAGGTACCCGCCGATTGCAGCAGGATCGAGCGTGTGCGCTTGGCCTCTGCGATCTGTGCAAGGATGGTCGGGTCGGGCTGATGGTTCTGCCCGCGCGCGCGGGTGAGCAGACTGCGCAGCAACCCGGTCCTGCCCTGCTCCGCGATCATGCGCGCCTCCGCCTCATCGCGGATATCGCGGAAATCACGGCCCAGTTGCAGGATTTCCTCGGCCTCGACCCCTACGAAATCGAACAGCACTCGCAAGGTGCGCGCCTTGGCGCTTTCCCGCGCGCCCAGATCGGCACGGGTCATGTTGTCCACGACATGCGGCAGATAGATCTCGCTGTCGAGATTGCCGTAATTCGAGTAGTAGACAAAGCGTGGCAAGTGTTCGAGCACGGCACGGCGGATATCATCGCGCGAGGACGGATCGGGCGCCATCATCGCCGCCATCTGCTGGCCCAGCGTTTTTTGCAGGGTGCGGAGCACCGGGATGACGGTGCTTGTCGCAGGCGGTTCCTCGGGGATCAGGGCGGCCACTGCATTGCGCGCAAGCCGCAGGTCATTGGCGGTGACGGTCGCGATCCCTTTCAGGTCGTCCATGATCGCCTGCACCTGCGCACAGGCCCTTGGTTGAAGGTCATCCGCAAGCGGACGCAGATCGTCCAGCGCGGCGCTGAGCGCATGGCCAGCGCGGCTGATGGCACCAGTATCGTCGCGGGCGAAATCAGGAAAGGCGATCCTGTAGGCCCCGTTATACAGGCGCGCGACCGAAACCCGGCGCGCCTGATCTTCGGGGATGCCCGCCATCGTGGCCAGATCCTGCGAAAAGCGCCCGGTGTCGAACTCCGCAGTGACGAACTGGAACTGCTCGGGCGCATTCCGGATCGTTGCAAAAAGCGCCTTGGGATAATCCGAAACCGGTTCGATCTCACCCCCGCTGGCGGGGTTCAACTTCCACAGAGGCAAGAGCAGATTGGTCTTGCCGGATTCGTTCACCCCGATCAGCGCCGTCACGGTGTCGAGTTTCAGCCAGCCTGAATCGCTGACCGAGCGGAAATTGCTGACGCGAAAACGCGTCAGGGTGAAGCCCTCAGCGCTGGTGATTGCCGGAAGTTCGGACTCGATCTGAAAATCCGTCTCGTGCCGCATCTCATCCTCCATCTGCCTGTCCGGGTCCGGATCAGCCTTGCACGGGCTGTCTGGACATATGGCGAATTACGCGCGAACGGGCATGTTAATCCTGGCGCAGTCGGCGAAAAGGCAAGGCGACGGAGACGCGCCATCAAGGCCGCTTGCGCGCCCAGGTCACAATGCTCCGGGGCAGTCTGGCAAATGTGGGACCATCTGATCTGCAACCGTGAAAGCAGCGCACAAGCGCTACACACCACAAGGGTGGGATATTTCCCACCCTACACACCTTGCCCAGTAGGGTGGGAGATATCCCACCCCTGGCCAGTTTTTGCGGCTCTGCACACACGCGGGGTTGAAGGATCTACCCTGTCAATGGCGCCTGCCCCAGGCGATAGATCCGTCGGGCATTGCCCGTGCCGACCGCTTGCGCCTCTTGCTGTGACAGGGAAGATAGGAGCGCGCGGCTCAGGTCGATCCAGGCCGGCAGTCCGCTGCCCATATTGACCACAGGCCAGTCACCCCCCCAGACCATGCGGTCCGGTCCAAAGCAGCCCAGCACATGATCGACCCAGGGGCGCAGCGTCTCGGTTCCCATTGCGTCCGGCGCGCAATAGGCCGTCAGCCCCGACAGCTTGACCTGCATGTTGTCGCATCTGGCCAATGCGGCCATTCCCTCGGCCCAATTGTCAAAGGCCCCCGCCGCGATATCCGGCACGCCGCAATGGTTCAGGATCATTACTGTGTCAGGGCAGGCCTGCGCCAACGCCTGTGCGATCGGCAGTTGCCGTGCCAGGACACACAGATCGAAACTGAAGCCGCGCCGCCCGATTTCGCGCACAGCTTCGCGAAACACCGCGTCTTGCGATACCTCATCGGGCACGACATGCAGCACCCGACGGAATCCCACAGCCCCCAGTTCTGCAGCCTCATCCAGCCAGTCGCTGAACCCCGCCTGTACCTCCGGTCTGCAGGACGCTATCTGTGCCATGATGCCCGAGCCCGGCGTGCGCATCAGCCCAGCGACAAGCCGCGCCTCATCCTTGTATTCGGCATCGTCGACCGCGCATTCCATGAACACGGTACCGGCGATCTTCTTGTCGGTGGTCAGCGTCTGATAATTGCCAAGCGTGAAATCGCCTTTCTCCAGTTGCGGAATACCTCTGGTCCAGCCATAGCCCAGCGTCTCACGATAGATCAGATGCTGGTGTGTATCGATCAACTCCATGCCATCATCTCCGGTATCACGGCCCGAACGCCTCAGCCCTGCGGGTCGGCGATGACGTCCTGACGCTGTTGTCCCAGCCCCTCGATCCCCAGCTCGACCACATCGCCAGGCTGCAGGAAACGCGGCGGCTTCATGCCCAGGCCGACACCGGGCGGAGTGCCGGTCGAGATCACGTCGCCCGGATGCAGGGTCATGAACTGCGACAGATAGCTGACCAGATGCGCCACCCCGTAAACCATCGTCTTGCTTGATCCATCCTGCATCTTGCGGCCGTTCACTGTCAGCCACATCGGCAGTGCCTGCGGGTCCGCAATGTCGTCGCGCGTGACCAGCCATGGCCCGAGCTGGCCGAAATTGTCGCAGCTCTTGCCCTTGGTCCACTGGCCAGCGCGTTCGGCCTGAAAGGCGCGCTCGCTGACATCATTGGCGACAGCATACCCTGCGACATGGGCCATGGCCGCGGCCTCGGTCACATATTTCGCACGCGTCCCGATAATGACGGCAAGCTCCACTTCCCAGTCGGTCTTTTCCGAACCGCGCGGGATGATGATGGGGTCATTCGGCCCGCATATGGCCGAGGTCGCCTTCATGAAGATGATCGGCTCGGGTGGCACGCTGGCACCGGTCTCGGCGGCATGGTCGGAATAGTTGAGCCCGATGCAGATGAACTTGCCCGTTCCGCCCACACAGGGCCCCAGCCGGGTGGTATCGGGCACTTGGGGCAGGCTTGCCGGATCAGTGTCGCGGATCGCCGCCAGGCCCTTGTCTGACAGAACCGCACCAGCGATATCGGGGACAACACCCGACAGGTCACGGATCTTTCCCTCGGCATCCAGCAGTCCGGGTTTTTCGGCACCCGCTTCGCCCCAGCGCAACAGTTTCATGTCTTCCTCTCCTTCAGGTGTTCGCCCATCCGCCATCGATGACATGGCTTTGGCCTGTCACAAAGGCACTTTCGTCACTGGCCAGCCAGACCACAAGCGCGGCGACCTCTTCGGGATCACCGATCCGCCCCATGGGCTGGCGCGCGACAAAGGCCTTGCGCGCGGCCTCATAGTTGCCACTCGCTGCCAGCCGCCCCTCAAGCGAGGGGCTTTCCACTGTGCCGGGACATATCGCATTGCAGCGAATGCCACGGGTGACGAAATCGGCGGCGACCGATTTCGTCATGCCGATGACCCCAGCCTTGGTCGCGCCATAAACAAAACGGTTGGGGGCCGCTATGATGGACGAGGCGACCGAGGCCATGTTGATGATCGACCCGCCGCCTGCCTCCAGCATGCCGGGTAGAAAGCTGCGCAGCATCCGGTACATCGCGGTCATGTTCAGCCCGAGGCTGAAGGCCCAGGCCTCTTCATCGCAATCAAGGATCGTACCATGGTCCACGAAGCCCGCGCAGTTGAACAGCACATCCGGCGCGGGAAAGCGGGCGACGGCGTCGGCCACGGCTTCCGGGTCGCGCACATCCAGCACATGCGTCTGCAAGGACAACCCAGTGGCGTCGCGGGCCAGTGTCGCCAGTGTGTCGGGGTTGATGTCAGTGGCGATGACCTGCGCGCCTTCGCGCGCCATCGCCAGCGCCGAGGCCCGGCCAATCCCCTGCCCCGCCGCGCTCAGTATCGCTGTCTTTCCCTCAAGGCGTCCCATCTGTCCCTCTCCTCTGATTCAAACCGGCGGGCAGACCGGGCCGCACAGCGTCATTCGCCTGTCGAGCAGGCAGGTGATCTGGCCGCGCAGGGGCACTTGCAGTGCGGGCAACAGGCATCATAGCTTCCCATATCCAGTTCAAACCGCCTGTGGGTCCAGGCCATCGAGGATGACACAGCACAGGCACCGTTCATTTGACAAGGCTTTGTCCGCCGCATTGAGCACCGCGTCAAGCAGCTTGCAGGCGATAGGTGTTTGCGACGGGGTCAGTCCGTCCGCTGCACCGCGCGCCCCGCGTCGATGACTGCGGCTATGTCTATCGCCGAAACCTCGCGTGCCGGGCGATGGACAACAAGGACCCGTCGCATCAGATCCATGGTCAGAATCGTGATCCGGGTGGCCGGTCCGGGGCAGTTCGGGTCGTCGCAGAAAAACTCTGTCACCGACACCAGCGTTTGTGGGCCGAAACCCCCTTGCTCGCGCACCATCCGCCTGACCCGGTGAAGGTGCCACAGACGTGCAGCGCTGAGCCCGAACTCACATGCGATGGTCATGGCGGTAACGGGAATGGAACAGGCTGTCGGGCATGGCTGGCCTTGCTGTCTGAAGAGTTATATTATAACAATCATACAACTGCAGAATTCACAACCCCAGGTGCTGCCCCATGACCGATCCGATCCCTGTCACATTGCTCACCGGCTTTCTGGGGGCAGGCAAGACGACGCTTCTCAACCGTCTGTTGCACGACCCTGCAGGCGGGCGGATCGCAGTCGTCGTCAATGAATTCGGCGAGGCCGGGCTGGACCATGACCTGATCGAGGACAGCGCCGAGGATGTTGTCCTGATGTCCGGCGGCTGCCTGTGCTGTTCGATCCGGGGGGACCTGTCGCGGACCCTGACCTCGCTTCTGGCGCGGCGGGCGCATGGGGATCTGGCCTTTGACCGCGTGGTGATCGAAACGACAGGCCTGGCCGATCCCGGCCCGATCCTGCACACGCTGCTTGTCGATCGGTTGCTGGCCCCGAATTACGCCCTCGACGGGATCGTGACGGCAGTGGATATGGTGCTGGGTGCGGCCACGCTTGATCAGCACCCAGAGGCGCAGGCTCAGGTCGCCATGGCCGACCGCATCGTGCTGACCAAATCCGATCTGGCCGATACCGACACAGGTGCCGCGATTGCGGCGCGGCTGAACCGGCTGAACGCTGGCGCAAAACGGATCACGGCGGAAAAGGGGGCGCTGCCCGCGGGTGCGCTGTTCGGCCTTGGCGCGTTGCGCAATCCGATGACGCCCGAACATGCGCTGGACTGGCTCGCGCAGCCGGACCCTGATCCGCTGGCCGGGCTGTCGGGGCTGACCCGGCCAACGCCGCCCGCCGATCTGCCTCCCCCCGCGCACCACGCCGGGGGCGACCGGATTGCCACCGCCTCTCTCAGGCTACCCGAACCGATCCCGGCCCAGGTGTTCGATTTCTGGCTTGATACGCTGATCGCGCTGCGCGGCGAGAATATTCTACGGCTCAAGGGAATTGTGCATATCGAAGGGGCCTTGCACCCTTTCGTGTTTCACGGCGTGCAACATATTTTCGAGCCGCCTGTGCCACTGACGCATAGCGCCCAGTCCGACGGGACGAGCCGCGTTGTCATCATCGCCCGTGACGTGCCGGACTCCGATCTGCGGGACAGCCTGTCGCTTTTGCAGATGACACCGGATGATCTTTTCAAGGCGCAAGGCATGACCGTTCATGCGCTGGAACAGCCGCTGTGAAGGCGCGTGACCCGGCCGGCTCGCCCGCTCGCGCGCCCCGCCACCGGCCCCGCCGGAGGACCGGATGAACCCTTTTGCGCATCCTCTTCCCTTTGGCGTCCGTGTGACGGACAGGATCACCGGGCTTGCGGATATCCATGCCCCCGATTGCGCCGCCGTGATCTGGGCGCGGCCCGACTGTACCGCGGTGACGGATTGGCTGGCAGAACTGCCCGCAGATCAATTGCCCCGAATGCGCGAGATCCTGCGGCCCGATGCCATACCGACAAGGCTGAAAGCCATCTCTGCATCAATGCCTGACGCGCCGGAGCGGACCCTTTTCATCGACAGGATCGCAGAACTGGCCGAACACTTTGCTGCAGCGATGCGCGCGCCCTGGCTGCGTCTGCGCCTTGAGGTCGTGGCGGGAAATGCCTGCCGGAAATTCCATATGGACAACGTGACGGCCCGGCTGATCTGCACCTGCCGAGGCAGGGGAACGCAGTTCGGACTGGCCGCGCGTGATGCCGATCCTGTCGCCATCCATACCGTGCCCACAGGCCAGCCGATTGTGCTGCGCGGGGTGCAGTGGCCGACAATGCCGCCTTCCGCCCTACGCCACCGCTCCCCCCCAATCGAGGGCACGGGTGAGATCCGGCTGTTGCTGGTGCTTGACCCGATCCTGGATCCCGAGGATGCAGTCTGAGCACGGCCGTCCGGGACCGATGCCCGGAAACCGCATGACTTGGTGAACAGGCCGTCCGCTTGCGAGAACTCGATCGACATATCGACGACTTGCAGTCGAAGCAGTGACTTCGGTAAAGTGCGCCAATCGTTTCTGTGCCTGTTCACGCTTCAGGACGGAAGCCGCGCGCTTGCGCGCGGGGCTCAACGTCTCTTGACAGGGGGTGAGGCGGAAAAATACGCATGGCAAAGCGACGTTCCGTCAGACAGGTCTGGATCCCCGTGCGCAAGAAAAGGCAGGTCTGGTCTATCGGCTGGCGCACAGGCCGCAATCAGACCACCCGCTGCAGGGTGGCGCGTAGCAATTGTGCGAATGCGCAAACCTTCTATGCCGAGGGCACAGTATGAAGATCACCGCCATCGAGACGATCCGCATTGACGAGCGTCCGAACCTGCTGTGGCTGCAGGTGCATACCGATGAGGGTCTTGTCGGTCTGGGAGAGACCTTTTTCGGGGCGCAGACAGTCGAGGCGCATGTCCATGAATGGATCGCCCCGCGTGTGATCGGTCGCGATCCGCTGCAGATCGATGCGCTGGCCGCCGATCTGGTCGGATATCTGGGGTTCCGCTCGGCCGGGGCCGAGATGCGTGGCAATTCGGCGTTCGATATCGCACTCTGGGATCTGTTCGGTCATGCCACGGGGCTGCCCGTCGCGCAGCTTCTGGGTGGGTTCACGCGCCCTGCGATCCGCACCTACAACACTTGCGCAGGGGTTGAATACATCAAGAGTACCGATGGCCAGCAGGTCGCAAACTGGGGCACATCGCACGGCAAACAGCCCGAATTTGACGATCTGAACGGCTTTCTGCACCGCGCCGACGAACTGGCGCTCTCGCTGCTCGAAGACGGCATCACCGCAATGAAGATCTGGCCTTTTGACATGGCAGCAGAAAAATCGCGCGGGCACTACATCTCGCGTGAAGACCTCAAATCGGCGCTTGTCCCTTTTGAGAAGATCCGCGCAGCGGTCGGCGACCGCATGGACATCATGGTCGAGTTTCATGGCATGTGGCAGCTTCTGCCCGCCATCCAGATCGCCCGCGCGCTGGAGCCCTACGGCACCTTCTGGCACGAGGACCCGATCCGAATGGACAGCCTGTCCAGCCTGAAGCGCTATGCAGAGGCATCGCGTGCGCCGATTTCGGCCTCCGAGACGCTGGCCACACGCTGGGGGTTCCGCGACCTGCTGGAAACGGGTGCGGCGGGGATCGTGATGCTGGATCTGAGCTGGTGCGGCGGGCTCTCCGAAGCGCGCAAGATCGCCGCGATGGCCGAGGCCTGGCACCTGCCGGTCGCGCCGCATGACTGCACCGGGCCGGTTGTGCTCGCGGCCTCGACCCACCTTTCGCTGAACGCGCCGAATGCGCTGGTGCAGGAAAGCGTGCGCGCCTTCTACCGCACCTGGTATCGTGACCTCGTTACTGCACTGCCCGAACTGCGCGATGGCATGATCACCGTTCCGTCCGGGCCGGGGCTGGGTTTGGCGTTGAGCCCGGATCTGGATCAGGCTTTCACGACACACCGCCGCATCAGCCATGCCGACACGCTCTGACCCCGAAACGGGCAAGCCGCTGGCAGGATGAGAAAGCCAGCCGATGTCGCGCACCTGCATTGGCAAGCATGTCCAGCATGGGCTGCTCAATGCCCTCCACGCCCGGGGTGGGTTGGCACCCACCTTACATGGCAGCGCGTAGGGTGGGAGATATCCCACCCTTGCCGCGCGGCGGGACTAACCAACGACGCATACTGTCGCTTCTGCAAAAAATGCCGCGCCGCGCCGACACCCGTTCAAACACAGGGGGCAACGCTGCGATCGCGTGCTATACCGATCCCATCCCGACCTTGCAGGAGCGCCCGATGCCCAACCTCATTCTCAATCCACGCACCCTCGCCATATTGATCTGCGCCTGCGTTTTCACCGGCGCGGCCCATTCCGAGGGGTTTCCGACAGATGTCGAGGTGCTGGGCGAGGTCACTGCGGTCTTTGACGGGTCCGAGCGGCAATGGCTGACCTTTCATTCGCCCGCTGATACTGCACGCGAGGCCATGGCGACCGCCTATTGGTCCGGATTTGACACTTCGGTCCTGCCAGACCAGCCCGGTTTCGACGATCTGGGCGTCGATCCGGACACGCTTTCGGACGAGGAACGCGCCATGATCGAGATGATGCAGGCGCAGATGGCCCAGATCCAATCCAGCGTGCTGGACGATCTCGCGGCAGAAGTGTCGATCACGGTTCAGGCCCATGACCCCGAAAACCCCGCGCTGCTGACCGAGGGTGTTCTGATCCTTGCGCCCGCAGGCTTCAACCTGACGCCCGAGGACTGGACCGATCTGCTGGGCCAGCCCGTCGAGGCCGACATCACATATGTTGAGGAAAGCACGGGCGGCCTGCCCTCGGTCCTGTATTCCAGCGATGCGCGTGGCGATGGAGAGCTGATATTCGATGTGCTCAGCTTCGACAGCCCGTTCGGGCGGGCAACGGGCCGGTTCTCCAGCACGCTGTGCCGGGTCGAGATGCAGGGCATGCAGATCACCGAAGACCCCGATGATTGCCGTGCTATAGACGGGCGGTTTGACACCGAATTGATGGCCGACGGCGCATGACGCGTGCCCTCGCCCTGGCCCTGCTGCTCGCGGCGGGGCTGGCTGTGCCTGCACAGGCGCAGGATCGCCCTAGCTTTACCCTGCCCGACACGGCCCTGGAGAACCTGCCCCCGCCCCGCCCCCCGATCGACATCAGCGGTGCGGATATCTTCACACTCGATGGCCTGCTGGACACGATCGACAGCATTTCGGATGCCTTTGACGAGGGCGTGCATCTGGACAATATCGACGCATTCACTGCCATGGGTGTGGACCCAAGCGTCATGCCAGAGCTGTTTCGCGAAGAGATGCAGGTCAGCGTGCGGGTCAGCGGCGACTGGTCGCTGGAGCATGAGGGCACGGCGCGCAACCTGATCATGCCCTTTCAGGACGGCACCAGCCTGCACCGCATCAACATCCACCTGCCAGGCTATGCCTATCCATGGGTCTTTGCCACGCGCATTCCTGATGATGGCGGGATCATCCGCTACCCGCTGATCAGCCAGCTTGCCTCTGCCCTTGGCAACCCGCCGGACCTGCGCAACCAGCCCCTGACCGCCGCCTTTGGGGCTGCTGCGCTGCACATGTTCCGCCCGGACCGCTTTGACGGGCGGCAGATGATCGGGCTGGACTGGTCCGATATCGACGCGGACAGCCCCTTCGACGGTCCCTATACGCTGGTCGATCACGGCAGCTTTTATGCCAGTCTGCGGTTTGCCGAAGGGCCGTTGATGCATGTTCGTGCAGTTGTCGGGGAATATGACGGCATGTCGGGTGACATCATCCCCCGCCCGACCGGCCGGATTGGGCTGATCGATGTGCAGTTCTGCCCGTCAGCGCTTCATGCAGCCTCTCCTGCCGTTTGCGCCGATTGGCTGACCGAGTATGAGGCCGAGCTGGAAAGGGCCATAACCGAGGCAGAGGACGCAGCACGGCGCGCCGAGCAGAGAGTGCGGGAGCTTTCCAGAAGAGCCGACATGGAGCGCCGGCAGGCCGAAATCGAAAGCCTGGTCCGTCAGCAAGTTGAACGCGCAGAACGTCAGATGGAGGCTGAACTCGAAAGACTGGAAACGCTGGAACGTGCCCGCCGTCTTCGGGACGAGGCGATGCGCGAGGCTCAAGTGGTGCTGGAACGGCAATTGGCAGAGGTCGAGTTGCGTCATGCCGAACACGAGATGACGATCTCGCCCGGCACCGGCGCCAGCCGATATGTCAACGCGGCCACAAGATATGCCGAAGCCCTGAGACGCGAAGCAATGGTCAACCTGCGTTGATCTGCCCGGTGCCTGATTTCGGCATTTGTTCAAATGCGCCCGTGGCGCCACTCACTCGGCCAGAAATTGCGGGCGAAGCGTGACAGGCTGTGCATCTGGAAACACCGTGATGACAGGGGTGTCAGCGTCTGTTTCCAGTCCAGTCCACCCCGCAAAGCGATACCCCTTTGCGGCGCGCGCCTCAACCGTGACAGGAACATCCAGAAAATATCTGCCACGCCACTTGTCGGCGCTGCCATGCGCCCGGTCAGGCAGGCTTATGGTGTTGACCCGCACTGTTCCGCGCGCGGCCTCGGGGGTCGCGATACTGACCTTGCCGGTTCCGGCAAGCGAAAACGCCTCGACAAGCTGATCGAACTGATGGGCCGGACGTGCGCGCAGGAAACGGGCAAGACGATCTGTATCCGCGTGCCAATGCTCTATTTCGCGGTCTGGCCGCCAGCGCGCCAGGTGGCGCGGAATTTCGGGCGCGATCCGCGCGACTGCGCCGTCCAGCCTTTGAAGCGTCACATCGGGATGCAGCGTTGAATTCATCAGATCGGCAAAGCGATTGAGGAACCGTGCCCGCAATGCGTCATTTGACATGATGCGATGAAACAGAAACGGAAATCCATCGCGGACATGCGGGTCATCCGTCGGCGCAAGCCGGTGGGCGAAATTGTCGAAAGCGGGATCACCCACACCCCCGCCCCATTGATCGAAATCGCTGATCAGCCAGCGCCAGCGGTTATCATGAACCCCGGCAACGGGCGTTTCGGACTGCTTTGGTGCCCGCCACCAGCGCACATTGTTCGACACCCAGTCGGCATTGCCGACAAACACATGCGCGATGATGAAATCAAGGAAGCTGCCGATATCAAGCCGTGCGTCGGCCTGTTCCGCGAACCGTGGATCATCCGGACGAAGCCGACTGACATCCTCCAATGTCTGGTGCCATGCGTCAACAAGGTCGGGGGGCTGCCCGTCTGTTGACCCGGAGTTGTTGAGCAACTCCACTTCGTCGGGATCAGCGCCATGCACCAGTTCCAGATAGTGCCGGTCATAGCGTTCGCGGATATTCTGGATCCCCCAGTATTCCCCATTGATGAAGACGACGACAGGCTGATAGGCCTGCGTATCCGCTATCAGGCCGGTCATGAGCGATTGCAGAAACCCGTCGGCCAGCATCATATGTGGATTGTCGTTTCCCGAATTCCGCAGGATCAGCCGACGATGACCCAGCGGTGTCGGGGTGTCGTTGAAGAAAAAATTTGCCCTGAACCGGCGATCCCCATAGTCGTTTCGGGCATAGAGGCGCAGGGATTTCTGCGGAAAGGATCGGCTGTATCGACCATGCACGCGCACGCCTGCATCGCGGCTGTAAATGCATTCGCCGCCCGGTGCGCAGAAATCGAACCCGACGCGGCGTTCCCAGTCGCGACCGCGCTGGCTGTAATTCGAGATGATCCAGTCATCCGGGTCGAAATCCGGGCTCTGCACGGAGTCTTCAAGCAACCGGCCCGCGACATAGATCCCGTCGTCATGGTCCATCAGCCCGTCCGGGTCCGTGACAAGCGAGAGAACCGGCAAACCGTCGCGGACCCTGTCGCTGCCAATGAAATAGGACGCGCTGGCCGTGGCGCTGCACGGGGTTCGCGCACGAATGACGGTCGCCTGTTCAAGCACCGTATCGGAGAGGTCGGGCATCTGGAAATCCTCTGCCCGTGCCGGATCATCGAAGAACGGGGTGCGGCCCACGGATGTCGTGTCGATATCGGCCAGCCTGTGCGCGGTGCCCGTGCGGTCGGTAATCGCGATGGGGCCGCGGTAGCGCGATGTTGCACCTGATGTGTCCGTCACATCCGGTAGTGACCCGTCGAGTGTGTAGAATATGGGCGTGTCATGAAGGGCGCTGATCGTCAGATGGAAGGGCGTGTCATGGAACCCGCTGCGCATGGAAAAGCGCGGGGGCGGAACGCTGGCCGCACCTTCCGGGCAGGCAAGCTGAGGGTCTGCCGCGCCCTCTGCACTGGCGAGCGAGGGTGCGCCCAGCACCGCCGCAACCAGCACCGCAAGCTTTGCAGTCGGTGAAACCGGCCACGGCCAGGCTGCGTTCGTCAGTCTGTCATGTGCGACCGCGTCAGACATGGCCGCGCATGCCATGGCGATCAGCGGCAGGTTCTCCATTCAGTCTTCGCAGCGCCGGAAGCCATGGGTTGCAGCGAACCCCGCGGGTCATCGCCAGTGCAATGGCATATTTGCTCAGCTGGTCAGGGTGCCTGGCGATCTGCCTGAGTTGCCTGTCGAGGTCCGTGCGCATCCGCGATGACTTGCTTTCGACGATAGCCAGATCGGGATTGACAGCGATCTGCTGATCCGCTGCGCCTTGGGGGCTGTTACAGCCTTGCGCAACCGCGAAATCCAGATCGATGGTCAGACGGTCGTCATCCGGTCCCACAAGGCAGATACGCCTGTAGAATGTCTGCGCCGACGGCGACAGTTCCAGTGGCGCAGGGTACGCGAATTGCGTTTGCAAGCTGTCCAGCAGCCAGTCGTGTTCGGCATGATCCAGCACCATTCTGCGCGCGCCATTTGCGCGGGTGCGGCGCAGTTTTTCGGTTTTTCCACAAATACCCTTGAGTTTTATCTCGAGCACATGGGCCCCGGTGCTGTAGCGGCGCGTCCTGATCTTGAAACGCCGGCGTCGCCCCTGCAGATGGTCGCGATAAAGCTGCAGGCATGGCGTGTCGAAATAGGCGGTCTGATACTGTACGATCCTATGGTGTTCGACCTCGAGCACCCGCCATGACTGCCCCCCTGAACTGGAGGCATGCAATGTCTGCACCAGTGCGCCCAATGCGCTGACCTGGGCCACGAATTTGCTGTCGAACCGGCTTGTCGGAAGTGTGCTGCACTCATCCAGGGTCGCGCCATGCAGATCGGCGACACACGCGTGCAGCATGTCGCGTGGGCTGGTTCCGATGCCGGGGCTGGCCACATTCATGTCGGCTCCCTTCGCGTCTGCGGTGGGCGCTCTGTATCTTCGGTCTGGGTATCGGCGCCTGGCGGTGATGGCTGGTCCGCTGTGTATCGGACATCCAGACGCATCTTTTCGGTCACATGATCCACTTCGATGATCGACAGATGCCGGACGGTCCCGCCCAGCCTTTGGCCGACCAGATCGTTTAGCTGCTTGCGATCCAGCACAATGCTTTCTAAAATGACCCGGCAGCGCTGATGGCGCGCAGGCGACAGCAGCGCAAAGTGATCCGCGACAAACATCGCCGCCAGAAGCACCCCGGACAGCAGCAGTTTCATCTCGAATGACGGACCGGGCAAGCCGTTGACCAGTCCAAGCACCAGGGCGACCATGGTATAGCCGATCTCGATCCAGGTCGCCTCATCCGATCGCAGGCGGACGATGGACAGGATTGCAAACAGGGCAAAGCCGACACCGATGGTGAATTCGGAGGATGCCGTCAGAACGGACGCGACCACGAACAGACTGAAATTGATCGCGATGAAGCCCACTGCGTAGTCACGGCGATGGTATCTTGTGAAATACAAGCCGAACGCCAGAATACTGATGGCGATCAGATTCAGCGCAAGGTCTCTGGCAAGAAACAGCAGATCAGCTGACATGGGCGTGTGTCACGTGGCCGTCCCGAGCAGGTTGACGCCGGGCCGCCGAAGCTGATCTGCAGTTGATTATTGTCATCCTGAATGGTTCGCGTGATATCATGTGTCAGTCAACCCTTTGCAAGAAGGGGAAGCGCCTGCAGCGCCGCTCGCATAGCGAGAGCGGTGCAAAATGCCCTGTCATGCACACTTGTCAGTCCATTGAACGTTTCCGTACGCATCATCTGTGATCTCGGATATCGAATTGGTTGGCGTCGGACGCGATCGCAGTGCCGGAGGCGCCTGTCGGGTGACTTAACTGGTTGCAAGCCGCGCGACGACAAGGATGGCCAGCCCGAACCCGCCAAGACCAAAGGCGAGCATAAGCCCGTCGCGCACCAGCAGCGCCGAGGCCAGAATGCTGACGACCAACGCAAGGATCGTCGCGGAAAACGGCACCAGTTCCAGAAACGGCATCGACATCCCGCACAGCATGCAGAGCGCCAGTGCGATCTGGCGAAAGGGAAAGGCCACCACCCACGCCGCCCGTGCTGCCATCTTGCGGTCGATGAAGGCGGCGGGCCGGGCCAGCCGGTCAAGCGCCCGGCTCAGGCGCTCTGCGGATATCTGGCGGCGCAGGACAAAGCCGGGCAACCAGATCGCGGATCGGCCCAGCAGGATTTGCAAGGCCACCAGTGCAATCGTCAGGCCACCCAGCGATGACATGCCGGGGATACCGCTCAGCGGTGTGATCAGGATCAGCGCAGGCAGCAACAGGAAAATCGTCTGCGCAGGGGCATCCATCGCACGCACCAGAGACCCCACCGAGACAGCGGGTTCCGTGATCGCGGCGCGCACGCGGTCCAGAATGTCCTGCACAGGGCGCGACGGTGTCACGATGGCGCTGCATGGGTCAGGACGGCGCGATTCATACCCGTAAGTCAGTCCCAATCGTGTCTCGCTGCGTTGGTGGTTCATATGTCATATTGACCGCGGGGGATGAAAGTCCATGCGCGCATGGCCATATTCGTCCGCTCCGCGGTTCGAACATGGCCCTTCAGGCCGCATCGGTCATGCCTGTTCTGTCCGTTCCCGCTGGCGTAAGCTCTGCGATCAATGAACAGGCAGTGCCGGGGGCTGCCTGATCCTTGCCGCAGCTGGGTCAGGGCGCTGGTCACTGCCCCCGGATACGGAGATGTCTGGCCTGCGGCGCTAGGCATCCCCCGCGCTGACATAAGCCGCTACATCCGACCCAGCCGGTCTTCATCATCCACCACCTCCAGCGCATAGCCCCGACCCGTCCATCGCCACAGAACGATATTCAGGCTCCGCGTGCCCGCCCCCTTCGCGAAACTGCCGGTCAGCAGGCCTGCGAACCCGGCAGCAATCAGTGCCTGCGCGACGTCCTGCGTCGGGGGCCGCCCACCCCCCAGCATCGTCGCGCGCCAGCCGGGATCGGCCAGTATTGCGGGAGAGAGCGCGTAGCGATCAAGCGCTGCCGCGTCGCGCGTGTCAAAAATAGGGCCGATGTCGGCCCTGTAGGACATCAGAACCGTGGGCTGCAGACTTCCGACCTGATTGGCCTCTCGCAGGGCGGTGGCCGGATCGAGCGCGGTATACAGTGCATGGACCCCCTTTGGGTTGAACCGCCCGCCATACAGGCCCGCACCGCGCCCGGATAGGGGGTCGCGGGCATAAACCGGGTTCAGGGCGCGGTATAGCGGCCCTGCATAGCGCCCGTCAGTCAAGACCATCAGGCAAAGACGCCCGCATCGACCGCGTCGATATATTCCAGCACTTGCTGCGCCTTGCCATCCTGTACAAGCTGCATCGCCGTGCGCCCGTCAAAGCCGGGCAGCGGCTCTGACCGGTACCAGGCATAGGCCATGAGTTCGGACCCGAAACGCGGTTCCACCTTGTTCAGAATCTCCACCAACTCGCGCAGGCGGCGCTGAGTCTTGTCCGAGCTGATCCGCGTGCGGCGCTGCAGCGCGTCCTTGCCCAGCCCGACACTCATGGCGACCTCTTCGGCAGAGGTGCGCAGGGCGGCGGCAATCTTGCGCGGCTCGAATTGTCCGCCTTCGGCAAAATTCGCGATCTGCATGGCATGGACCTCAACGGTTATTTCGACATGAAATAGCGTAAAAATTGCCGATAATCAAGGTCTGACTTCATGAGGCAACGCTGCCGCTGCATTCACTTAGCTCACTGGCTAAATTTTTGATGCCATGTTGCATGGCGCGTAACTCATCCCTGTGGCCAAGTATGATACCCAACCCGACCTGTTGTTCGCTGCCTTGGACGACCCCGCACGCCCTGCTCTGGAAATGCTGGACAACCCCCGAACACATCAAGCAGGTCGTCGTGCCGAAACCGCATCGTGTCACGCATTGCGAGATTGACCTGCGCGTTGGCGGGCGGTTCAACACCGTGTTCAGTGTCGAAGGCGCCGAGATGAAGAATGAAGGTGTCTGGCTGGAGATCGTGCCCGATGAAAAGCTGGTCTTCACCGATTTCGACACTGAGGGCTGGGCGCCCAGCGAAGACTCTTTCATGACCGCGATCATCCTGTTCGAGGATGCGCCGGGCGGCGGCACCCGCTACACCGCCATCGCCCGCCACCGGACGCCGGAGTCGCGCCAGTCGCATGAGGATATGGGCTTTTGCGGCGGCTGGGCGACCGTGGCAGACCAGCTTGTTGCCTATGCCCGGACGCTGGGGCGCTGAGGGGCCGTGCCGTCTGACCCGCTGACCCGCATGGCAATGTACAGGCCACAGGATACCGGCTTGACGGCACCTGTTGAAGTCCGTCGTGGGCAGTCATATCCCGGGACGGTCGGAAACGACACTGCAGGCGCAGCCTGTGTCAGCGAACCGTGATCTTCAGATCGCCGATCCCGTCCACATGGCCCTCCATCACGTCGCCGCGCTGGATCGCGCCGACACCAGAGGGCGTGCCGGTCATGATGATATCGCCGGGTTTCAACTCGAAATACTGCGACAGCACTGCGATCAATTCAGGTGTCTTCCAGATCATCTGGTTCAGATCGCCTTGCTGGCGGATCTCGCCATTGACCGTCAGCCAGATCGCGCCCTCGGTCGGGTGGCCGATCTCCGCCGCCGGGACCAGTGCCGTACAGGGGGCCGACCCCTCGAATGCCTTGCCGACCTCCCAGGGACGGCCCATCTTCTTCGCCTCGCCCTGCAGGTCGCGCCGGGTCATATCCAGCCCGACGCCATATCCCCAGATCAGTTCATTGGCCGTTTCACCGGGGATATCCTTGCCACCACCCGACAATGCCACGACCATCTCGATCTCGAAATGCACATCCTTGCTGCGGTCAGGATACGGAAACACATCCGGGTCGGCGAACAGGTTGTCCGGGTTCTTCTGAAAGAAGAAGGGCGGCTCCTTGTCGGGGTCATGCCCCATCTCCACGGCATGGGCCGCGTAGTTGCGGCCGATGCAATAGACGCGGTGCACAGGAAAGCGTTTGTCACTGCCCCGGATCGGCAGGCTGACCTGCGCCGGGGGCGCGATGACGAAATCGGGTTTTACCGTCACGCGTCTCATGATTTGGAATTTCCTTTCAGTAGAGGTGCCGCACTCCCGCCATGAACGGCGCTTGCGCGATACCTGATGCGCGTGGGCAAGCCAAGATGTCCGAGACTGTCCCATGGCAGCCTGGCGACACGGCCGCCGCACACCGCGTCTGATTTCATCTTGCCAAAAATACTCAAACATACCATCCCGACCCCGACCAGCCCCCGAAGGATGGCCGCTCGATCAAGGCAAGGACAATACAGGGCTGCGCCGTTGAACTGGACGATGTCACGGACGCTGTGCTCTATCTGGCATGCGAGGCGTCGGCATATGCGCGGGCAATGTGCTGCGTGTCGATGGCGTCCGGACCGCAGGAAGAGGGGGAGGGAGCAGAGATGACCAGACCAGACGTGCCGATCCATGACCCTGCGCTGCGCCGCGCCTTCGCGGAAGATGCGCGCGCGCAGATCGCGTTTTTCCGTCAGTCGCTGAATGATCAGGGTGGGTTCGACTTGCTGGACCATCACGGCGCCCCGATTCCGGGGCACCCGCAGGAATTGCATGTCACCACGCGCATGATCCATTCCTATGCGCTGGCCCATGCCTGGGGCGAGATGGATTGTCAGCCGATGATCGATGCAGGTCTGGCCGCGCTCTGGTCGCGGCATCGGGATCTGGAATTCGGGGGGTACGCCTGGTCGATCACGGCTGACGGTTTCGAGGATACGACCAAGCTGGCATACGGGCATGTCTTTGTGCTGCTGGCCGCATCCAGCGCGATGGCCGTCGGCCATGAGGACGCGCCGCGCCTGATGCAGGATATCGGGCAGATCATCGACCGGCATTTCTGGGATGAAGAGCGCGGCCTTCTGCGCGAGGAATATGGCCGCGACTGGTCGGTAATCTCTCAATACCGTGGCATGAACGCAAACATGCATGGGGCCGAGGCGCTGATGGCGGCCCATGAGGCGACGGGGCGCGAGGTTTTCCTGCACCGCGCCGGGCGCATATTGCGGTTTTTCACCGCACAGCTTGCGCCCGAAAATGGCTGGCGCATCCCCGAACATTTCACGGCGGAATGGGCGATCGATCACGGGTTTGAGGGCAACCCGATGTTTCGCCCCGCGGGCACGACCCCCGGTCATGCGCTGGAATGCGCGCGCCTGATCCTTCAGCATCGTGACCTGTCAGGCCAAGCGGAGGACGACACTGCACGGATTGCACGGGCGCTCATCGAGACAGCGCTGAGCGATGCCTGGCGTGCTGATGGTGGCCTGGCCTACACGGTGGACCGCACGGGTCAGGTGCTGCGCCCCGATCGCTACTGGTGGCCCGTCACCGAAGGCATCGGCGCGCTGGCCGCGCTCATGAAATGCGACCCGCGCGACACGGATTCAGACTGGTTCCTGCGTCTCTGGGACGTCGCGCAGACGCATTTCATCGATCACGCGCGCGGCGGCTGGTACCCCGAGATCGGGCGGGACGGGCAGCCGCGCGCGCAGCAGTTCATCGGAAAACCTGACATCTACCATTCCTTGCAGGCAATGCTGTATCCGCTCTGCCCGCGCAATGCGCATATGCTGCGCGCTCTGGAAGCCGGGCAAAGTGCAAGGCCGCACCAGCCGACCTGACCATGCGCTGCGGGGCGCAAATTGTCCGAAAAAGACGGCGATCAACACACTGGCCTGACAGTGCCGTCATATCCCGCCTGGCACGTGGTGGGGTCACGGCAGGCACGGCACATGTGACACGCACCCACTGCGTTGCAATCGGTCAGGAGCAGATGCGCTTCATCCGGGCGGCTGGCGTCTGTCAACGCCTGCGAACCTATCTGTTTGGTCAGTTGACAGCTGCAATCGCGCTAACATAATCCTGCTGTTGTGGTACGCCTCTGCGGACCCACACCGCTTCGGGAGGCTGTACAATGCAAGGACATTGGCTTTTCATCCCTCTTCTGGTTGGCGCAATGACCTGCGCAAGCGCGCTTGCTGCTTTGGAGCGTCAGGATCTGGGCAGTGTCACCGTCGAGATCGATGGCATCCTGACAGAACTCGAGGTGTTCGAAGGCCCGGTCGATATGTTTCACCGCTCGCTTGCCGGGTATCGCACGAATTTTGGCGGCGATGGCGGCATGATCTCGATCGAGGGGATGCCCGCGCAGGCGGTACCGGGTGCCCACCCGATGCAGGGCATGGCCGCGATCCAGCTTGAATTCGACGCCCCCGCGCCGCTTGATGCCGACAGCCCGGCAGATGAAGCCGGCATGTTTTATGTTATGGAATGGGGTGCCGGTGCCCGAGATCCAGCGCGCATCTTTGCCAGCACGGGGCCGCTCGATCTTCGGCTCACTGCGCTGGACCTGACCGAAGGCGCTGCGCATATTGCGGGCGTCGCGATCGGCATGATGTGCCCCCACGATATGGAAACCGAGCAGACCGAGCCGATCTCCGACAGCTGTTTCGAGATGTCCTTTCAGTTCGACACGGCGCTGCTGCCCTTCGCACCTCCGGTTCGGATCGAACCTGGTGCGGACCAAGCGCCCGCGGCCGAGGCCCCCGCCGCAGACGGCCCGGCCACGATGGACGTGCTGGGCCGCGTGAATGCCACGCTGGGTGGCGAGGAACGCGAATGGCTGACCATCGCTGGTGACATCCGGGGCCAGCAAGGGGCCAGCGCCAATTTTCAGCGCATGGTGTTATCGGTTCCAGGCTTTTCCGACACGTTCGGTGCGATCTCCGATGAACTCTCGGAAGAGGAACGAGAACAACTCGGAATGCTGGATGACCTTTTCGGCGGCGATAATCCGATGGCTGGTATGCTGGAGCAATTGACCGGAGAGCCGGTCGGCGGCACTGAGCATATCACCCTCACCATCAGCGGCCACGACCCCGCCAGCCCCAATATCCTCACCGAGCAGACCCTTGCACTTGACGTGTATCTTTACAGCGATGAACCGCCGCTGGGCCAGCCGATGCAGGCCGATATCACCTATGTGCTCGAGGCATCTGGCAGCTTCATCCCGGCGGTTTTCTATACCTCGAGCGATGGCGGCGGCGAGGCCAGCGTCATATTCGAGCGGCTGGATCTGGGGGCGGAAGACGGCCATGCCACAGGCACCTTTCAGGGCAATCTGTGCCGGATGGAGGGCGCGCGCCTCATGGATGGCCCTGACCTGAGCGATTGCCTGCCGGTCGAGGGCCGGTTCGACACGGCCTTGCAGGAAGAAGAGCCGTATCGGCCATGACGCGATGATCCTGCGTGCCCTGACATACACGATAATCGCGGCACTTGCCGCTGGTCCCGGCACAGCGCAAGAGACGCTGGAGATCCCGCAAGAGCAGATCAATGCGTTGCCGGACCTGCCCGATCTGCCAGTGCCGCAATTCGATTTCGACCTGTCCTCGCCCGAGGGGTTTGCCCGCACTATCGAGGGTTTTG
The DNA here is from genome assembly GCA_007695345.1 of Paracoccaceae bacterium. Classification (GTDB taxonomy): domain Bacteria; phylum Pseudomonadota; class Alphaproteobacteria; order Rhodobacterales; family Rhodobacteraceae; genus Roseinatronobacter. Next base: position 5,142 of record REDZ01000057.1, on the reverse strand, counting down.
TCGGCACTGACTGGACCGGCGCGCTGCCCTCCGCCGTGACCGAGGCGATCACAGGCGCCACCCCGTTCGAGGCGCATGCGCAGGTGGTCTGGGAAATGAAGGTCAGCGGAAGCTGGAATGAGACGCTGTCGGGCGGTGGTACGCTTACTGTCCTGGACCAATCGGCATTTGGTATTGCACCGGGACGGCAACTTTATGCGCTTCTTCACACAGACGCGCGCGACTGGCCCTTCCATTTGTTTGCCTTTGTCCCCGATGCCGCGCCCGCGATGGCGCGGCTTGAGTTTTCGGGCGCAGGTGATGGCCAGACCGGCGGCGGCACAGGGTTTTCGGGACTGGCCAACCACCTGTTTCAGGCCGACCGAGTGCTGGGCTATGCAACCCCGCAAGGCATGACGGCGCGCAGCTTTTCCGAGACGACAGATGACGATTTCACAGGCGACTACCTCTATACCGAGGTGCAGGGCGGCCGGGTGCGGGTGGACCGCTCGGGCCATGGCTATCGCATGCAGTTCAGCGCGCTCGTGCAGGAATTCAGCAGCGGAAACCGGGATCCCACCGGCCGCTCGGCGCGGGTGCGCGGCTGGGTCTGCGAGGCCGCGGCCCATGCTGCCAATCCCGATACCTGTGCATATGACGCGCTGGAACTGATCGACCACACGCCATCGGCGCTGCGCGCCAACGTTAACCCCCAGCACCCGGCAATCACACTGACCTTTGATGCGCCGGTCGATCATGCCAGCCTGGCGAACAACTTCACCCTGTTCACCCGCGATGCCCAAGGCGCGCGGGTCGAGGTTCCGGGCCAGTGGCACCTCTCGCACTACCCGGGTGCCTGGCGCGATGACGCCGCTGAAATGGCCGCACTGATTGAACAGGCTACGGACGCGGCGATGTGTTCGGCACGCAACACGAACGGGCTGGCCACGCATCCGTTTCCGCAACTCGACCATTATGAAGATCCGCACGAATACATGTTCCGCCCGACTGCGCCGCTGCGATCTGGCGCCTATTACGAAGTGCGGCTTGCCGGCGGCGAGGACGGCGTGCAGGCGCGGGACTGGGATGCCTTTCTCGAGCAGGACCATAGCTGGCGCTTCTCGACGCTGCTGGATATGGAGGCACAGCAACCACTCGATCAGGACCATCCGCTGGACCTGCGCATCTATCAGACTGTGCGCGACCCGCATCTGGTGTTTGACAAGCCCGCCATGACGCGGCTTATGCCGGATTGGCGTGCGCATGAGGACATCGCGCCCGCCTGGCAACCCGAACGGTTCGAGTTCGAGTTGGTGCTGTCCGAACGCCACCCGCGCGTCGTGGCGCAGCGCGATCTGCGTGCGCGCGTCAACCGCTTTGCCTGGCTTGAACCGCAACGCGCCTTTGGTGACGAAGACCGCCGCAACGCCCGTCACACGGTCAATTTTTTCGGCTGGTTGCCGCAGCGTGACAGCGCGGATACGCTGGAACTTGTCGCCTGCCCCAACGCCCCGTTCCCCTTCCCGCTGTCGTCGGCCAATACGCGGCAGGACCACCCGATAGATATCTGGGACCACGACCCGGGCGATCTGGATTTTTACTTTGCCGTGGCGGAAATTGGCCCCTGGGCAAATGAATTAGAGCAGTTTTTGCGTGAGCTGTCCGCGCTCGACTCAGTCCTGCCCGGATTGGCGCGTGATACCCGAGACGCGCTTGCCGCTCTGGCGATGGATATTCTCCGCGGCCGCATCGACGAGGGAGATCTGGCCGACCGTATGGCCGGAATTCCCGATAACGTCGCCGAGACACTGCATGATCGACTTCAGGTGATCATGGAGCTGCGGGCCGAGATTGAAGGGGGTATTTCCGACGCGGACCGTCAGGCAATCATGCAGACCCTCTGGCGGACGGAACACTATGTGCCGCAGTATCTGCCCCACCGCGCGGCGACGGCGCACCCGCTCGATTTCGGCACAAACAGCTTCGGCCTGTTCCTGGCCACGATGGGCGACCCCCTCGCCGGAGCCATGTTGCTGCTGAACGAAGCGGGCCGCGGCGACGCGGTTGAAGATAACCGGGTCGCGATCATATTCGGCGCTTATCTGCGACACTTGCAGCGCCAGGCGTCTGATCATGTCGGCCCCGAGGATATCACAGTCGTGGTCGTCCCCTTCGACGCACTTGGCGAGACGGCGGTCGGTATGGCCTTGAGCAACCTCGAGGCTCGGCTCTTCAAGGGGGTGCTCGACTACCGCGCGCGCGCTGTAGCGATGGAGATTCAGGCCGATCCGGTGCTTGACGCAGATGTACTGGCAACGGGGCTGGTGCATGAGTTCGGCCATGTGTTTTCGCTGCCGCATTTTCCAAGCACGGTTGATGCCGGGCGGCGCCGCTACCCGACGATTGATGGTTTCAGGCTCGCGCCATCGGGCTTGCAGGGCTGGAACAAATCCTACCACGAGGGCAATGCCGAAGATCCCGATTACCTGCGCTCGCTGATGTGGCCCGACATCCAGCCCTCACGCAGGGCCTGGGTGTCGCAGGTCGAATACGCGCTGATGCAGGCCGACATTCAGGCCGGGTTCGGCCAACGTGACGCCCTGCTGCGCCAGCAAGCCATTCGCACTGCGCAGGCCGCGCCAAGCACCCTCAGCGATGCCCAAAGCCCCCCAGCGGACAGGATTATCCTGACCGGCCTGATCGCGCCGGAAGGGGGTGCGAGCCTTGATCCGCTGCGCATCCGCTCTGCGCCCGCGACGCATGATCAGGGGCCGTACAAAGCAGAATTGCTGGATGCACAAGGCCGTGTGCTGGTCGCGACGGCATTTGATACGCGCGCACCCGATATCCACCCGATGCATGGTCGACTCCGCGCCAGATCGGCGGGCGACACCCCCCTTCACTGGCCCGATTTCCGGGTCGCGATTGATCCGCACCCGCAGGCCGTGGCGCTGCGGTTGCGCGAAGGCGCGCGCGAGCTTGCCATGATCGAGGTTTCCGATACCGCGCCCATACTCGAGATCCCTGCACAGAGCCTGCTTTTGGACGACACGGAAGAGCACATTATCCGCTGGTCGAGTGAGGGCACAGGGCCCGTGAGCTTCGATGTCGAATATTCGCCCACTGGTGCCGCACCATGGCGGCCACTTGCGCTGTTTCAGTCGATCCCCGCGGTCACGCTGCGCGCCGCCGGGCTGGAGCCCGGACCGCGCCCGCATCTGCGCATCACCGCGCAGGGCGGGCTGCACGCGACGCGACAGGTGATCCCGCTGGAACTGAGCCGCACACCCGCCCCCGTCGCGGTGGACCTGCCGGATTCACAGGACGCGCCGCAAGACATCGCGCCATCGCTGCGCTTTGCGACTGATATTGCAACCGACATGCTGGAGGAGCATCTGCACCTTATCGATGCGACAGGTACGCCGGTCGCAGTGGACTATTCGCATCTGCCGGGTCAGCGCCGCGTAAGCCTGCTGCCGGATGAACCCCTTGCGCCCGGCAGTCACTTTACCCTGCTTTTGCGCGAAGGGCTGCATGACATGCACGGCAACCGGCTGGGCGAAACGCTGCAATGGAATTTCGAGACTGCGCCATCCGCGCAGTGACGCGCACGCCGTCGCGATGTTTATGGCCCCCAATATCCCCTCGCCTGGATAGTATGATGCCCTCAGGTCGGGGCGCGTTCACCGTGCGCGGACCTGACAGCCTGACCTTTGCGGCATCTGTGTCGAGGATCAGCACAAGGGGCGTGGTGGGCAGGCGATGCGTGGCCAGCAGATCGACCGCACCCCGCGTCGAAGCGTTTGGCAACATGGCATCCCGGTCGGAAACCCGAAACGCGTTATCCGTACCTTCCCCTGAATGGGGCTACCTGCCAACGCGCTCTTCCGCGCCCTACCCATATGTGCGCGCCGCAATCGGGGTTGTCCGGATCGCGGTCTGAATGATCTCCAACAGCGTTGCCTCGGCGCGGTTAAGCGTGGCCTTGGGGTTCCAGGCCAGATGGACGTCAATCGCCGGCGGATCGACATAGGGCGGCAGGCGCCAGAGCAGCCCGTCCGCCACGTCGCGCGCCACGACATGCAAGGGCAGCGGCCCGATCCCCAGCCCGGCAACGATCATGCGGCGCACTTCTTCCAGATGGCTCGACATGCCGATGATCTCTTCGCGCAGATCAGATTGCGCGCGCAGCAATGTCACAGAGCGCAGGGCATCATGCAGGCTGTCGGTTTCGAAACTGACGGTGGAATGGCCTGACAGGTCGCCTTGCTGAAGGTTCTCGCGTCCGAAAAGCGGATGCGGTGGTCCGCAGAACAATCCGAAATATTCACGATACAGCCGCATGTATTCGATCTTGGGGTCGCGCTTGTGCACAAGGCAGATCGCAAAGGACGCCGTGCGCGCTGTGACGCTGGCCAGCGCGGCGCTGGAGCCAAGGACCGATATCGAGAGTGTCGCGCGCGGGTGGCGCGCATGAAACTCGGCCAGCAAGTGATCAAATAACGGGCAGACAACATGGCTTGCGACCGCGATACGCACATGGCCGCGTATCTCGTCGGTCATGTCACGCATCAGGGTCGAAAGCCGGTGAACCGAGCCATGAATTTCGACCGCCTCGCGGTAAAGGACAGTCCCCGCGCGGGTCAGTTCATAGCGTCCGGGCGCCCGGTCGATCAGGCGTTTTCCGATAAGCTTTTCAAGCTTTTGCAGCGCGGTTGAGACCGATGGCTGCGTCAGCCCAAGGCGTCGCGCTGCATCCGTTATCGAATGTGCCTCGGCGATCACGACGAAGCTGCGCAACAGGTTCCAGTCCAGATCGCGGGTCAGGCGGTCGGCCTCGTTTCGGTCAGCCATTGATCGTGCCTATTGCTACTATTCCAAATATCAATTTGCCTTATGCACCTGGGCTTTGCAATCTCTGATCATGCTCGACACCACTGATCTGCAAGGCAACGCGCCGCCATGTCTGTAGAAGCTCGCGAAAGACGCCAGCCATGGATCCTGCTCTCGCCCGCGCTGGGGGCGGTGGCGTTGCTGTTGCTGATCCCGCTGCTGTTCATCGTGGTCTATTCCTTCTGGCTGCGCTCGGCGGTGGGGCCGGATACGGTGGGCTTTCATCTGGACAACTGGCAGCGCGCGCTGACCGATCCGTTCTATCGCTAC
>REDZ01000132.1 GCA_007695345.1 Paracoccaceae bacterium | reverse complement strand
ATCGTGTTCCTGATCATGGCGATGATCCCGGGCGATCCGGCGACGGCGATCCTGGGCAGCTATGCAACGCCAGAGAATGTCGCGCGGCTGAACCGGTTTCTGGGCCTCGATGAGCCGCTGTGGCGGCAGTATTTCATCTGGCTGGGCAATATGCTGCAGGGCGATTTCGGACGCTCCTTCACGCTGAACAGGCCTGTGCTGGACGAGATTCTGGACCGGTTTTCGGCCACGCTGATCCTTGCGGGCACGGCCTTTGTACTGTGCGCCGTGCTGGGGATCATCGCAGGCACCATATCGGCGGCGCGGCAATACGGATTTGCGGACAAGGCGATCACCTCTGTCGTGATCCTTGGCATTTCGGTCCCGTCCTTCTTTCTGGGCATGATGATGATCCTGCTCTTTGCCGTGAAACTGCGCTGGTTCCCGGTCTCGGGCATGTATTCGATCTGGGGCGGCGGCGATCTGCCCGACCTGCTGCGCCACCTGACCATGCCCGCACTGGCGCTGTCGGTGGTGGCCACGGGGGTGGTCGCGCGGCTGTCGCGCGGGGCCATGCTGGAAGTGCTGCGGCAGGATTTCATTCGTACCGCCCGCGCCAAGGGCGTGCATGAGCGCCGCGTGATCTGGGGCCATGCCCTGCGCGCCGCCATGGTCAGTATCATCCCGGTTCTGGGTATTCAGGCCGGCTTCGTGCTGTCGGGCGCGGTCTATATCGAGATGGTGTTTCAGTGGCCCGGTGTGGGGCGCATGCTGGTCGATGCGATCCTGACCCGCGACATCCTGCTCGTGCAGGGCGGCGTGGTGTTCATCGCCGCCTGTTATGTGGGCTTCAATATCGTGGTGGATGTGGCGCAAAGCCTGCTTGATCCGAGGATCCGCACATGAGCCTGTTCCTGCGTCTGTTGTTTCGCAACAAGCTGGCCGGGTTCGGGGCGGTCGTGCTGGGGGTGATCGTGGTGCTGGCGCTGCTGACACCGTTGCTGCCGCTGCATCCGCCGAACGAGACGAGCACCGCCAACCGCTATCTGCGGCCCTTGTCCGAGGGGCATCTGCTGGGGACCGACCATCTGGGCCGCGATCTGTTGTCGCGGCTGTTATGGGGCACGCGGCTGAGCCTTGCCGTCGGGTTTGCCGCCGCGCTGATCGCGGGGCTGGTGGGGGCGGCCATCGGGGTGATGGCGGGCTATTTCGGCGGCCGCACCGACAATGTCACCATGCGCGGCATCGATATGCTGATGGCCTTTCCCTATATCCTGCTCGCGCTGGCCATCGTGGCCGTGCTGGGGCCGGGGCTGATGAATGCGCTGATCGCGGTGGCGGTGGTGAACATCCCCTTTTTCGCGCGGAACATTCGCGGCGTGACCGTAGGCATCGCGCATCGCGAGTTCATTGATGCCGCGCGGCTGGCGGGGATGGGGCATACCCGCATCCTGCTGACCGAGGTGGTGCCCAATATCGTGCCCGTCGTGGTCATCGCCATGTCCACGACCATCGGCTGGATGATCCTGGAAACGGCGGGTCTGTCCTTCCTCGGGCTGGGCAGCCAGCCGCCACAGGCTGATCTGGGCTCCATGCTGGGAGAGGCGCGCTCGGCCCTGATCACATCGCCGCATACCTCTGTCGTGCCCGGCGTGATGATCCTTTTGATCGTCATGTCGGTCAATCTGCTGGGCGACGGGATCCGCGATGCACTGGACCCGCGCCTGCGGTCCGGTGCGCTGGCACGCCCCATGGCGGCCACGCGGGTGGACCGCGCATCTGTCCCACCCGCCAAGGGCGATGCGCTGCTGGATATCGACGCGCTGGAGACACAGTTTCAGGTGGGCCGCCGCACCTATAGGGCCGTCAACAAGGTCTCGCTGGACCTGAAACCCGGCGAGTGCCTGGGCCTGATCGGCGAGTCCGGTTCGGGCAAATCGGTCACGGCGCTGTCGGTGATGGGGCTTGTCGCCTCACCCCCCGGTGTGATCACCGGGGGCGCTGTGCGGCTGGAAGGCCAGGACCTGATCGGCGCACCTTATGAGCTGCTGCGCTCGCTGCGGGGGCGCAAGGTCGCCTATATCTTTCAGGACCCGCTTTCGACGCTGCATCCATTGTATCGGATCGGAGATCAGTTGATCGAGGCCATTCGCGTGCATGAACCCGTCAGCCGGACAGAGGCACAACAGCGCGCGGTCAAGCTGCTGGAAGATGTGCGCATCCCCAACCCATCGGCGCGGATCAATGCCTTTCCGCATGAGCTGTCGGGCGGCATGCGTCAGCGCGTGGGCATTGCCATGGCGCTGGCCAATGACCCCGATATCATCATTGCAGATGAACCGACCACGGCGCTGGATGTCACCGTACAGGCGCAGATCCTTGCATTGCTGGACGAATTGCGCCAGCGCCGGGGGCTGGCGATCCTGTTCATCACGCATGATTTCGGCGTGGTGGGCCAGCTTTGCGACCGGGTGGCCGTGATGTATGGCGGGCGCATTGTCGAAACCGGCCCCACGCAAGCGGTGCTGGACGCCCCCGCCCACCCCTATACCCGCCGGCTGATCGCCTGTGTGCCCGAACTGGGCGGCGGGCGGCGCATTATGGCGGCCATTCCCGGCCTGCCGCCTGCCGTGGACCAATTGCCCGAGGGCTGTGCCTTTGCGCCGCGCTGTGACAAGGCGCAGGATGCGTGCCGCCGGGGCGAGATCGCGCTGGAGGGCACCACCCGCAAGGTCCGCTGCCTCTTCCCGGAGGTGGCGCCATGACACTCGCGCTCAAGACAACCGATCTGGCCCGCACATTCGATATCGGCAAACGCCTGATCGGTCCGCCGCGCGGGCAGGTCCATGCCGTGCACCCCGTCTCGCTGGAGGTCGCAACGGGCGAGACGCTGGGCATCGTGGGGGAATCGGGCTGCGGGAAATCCACGTTGGCGCGGATGCTGGTGGGGCTGCTGCCGCCCAGCGCAGGCACGATCGAGATCGAAGGCCGCGCGCTGGACCGGGCTGACCCCGCCGCCTTCGGGCGGCTGATCCAGTATGTGTTTCAGGACCCGGT
>REDZ01000012.1 GCA_007695345.1 Paracoccaceae bacterium | reverse complement strand
ACCGGCGAGAGCTGATCCCAGCGATACGCCACCTGCAGATCCGTCCCCGCCCGCGCCGCCCCTGTCAGACACCTGCCACCGCGAGGAAATCCGCCCCGGTCTCTGGCTGGAGACCGAAGGCGGCGCTTCCCGCGCGCGGCTCACGCTCTCGGGCGAGTATGTTGATAATGCTCTGCGCGACCGGCTTGTCGCCTGGCTGCGGGGGCACTGCTCGTGAAAATGCGCGACATCGCTGGTGGTCGTTTTTGGGGGAAGCGGAAGCCGGGCGTAACCCCGGGCTCGCCCGAAGCGCATGACAGCGCGGAAATTACACCACGTTCTCGGACACTAACCGGCGAATATGCGCCTCATAGCTGAATCTTTCTTCCACAAGCGCGCGTGCACGGGCCACATGAGCGGCGTAGGCGGCTGGATCGGCATGCAGGCGCCGCGCCATCTGCACTGCCGTCTGCGGTGTGGCATAGAGTGCGGCATCGCCAAAGAGAACACGATATTGTTCGGGCAGGATCACCGGTACGCCGGCGGCCATTGCTTCAATGATGGTGCGTCCAAAACTCTCTACCCAGTCGGGATGGGCGAAATAGATCCAGATATCGACGTCCGCCAAGAAATCACGCGGGTGTTTCGCGCCGAATTCATGCACGATCCAGTTGTCGGGCTTGCGACCCAGGATCCCTTCGGCCGTGGAAGCGCCGCCCAAGACATGGATTTCGATGTCGTTATCCTCAGGATAAGCGGCCAGAATGTCCTCGGCGGTGTCAGGCCATTTATGGGGGCTGTCACGTGAGTGGCGCCCGATACGCAGTTTGTCGCCCTGTCGGCGCGCGCGCGCGGGCACGTCCCAACCTGAGAGATCAATGATATTGTGCCAGTCAACGGGCGACAAGTCGATATGGGCCAACTCATCTTCATGGTGTTGGTGCAGTGCTGCGCGCACCAGCGGGCCGATAGGGTGCCAGACTGCTCCGAGACCGAATTGTGCGCGCAGTACCTGGGCGCAATCGGCCATGTGGTAGCGGCGACGCGCCTCACTGCCATAGTCGCTCATCGGAGGCTGGTTGACGATGACACGAATGGCGCGCGCGCGGATACGTGGAAGAAAACGTTGCGGATACCACAACACGGATGGGTAGCGGATCACCAGTAGATCGCAGGAGACCTCTACCCCCGATCCCAGCAGGATTACTCGCTCGCCGTCGATCTCGGCGCGGATCTCGGGCTGCAAGGGGCGGTCGATATCGTGAAAGTCATAGCGGTACATGGGTAGCACCCCAGTACGGATGCCATGGGCACGCTGGCAGGCCAGTTCCTGCGCGTTGGACATGTTGTTGCCCCCACGCAGTCTGAAGTCCGAGGCCAGGACGACATCGAAATGTGTGATATCCTTTGGTGTTCCTGTCGCAACGCGACTCAGCGGTAGCGGGATGGCCTGTGGGTTCGCCTGTGCCAGCCCGTCGGGGGCGGCATCATGAAGTTGCCGTAGCAGCGGGCGATGCAGGGTGCGATCCGGCAAACAGGCTTCGGGCAAGGCGGTGAGGGTGGCATCGGCCAAGAGGTCTGGCCCGCCTGTCAGCGGGTGGATCACTTTATCACCACAGCTGGCGCGGATACGTGTCAGAAGATCCTCGTCCGCGCCCAGGGGCAAATTCTCCCAGCCACCAAAGACATGCTGCACGGTCCGGAGATGCAACAAGGCACTGAGTGAATCTGGCGGGGCAGGAGTATCTGTGGCTGCGGGGAGGGTGGCACGCAGATCGTCGGTAATCTGGGCACGCGTTGGCAGCACCCCCAGTCTGGCAGGCACTTCAACCAGCGCCTGTACGGCACGAGCCAGCCAGTGAGGTAGCGCCAAATCGCCCGCGCGCAGAAGCACTACCGCTTGTCCGCGCGCATGCGCAAGCCCCAGCGTGGCCGCAGCAAAGACCCCGGTGTCGGACGGCAATGGCAATTCACGCAGGAGATCAAACTGGTCGGCAGTCAGGTCGGGCAAGGGCGCGCCGCTGGCATTCAGCAACAGAATTTCATGGGGTCGGTGGTCCTGGTGCATCAAGCTGCGCAGCGTGGCAAACAGGGCTTCGGGCTGAGTATCCTCAGGCCTGCATAGTGGAATCATCACTGAAACGCGTAGCGCTTTACGGCGCGGGAAGGCTGGTGGTGTCTTTGGTTCCGCGACCAATTGCGTCCGGGCTGGTCCTGCAATCTGATGATCAAGGCGCATCGATGCCAGCCCCTGCGCGCCTAGCGCCCGGTTCAGCCATTTCAGGCGGTCTTCTGGTGTGGTTTCATGCGCCATGCATAGTAGTAGCGCCTCCGGGGTATGGCCGTGATCCGCACTGGCCATGATGTCTGCCGCCATCCTGGAAACCTGGGCCTGTGCAGTGCCTGCCTCTGCGTTTGGGTGCAACCGAAGCGCCAACGCCACTGTCAGGAGTTTCAGACGGCGCTGCATGTCAGGGGGCAGGGCATCATCCTGCATTGCTATCATCGCTATGCTGCGTGCTGCCTCCTCTAGTGCCAGACGTGTAGTCGAGTCTGCTTCGGACCAATGGGCCATGGTCCCGTCCAATGCCATCCGGGCCAAGTACAGATGTGCCTGTGCTCGTCGTTCCGGGTTGCAGGTCTGCTCGGCAATTTCGATGAGCGTGCTGCGAACGGGGGCGCAAAAACCCAGCTCTTCATATTTGCGGCGCAGTTCTTTCAGCTGTCTCAGTGACCTTGGCTGTCGGGGAGCATTGAGGTTCCGAGCCAAGCCGAAGCGCAATACGCGCAGGAGCCGGAACATCGAGAACCGCCCAAGCGAATTGATTACCGTCATACGACTATCGCCATGGCTCGTTGTGCCCCCGCTGCCACCCCTGTTCCACTTCTTGCCCCTTGGCGTTTCGGGGTGCAAGTGGCTCTGCTTGCTTAAACTTGAATTACCATATCCAGGACTTCTGGACTTGGGGAGGAGGGTGGAAGCCTGTGATCTCGCAGTGAGAACACCACGGTTATCCGCGGGCGCGAAACCTTTGACGAGACCTATGCCATGTTCAAACGCCTGCTG
>REDZ01000032.1 GCA_007695345.1 Paracoccaceae bacterium | reverse complement strand
TCCAGAACAGCGGGCGCGCGCCGATATGGTCGCGCGCAAGGAAGAGGTCGCGTTTGTCGGCATCATGGATGGCGATGCCGAAATCGCCATTGATCCGCTGCAGGCAGTCTGCCCCCCAGCGGATATAGGCGCGCAGGATCAGGCGGGCATCCGGGGTCACATCGGCGGGGCAGTCCAGCGCGCGCGCCAGATCCTCGCGATTGTAGAGGCGGGCATCGGCAACAAGGGTCAGCGGCCCCTCGGTCACCGGCTGCGGCGCGGCCCTGTCCAGCCCGCTGTCATGGTGCCCGACCCCGAGCGCCCCGCTGACCGAGACATCGCTGCGCGCCGTGCGCGCCGGGCGCAGGGCGTCGAATGCCTGCCGGAACCGCTGTTCGTCCACGGGCCTGCCGTCAAGGGCCACGCGGCCCAGTATCGCTGTCATCACGCGCCCCTCGCTCCGGGCCATCCGGCGCTGATCGGTATATCCGATTGCAGGACAGGATCAACGATCGGCCTTCTGCGCCGCGCGCCACTCTTGCATGTGAGGCAGAAAATATATTGATTGAGGCATCAAGGCGATTTTCGATCCCGTATTCTGACAGACATACCTTCAGGACCCCAGAGATGCCCCAGCTTCAGAAGATGCATGCGCAACTGCCTGCTTCGGGGGGTCAGCTTGACGACAGATGACCCTCCCGTGATATGCATGGCCGTGCTGCGAAGAAAATGACAGCGCGCAGCCATATCAGGGATCGTCTGATCCTGTGGGGCAAGCTGATCCGGCTGTTGCGCTTCAGCAGCCGCAATCTCAGCCTTGCCGTGGCCGGGCTGTCCGTGCTCGAGGCCCTCTCGGGGATCGGCGTCCTCTATCTGATCAAGCGGTTGGTGGACAATATCTCTGCGCAACTGGCAGATGCCGGCAGTCTGGCCGATAGTGGCCGGGTCTTTCTGTATCTGGGTCTGATCGGCGCGATGATGGTGCTGACCGTGGCGTTGCAGCGGCTGGCCGAGTACGCGCGCCAACGTCAGGGTATGGAGGTCGCAGATCATGTCGACCGTCTTGTCCATGACCGCGCCATTGCAGTGGATCTGGGGTTCTATGAAAGCCCGAAATACCACGATTCCCTGCAGCGCGCGCGCGCCGCCGGCAGTCAGCGCCCCGCGCAGGTCATCACGACGGTTGCCCAGGTTTTTCGCAGCACGGTCTTTCTGGTTGGCATCCTTGCGCTGATGGCGACTCTGGACTGGCGGCTGGTCCCGCTTCTGCTGGTCAGCATGGGGGCGGCCCTTGTCGTGCGGCTGCATTTCACCCGTATCCTGTTCCGGTGGAAACATCGCCGCGCGCAGATGGAGCGTCGGGCAGGCTATCTCGACTGGTTGCTGACATCGGAACATCACGCAAAGGAATTGCGCATCGGGCGTCTGGGCGGCGAATTGCGCGATCGCTACAGCAGATTGCGACGTCTGATCCGCAGCGAAGAACTGGCCATCGAGCAACGCAAGATGCTGGCCGAAGTGGGGGCCGCGGCCGCGGCCGCGCTGGTGTTCTTCGGTGCGACGACCTGGCTTGTCCTGGGCGTCATCGATGGCCGCGTGGGGTTGGGCGATCTGGTCCTGTTCCTGCTGCTGTTCCGCCGCGCCGAAACCAGCGGACGTGAATTCGTCGCGTCGCTGTCAGCGCTGTATGATCACCAGTTGTTCCTGACCAACCTGTTCGATTTCCTGGCGGTCGCGCCGCGCCTTGTCGCCCCGGCCAGCCCGATCCCCATCCCGGAGCCCGTGCGCGAGGGCATCGTGTTTCACAAGGTCGGCTTCACCTATCCCCGCAATACGGAACCGGCCCTGTCCGGTATCGATTTCATGCTCCCTGCAGGCAAGGTCACGGCCATCGTGGGCGAGAACGGGTCGGGCAAGACCTCGCTCATCAAGCTTCTGTGCCGCCTTTATGACCCCGATCAGGGGCGGATCACGCTGGATGGGGTCGATATCCGCAAGTTTGATCCGGCGGCGTATCGCCGGATCTTCAGCGTGATCTTTCAGGATTATGCGCGCTACGCGGAAACCGTCAGCGAGAATATCCGCTTCGGCGATATCGACGCCGCCGAGGATGATCCGCGCATTGCCCATGCGGCTGATCTGGGCGGTGCGCGCCATTTCATCGACGCCTTGCCGAACGGGTTCCAGACACCGCTGACGCGGCTCTTCGATGACGGGCGCGAGCTCAGTCTGGGGCAATGGCAGCGCGTGGCGCTCTCGCGTGCATTCTTCCCGCAATCGCAATTCATCATCATGGATGAGCCCACCAGCGCTGTCGATCCGCGCGCCGAGGCGGACCTGTTCGAGAATTTCCGCGACCGTCTGGAAGGGCGCGGTGCGCTCATCATCTCGCACAGGCTGTCGACCATCCGCATGGCCGACCGGATCTACATGCTGGACAAGGGCCATGTGCTGGAAGCCGGGTCGCATGAGGAGCTGGTCGCGCTGGATGGGCATTATGCCAGGCTGTTTGCGCGTCAGGCGCGCGCCTTTCTTGCACCCGCGGATGAGATGCGCAGATCTGAAATGCAGCCCGGCCATGGCAATGCAGGGGTCGGCAACGCGGCGGGGCCAGACAACAGCTAGAGCCTGTGCCAGCCCCGGCGTGTTGCGCCTGTTCGCAGCGCGGGATCAATGCTAGGGCCTGGGCCCCGTAAGCCGCCCCCCGTGAGCCTCCCTGCAAGAGCGTATCCTCCTTGAGCCTGTGGACATCTCTTCGCCCCTCTCTGCCCGGCCTTGCGCTGACGCTCGTGCTGGGGCTGGCAATCGCGCTATTGGCCTTTGCCCCGATATCGAGCGACGCGCTGCCCGGATCGGACAAGCTGCATCATTTTCTGGCCTTCGCCGTGCTGGCCTTTCCGCTGCCATTTGCCCGCCCGCGCCTGGTCTGGCCCGTGATCGTGATCGTCAGCCTCTATGGGGGGCTGATCGAACTGGTCCAGCCCGTCTTCGGACGCGAGGCCTCCTGGGGTGATCTTGTCGCGGATGCGCTTGGCGCGCTTTGTGGCGGGCTCCTCGGCGCGCTCTGCGGCAAGATCTGCCGCCGCCTGGGGATCATCGGATAGGCACCGGAGCCGCCCTGCGCCCGACCCGTGCAGGGTTAACAGATCCCCAATAATATCCGTCGAATGGAGGATAAAGGCCGCATCGCGGCCATAGTCCTGTCCCGCACCCGTCCCCCACGCGCCCCATCCTGACTGCGGGTGACGTCAGGGAAACATGAATCTCGACACCAAACGCGCAATCCGCTATCGAAATTGCACGTATAGGTTGTAAAGAATCGCCATGTTATCCCTAAAGGGTTGTGGTTGTGTGGAAACAGTCGTCAGGATTCTTCTCGTTTCTTGCCGCGCTCAAGGTGGCGCTTGCAGCCATCGTGCTTGGCATCAGCGGCATGACAGGCAGCGGGGGCGGCGTGCAGGCCGCGACCGAGCCGAGCGTGATCGAGCGCGCAGTCAGCCTGACCCCGCGCCGTCCGCTTCTGGCGCATATCCGCTTCTGCCTGGTCTATGAGGGGCAATGCGATATCCGGTCCGACCGGCGCGATCCGTCCATGAGTGTGCAGGATCACCGCAATGAGGCGATGCGCGTCAATTTCCGTGTCAACCGGGCGATCCGGCCGAAACCGGATGAAGGCTTCGACAGCTGGGACATCAATGTCACCGAGGGTGATTGCGAGGATTACGCGCTGCAGAAACGCGCCGATCTGATCGCGCTTGGCTGGCCCACGGATCATCTGCGCATCGCCATCGTGCGCACCGCGCAGAAGGAGCCGCATGCCGTGCTGCTGGTGCGGATCGGCGGGGTGGATTACGTGCTCGACAATCTGACGCCGGATGTGCTGCGCTGGGACAGGACCGGGCATCACTATCTGATGCTGCAGGACCGCGACGATCCGCGCGCCTGGCATGACATCGCCCCGCATGGCGCAGGGACCAGCTGAGCCGCGATGGGGCCGCATCGGCTATCAGGTCGTCAGGAAGCGGCACGCCCCCTGCGTGATCAATGCGGCGCTCAGCCGATGGGTCGCATAGGCCCCGGTATCCACCGCAATGCGGCCATCCTGCGCCGAAGGGGATTCGAAGATCGTGTGGCCATGGGCAATCCAGTTCCCGTCGCGCCGCGGCGTGGTCAGAAAATCCGGATGCCCCCAGAGCAGATGCGCCTCCTGCTGCTGCGCGAGCGGGGCATGGGGGTCGGCGCCGGCATGGGCGATCATGACATTGCCCGAGCGGAAGGAGAGCGGCAGCGCCCGCAGCCAGGCTTCGGTCTGCGGCCCCATTGCATCGCGCAGGGCATCGCGCGCCGCGCCAAGCGTACCGGGCGCAAGGGCGGCGGGTCGGATGCCGAAACTGGCCAGCGTATGGGCCCCGCCATTATGTATCCAGAAGGGCCCGGCCTCTTCGGGGGCATCGAGGAAGTCGAGCAGCATGGCCTCGTGATTGCCCTTCAGGCAGAGCACATCGCCCGGCCAGAGCTCTGTCTGCAGCGTCTGCAACAGCCCCAGCACTGACGCACTTTCCTCGCCCCGGTCGATGTAATCGCCGACAAAGACAAGCGTGCGCGCGGTGCCGCCCGCATCGGCAAGCTGTTCGACCATCGTCTCCAGCAGATCCGCGCGCCCGTGCAGATCCCCGATCACCGCCAGATCGCGGTCGGGCAGGGGGGGCTGGGGGGCAGCCCGGAAAAGCCGTCCGAGAAAACGCATGATCGGTTCTGTCAGCCCCTGATTTGCCCGGCCAGAGCCATAGCAGGAATGCCCGGATATGTCGCGACCTGTCACATCCACGTGCCCTGATATCGGGCCAGACCGGATATCGGGGGATATTCCTTTTGATTTTGTCGCCAGGGTTTTCTATGACGGGATCGGGTATTTGTTAAGGGGTTGGCTAAATGCGTGAAAGCAGCTCTGCTGCAAGAGTATTCACACGCAACGCCCTTCAACTTATGCGTGTTCCCCAGGTCTGCGCCGCCCTGACAGATGGGCCATTCCCCCCTGATCCACATTCGGCTGCCGCACCAGGGGACGCGCTGCGCCATGCATAGCGCGCGCGCCTGTCCCCGGCCCCTGACGGATCACTGGTATGCCGCCCAGCTCAAGCCCAATGGCCTGGCCATTGCCGAGCGCAATCTGGCACGGCAGGGGATCGAGAGTTTCTGCCCCTGGCAGATCGAGACGGCGCATCGCAGCCAGAAACTGCACAATATCCGGCGACCGCTCTTTCCGGGATATATCTTCGTGCGGGTTGATCCGCAGGCCGGGCTGTGGCGCAGGCTGCGCAACACGCGTGGCCTGAGCCGGCTGGTCCAGACGGACCCGCGCGCGCCGACCCCCTTGCCCGATGCGCTGATCGACGGGTTGCGGCAGCGCTGTGACGCCGATGGGCAATTGGCCGCAGCGCCCGATCTGGCACCGGGCGATTGCATCCGCGTCCTTTCTGGTCCCTTTGCCGAATTCGTGGCCCGGATCGAGCGCATCACGCCCGATGCGCGCATCCGCGTGCTGTTCGATCTGATGCACCGCAAGGTCGCCGTGGAACTGGATGCAGCGCAAGTGCGGCGGGCCGGGACCGGCTGAGGCCGGGGCGCTGTCACATGCGACGGGCGCGCGGGGTCAGACTACGGGATCGGGCAGGGCGCTGCGCGCCTGCATCGCGCGCGCCACACGCCGCCAGCGGTTGCCCCGAAAGACGCGCACCCCCGCCAGATAGCTGAGCGTGAACAGCACGCCGAACACGATCCAGGCGAGCAGCGCCGCCACGGGGCGATCCCACAGATAGATGCCGGTGGCGATCGGGGTGGCGACCAGGGGCAGCATGATCATGGCTGTCAGGGAATTCGCCACCCCCTTGCCCAGCCGCCCGCCCGACAGCAGCATCAGCGCGCGCATCACGAATTGATGGTAATGCAGCCGGTCCGGCGCGCCCACGGGGCGACCGGCGCGCAAGCGCCGGGCGATGGCCAGAAAGGTATCGGCGACCGGCCAGAAGAACATCAGCGCCAGCGCCAGCGCCGAGACCTGCGCATTGGCCGCGGCCAGCCCCAGTGCCAGCCAGACCAGCACATGGCCCAGCGTATAGGCCCCGGCATCCCCCATGAAGATCCGCCCCAGCGGCCAGTTGAACAGCAAAAATCCGATCAGCGCGGGCACGATCGCCGCTGCGACCGTGGCAAAGCCCACTGCGCCTGCCTGTTGCGCCACCAGCGCGATCCCCACGGCGATCAGCAGTCCGGTTGCCCCGGCCAGCCCGTTCACGCCGTCGATCAGGTTGATCGCATGGCACACCCCTGTCGCCCAGAGGATCGTCACGAAAATGGCCACGGGTGCTGCGCCCAGCACCATGTCGAGCACGGCAATCCCGAGCGGCGGGACCCAGATCTGCAGCAGCACAATGGCCAGCGCGGCCGAACCGGCTGCGGCAAGCAACCGGCCGGTGGCGCTGACACGCCAGCCCAGATCCTCGGCCAGACCGGCCGCAAAGACGGGCAGCAGGGTCAGGGCAAACAGCGCGAAGAAGGATTGCTTGTCATCCGGCACAAGAAACAGCAGCGCGATCAGGGTCGCGGCCAGGACACCGATGCCGCCGATACGCGGGGTGCTGCGCAGATGGGCCGCCTGGACAGAATTCAGGTCATCCCTGGTGCGCAGATATCGCATGAGGCGCGGATGCAGCAGGACCAGCAGGCCGCAGACGCTGAACGAAACCGCCAGAAGCAGAAGAAATACGTCAAGAGGCAGCAGCGAATTCATTGCACCAGAAACTTTTCACGGAAATCTAACTTCGTTGCAGGATAGCAATTAATCTTTTCTTAACCAAAACAAAAAAGGCGAACATGGTTAAGAAAGCATATGAAACATGCATCTCGACTTTGAGCGGGTAATCCTTTATCAATAATTCACGCTTAGGTTGCAAAGATGCAGTATACTATCCCGAAACGGCTGTGATTGCGTGGAAACATTCGTCCAGATCTTCCTCCTTCTTTATGGCGCAATGGCTGTTGCGCTGATCGTGGCGCTGGCCTGTCATGCGGTCATCTCGACGCGGGACAGCGATATGCGCCACAAACCGGCAAGGCAGGACCGCCGCTCACGCAAGGCCTCCGTGATCAGCCCGCCGCGCGCTGTCCCGCGCCCCAGATAAGCTGATTCGTCACGATCCGCCCTCACGGGGTGTGGGGGCAGATCCTGTCGCGCGCCTCAGTAGGATTCGACATTGTCGCGGACCTGAAGCGGGCTGCCGGTCAGCGAGGTCGCATTGTTGAAGAAGCGCTGGAACTCGATCGCGGCGGCATTGGTCACGAAGATCACGTCGCCATCGCGCATCTGGAATTCACTGGCCAGAAAGAAGATATCGGGCGAGCGGTAATTGGCGCGCAGGATCGTCGGGATCTCCTTGTGGTCCTGGAATTCGCTCTCGCTGAAATCGACGCCCATATGCTCGAGCGCGTGGCGCGATTCCTTGCGGTAGATCAGCACCTGTCGCGGATCGGCCTGGTTGTCCTGCAGGCTGGCGACACGGGCGACCGCTTCGTTCAGGGTCACTTCTTCGGCCCCGAAATTGAAATTCCCCACCAGCCCGGTCGCCCCGAAGGCGAAGAACTGCTTGTCCTCCTCGATCACCTCGACCACATCCCCCGGGGCAAGAAAGATATTCTCGCGCGGGTTCTCGGTGATGGCGCGATAGGACACCTTGACGCTCTGGTTGCCGCGCTGAAGTTCCACGAAAGTGCCCGAGGCCGGCCCCGAGAGGCTGCCCGCAGTGGCGATCGCTTCCAGAATCCGCACCCCGCCTTCGCGCAGCGGGTATACCCCCGGACTGCCGACAGCGCCCACCACCGACACGCGCGAGAAATTCTGCTCGACAATCTCGACCGAAATCTCGGGCTCGATGGCGCGATCCTGCAGGCGTTCGCGGATGGTCTGTTCGACGGCGGCAGGGGTCTGCCCGGCGGCCTGAATCACCCCGGCAAAGGGTACGGTGATGCGCCCGTCCTGATCGATCCGCTGCTGGGGCAGTTGCACGAAATTGCCCGGCCGCGCGCCCGCGTCGTCGGGCAGGAACAGCCCGCCTGTCTGGCTTTCGAACACGGTCACGCGAATGACATCGCCAGGGCCGAGGCGAATCGATGGCGCGCTCTGAGCCGTGGCGCCGAATGTGCGGAACTCGCCGACCGGGTCGCTGGACAGAAGGGGCAGGGTCCCGCGGGTGACATCCACCACGACATACTCGTACCCCAGCGTCGCCGCCTCATTCTTCGATGATGCGGCCGCGTTGAAATGGATGCTGCGTTCACGCGGGCCGGAACCCGGCAACATTGCACATCCGGAAAGTGTGATAACCAGTGTCGCCGACAATGCTGCCCGTGTAATAACGCCCATGACTCAACCTGCATACTGAAAGGTTTTGGTGTTTCGACATAGGGGTAGCCGAATATCGGGCCGATGGGTATGTCGTGCACGGCGAAAATTTACCCTTTCTCAATTGACATGGAAATCTGTTGCGAATGCGCCACAACCCGTGCGGCCCATCTGATCGTCCCGCTGGCAAAGGGGCCGGCATTGCCCGGCACCCCGTTGCAACATGCCGCCGCGCAGGACAGAACAGAGGCAGCTCTTCTTGTCCTGCGATGTATCCTGCGATCCGGCCCTGAATGTCCCTGCATGCGCATATTGCCCCCCATCATCGGGGCCACAGACGGCACGGCGCGCGCCGGGGACATGGGTGGCGCGCGCATTCCGGCCGGGTGCTGCTGATCTGGCTGATCACCGCGATCGGGCTTGCGCTGATGATGAACGGCTCTGTCGCCGCGCCCTATCGCCAGATCGCCTTTCTGGCCCTTGCGCTGCCGCTGCTGGCGCTCCTGGGCCTGCGGCTGACACGGCCCGTTTCGCGGTCACTCTGGCGTCAGAGCATCGCGGGCATGGCCGTTCTGATCCTCTGGGCGCTGGTGCAATCCACGCCCTTGCCCCTTGGCAGTCTCGCGCATCCGGTCTGGGATACGCTGGACGATCTGGGCATCGCGGCGCAGCCCACGATCTCGGTCGCGCCTGCGCTCACGCGCGCGGCCCTGCCCGCACTGATCCTGCCATTTCTGGTCTTTGCCGCGATGATCCTGCTGTGCCAGGGCCAGCGCGAGGCGCTTTTTGCCTGGAAGGCGCTGGCCGTTCTGGGGCTGGGGCTGGCGGCCCTGTCGATCCTGCTGGAAATGGTCTTTCCCCAGACGACCTTCTTTTCGCGCTTCGAGGTCGGGCGCGGGGCGTTCAACGGAATATTCGTCAACCGCAACACCACGGCCGCCTTTCTGGGGCTGGCGGGATTTGCCACGGCAGGCTGGCTGATGCTGCCACGGTCGCGCCAGCACCGCACGGACCCCGTAGCGGCAGGGCTGGCAGGGTTTGGCTGGCCGCGCGTGTTGCTGGCGGCATTGCTGTTCCTGCTGGTCATCACGCTGATCACGACCCGCTCGCGTGCGGGGGTCACATTGGCGCTGATCTGCCTGACACTGGCCTTTGTCGCGATCTTCCTCTTGCGGCCGGAAACGGGCAGACCCCCTGTGCGCCGCCTGGGCACAGGGGCCAAGGCGGCGCTGACCATCGGGGCCGGGATCGGGCTGTTCGTCGCATTCGGAGAGCCCGTCATCTCGCGCATGGGGCCCGAGGCCGAGGATGGGCGCTGGTGCGCCTGGGCCTCGACCCTGCAGATGATCGCAGAGCGCCCCCTTGTCGGGCAGGGGTTCGGCACCTTCGCAGATGCCTTTCCGCAATATCGCAACGCGGAATGTCTGGGCAGCCGGGGGATATGGACGCGCGCGCATAACTCGCATCTGGAATTCCTGGCCGGGATGGGGCTGATCGGGGCGCTGGTCGCACTGGTCCTGCTGGGCCGGATGCTGCAGGTGCTGATCACCGGGGTGCAGAAACGCCGGTCGCTGAAACCGATCCCGATCATGACACTTGCAGCGCTGGCCTTCGTGCTGGGGCATTCCGCGCTGGATTTCCCGCTGCAGGTGCCGGGGATCGCGCTTTATTTCGCAGCCCTGATGGGGGCGGGATGCGCCATCGCGGTGCTGGACCGCCCCTCAGGGTCGCGCCGGTCCCGCCGCAGCCCTCGGGCCAGGCAGGCCGGCTGACAGCGGGCCCGCGTTCAGAAGAATTCTGCGCGGCGATCTGCGATCCAGCCCTCATGCGGGGCATAAAGCCGCGACAGCGCCACATGGCGCGCGACCAGATCGGGGGGCGCGGCCTGCGCGCGGCTCAGGATGGCCATGCTCAGCCACAGATTGCCGTCCAGGGGGGCACAGGCCAGCGCCTCTTCCAGCATGGCGCGCGTCCGGTCGCGCTGCGCCTGTAGCGCCGGGTCATCGGCGGGCAGGAAAGGATGCATATCGGCCTGCTGCGCCCGCAGATCAACGGCATAGAAATGCAGCGACAGGAGCGGTGTTTCGCGCAGGGTCAGGCAATGCAGTTCTGTGCGCGCCAGCACCGGGGCCAGCGCCTCGAGATCCGAGGGCACGAACCGCCCCTCGGCCAGGTCATCGGCAAAATCCGCGTATTCCGCCCAGTCCAGATACCGCAGCAGCTGCGTCCCGCTCAGCCCCGCGCACAGCATCACGGCCAGGGCGCAGACCAGCCGTGTCAGGACCGACGGCATGGGCTGCGCGCCTCAGCTGTCATTGTAATAGCGGTTGTAATAGGTCCGGTAGTAATTGTAGCTCTGCGTGTTGTCATAGGCAGAGGCCTTTTTCGGGTCGAAGAAGTTCAGGAAGGCGCCATAGCTCTTGTCGCGGATGCGCGGATCCATGCGCAGGATGCGCCGGGCCAGATCGCGATTGGTGCCGCCCCATTTGAGCACGAAGAACACTCCGTCGAGCGTGTCGAGGATCGCGCGCGCATCCACCACGGGCCCCAGTGGCGGCAGATCCAGGATCACGTAATCATAGTCCTGATCGAGCCTGTCGAGCAGCATTGTCATCGCCTTGCTGCCCAGCAGCTCTGATGTATGGGCCACGCGGGTGCTGGCATTGGGGATCAGATGCACACCGACCCCGTCCACGGGCTGGCACACGTCGCGCCAGTCCTTTTCCCCCAGCAGCACATCGACAAGCCCGGCCTCGAATGTCCGGCCGGTCGCGCGCGACAGGCCGGGATTGCGCATATCCGCATCGATCAGGACCACCCGCGCGCCCTGCTGGGCCAGCAGGCTGGCGAAATTGGCCGCAGTCGTTGTCTTGCCCTCACCAGGAAAGCAGGACACGAAGCCCAGCCGCGGCGCGCGGCTGTCCTGCCCGTGGCGCAGGGTGAGGCTGATCTTGCCCGTGCGCAGGGTCTCGGCATAGCTGGAAAGCGGCTTGTCCGCGGCAAAGGTCAGCATGGGGGGAAAGCGCGTGGGGGCGGCTTCATGTGCCGGATCATCCGCGCCCTGCACGCGCGTGGCCAGCCCCTTGAGCAAGGTCAGCCCGCCCAGATATTCCAGTGCCAGATCATTGCGCACATGCTCTTCCGAGCGGATGCGATCATCGCGCCATTCGCGAAAGGCCACCCAGCCCCCCGCGATCAGGAACCCCATCAGCCCCCCCAGCGCCAGCATCCGCTGCGCATTGGGCGAGCTGGGCATGCCCGGTGTCTGGGCGCGATTGAGCACACGCGTGTTCGAGACCGGGATTTCCTGACGCTGGGTCGCTTCCTGATGGCGCTGCCGGAAACTGCTATAGAGATTGCGCACAGTCTCGACATTGTTTTCCAGATCGCGCAGCTGCATGAGGATGGCCTGATCGGCACCCACGCGCTCGCCCACGCGCGCCTGCGCCTGCTCGAGGCTTTCGACCCGCTCGCGGGCGGATTGCAGATCGTCGCTGACCAGCTGGGCGCTGCGGCGGATCTCCTCGAACATCAGCGATTCGATTTCCTGCAATTCGCGCAGGCGGCGCTCGGTCTGGGCATGATCATCGCCCAGGCTGGTGGCCAGCGAATTGTAGCTGCGCAGCACGTCCAGATAGCGCGAGCGCAGCCCGGACGTGATGCCCTGGCCCGCCGTTTCGCGCACCACGGCAGAGGTATCCCCGCTTTCCACGATCTCGGTCAGGCGTCGGTTTCGGGCTTCCAGATCGACCACTTCGGCCCGCGCCGCGACCAGGTTCTGCGACAGGCGCTCCAGCTCGGCACTGGCCAGCTGATCGACATCGACCCCCACCAGATCATGCTCTTCGCGGAACGCATCGGCAATCGCGGTGACCTGTTCGAGCTGGTCGCGCAATTCGTCACGGCGCACACCCAGCCATTCGATCGCGCGCTGCGACGCCTCATCCGTCGCGGCCAGCTGATCCTCGATATAGGCATCCGCAATCCCGTTGGCGACGCGCGCCGACAGCGCAGGCGATGAGGATGTGAAGCTCACGCGCAGGACCGCACTGCGCCCCACGGCATTGACCGACATGCTCCCGCGCAAGCGCTGTGCCGCCCTCTCGATGGCGCGTGCTTCGGCATCGGGGGCGGGTTCCATGTCGGTTGGCAGGGCGGGCGCATCACGCGCTGACAGCATCGCGCGCGCATCCCGGACAATCCCTCTCAGCTGCCCGGTGACAGTGCCGCTGATCCGGCTGATCACACCCGCGCTCCGGGCGGCATTGAAGGCGGTATCTTCGTGCAGGCCCAGATTTCCGACCACGCGCTCGGCGATCTTTTCTGACCGCAACACCTGGATTTCGGTATCGAAATCATAGCTGGCACTGCGCGATCCGGACACGCCCGCGAAATCCTGGAATGTATCAACATCGGCAGAGCGGAAGGTGTTCAGCTCGACATGGGCCGTATAAAGCCGGGTCGTGGTGGCAACCTGCGCAATCGCAAGCAGCAGCCCCACAAGCCCCCCGAATGCCAGAATATGCCAGTTGCGCCGGATGACGCCAAAGAGCTTGCCCAGATCGATCTCATCATCGGCGCGGTCCTGCCCTGCACCCTGCATGCCGGTGGCATCACTATGTACTCGGTTCATACTCTATCCAGGATCGGCGTTTTCAAATCTCTGTCGTCCAAGGCCGAGGATTCGGAATCACCAGGAGCTTTTACATGAGGGCTGGGCGTTGCGCCCGCAGATACCCCGGTGGCAAGGTCAGTCTGTCGGGCTGACGATTTGCCCGAAGGGGGGCGGCGTGAAGCCTAGCGCCCCTGGCGTGAAGCCCGGCCCCGCTCCCAGACCCGGCCCTGATCCCCCGCTTGACGCGAATATGGCATCAATTCCGGGCGTGGTGGCTGCTGTGCCACCTGGCGATGCCCCCCCGCCACCAACCCCTGCCGGGGGAACAGCAGGCGCGGCCGGCACGGCTGCGGGCGCCTCGGGCAGGGCCGCGACCGGGATTTCATCGCGCAGTTCGGCGACCAGTTCCAGCATCTGCCCCCCTTCAAGGGCCAGCGCCGTCTCGATCGCGGATGCCAGCGCGGCATCATCGCGCTCGATGATATCGACGAGCACATGCGCCAGTTCCTCGGCATCCGGGCGCTCCCAGCTGTTGCCCAGGGCGATCAGACGCTCGGACAGGCCCGTATCGAAGGACAGTGCCGCCAGAACATGCCCGTCCAGAACAGGCCGGGACATATCGGCATGATCCGCCTCGATCACATCGAAGACGCCTGCGGCAATGCCGGGCAATACGGCCGGTGCCACATTCTGCAGCACGATCTCGATCACCCGGTCCGCTGCATCGGGATCGGGCGTGATGATGGCCGAGACCATTTCTGCCAGCAGTTCCGGCGCGGCCCCCGACAGCGCCAATGTGCTCAGAAGCGCATCGGTGTCCCCTGCGGAGAGCTCCGCAATCAGTTGGGCGCGCTGCGCATCGTCCGCTTCGGTCAGGATATCGGCAAGCTGGCCACCGGGCAGGGAGACCACATCCTGGGCAGCGGCATTCCGGGCCAGTTCGATCAGGGTGCTGATATCGGTCGCGTCATCCTGTGCGATGGCAGGGGCAAGACTCAGTGCCGTTCCCAATCCGAAAGCCTGCAAAAATGTCTTGTAGCCCGATGTCATATGTCTTGCTCCGACAGTTACCTGTTTACCTGTTGCCCGGACGAACCACGGGCCAATGCACATTACAATCCTCGGGTCAGATATACGCGACTTGTCCTGCGTTGTCGACACGGAGCCAGCGGGTTCAGCAAGATATATGGCATTTCGCAACAGGCCGGGGCGTCAACGCCACGCCAGGCACTGTTCGAGGGCGCAAACCGCCCGAACCCCCCTCGCGGGTGGCGCGCATGACGGCGCCGCAAGGGCGCCGTCACCCTGGGGAGACATGCTCCCGAAAGACGGGTCTTGCTCAGTCGGCTTCCATCTCGTCAGCGCCGAGATCATCGTCATGATCGCCGATCAGACCCAACTCCTGCGCCGATTCATATTCCTCTTCCGACACTTCGCCATCACCATCGCTGTCGATCAGCGTGAACTGCTCAGGCGTGATTTCGGGATAGGCGTCCATGAATTCTTCCATGCTCAGCGGAAAGTCGTGATCGGTTTCGGCAAGGGCCGGAACGGCGGTCAGGGCGAACACGCTGGCGACAACAGCAAACTGCGTTTTCATGGTTTCTCTCCTTGTGATTGCACAGAAGCCGCTGGGGCTTCGCGGGATCAACACGCCCCGCGAGAGCGCGCTCCCGCCCTTTCCCGTCATGCGCGAAATGATGTCGGATCGTGCACCCAGACGCGCGGAAAATCGCGCATTCACTCTGATCCGGTGCCGGGCCCGCCGTTCAGGCCTGCAGGCGGTATCCGGCAGGGTTGGCGGATTGCCAGGCCCAGGTCGAGCGGCACA
>REDZ01000137.1 GCA_007695345.1 Paracoccaceae bacterium | reverse complement strand
CTTGCCCGAGGAATGCGTCTTGCCCTGGTCATGGTCGAAGAACACACCTGGCGAACGGTGCATCTGGCTGACAACCACGCGCTCGGTGCCGTTCACGACAAAGGTGCCGTTCGGCGTCATCAGGGGCATGTCGCCCATGAACACATCCTGTTCCTTGATGTCCTTGACCGATTTCGCACCGGTATCTTCATCGACATCGAACACGATCAGACGCAGCGTCACCTTCAGCGGCGCGGCATAGGTCATGTCGCGCTGCATGCATTCGTCGATATCGTATTTGGGCTTTTCCAGATCGTATTTGACGAATTCCAGCGTCGCGGTTTCGTTGAAATCCTTGATCGGGAAAACAGACTGGAACACGCCCATCATCCCCTCGCCATCCATGGGCGCGTCACTGTCGCCGGAACGGAGAAACAGATCATAAGAGGATTTCTGGACTTCGATCAGATTCGGCATTTCCAGCACTTCGCGGATCTTGCCGAACATCTTGCGGATACGTTTCTGGCCAACATAGGATGCCATGCGCGTCGTCACCTTTCCTGGTCTTCGCGGGCGGGCAGGCTGTCGGGCCTCAGCCGCCGGCCGCTTGCGAAACGGGAAGAAGGCCCAATACCTGCGCACCCTCCCACAGGTGCGCTCCCGGGCTGTTCACTTTCCCTGGACAACACTCCGAGAGGTAACCCCGTCCGGAGTGCTGTCCAGAAACAGCGCGAAACTGGGGCCGGATTGACCAGCCCCAGTTTCAGATTCTGCGGGTCGAGATGCAGCGCATCCCGGCCAATTACTTCAGCTCGACCTTGGCGCCGGCTTCTTCGAGCTTTTTCTTCAGCTCTTCGGCTTCCTCTTTCGGAGCGCCTTCTTTCACGGGCTTGCCGCCAGCTTCGACCAGCTCTTTCGCCTCTTTCAGGCCCAGGCCGGTGATGCCGCGCACTTCCTTGATGACCGCGATCTTGTTGGCGCCGGCTTCCATGAGGATGACGTCGAACTCGGTCTGTTCCTCGGCAGCTTCGCCTGCATCGCCAGCAGGGCCAGCCATCATCACGGCGCCGCCCGCTGCGGGCTCGATGCCGTATTCGTCTTTCAGGATGGTTTTCAGTTCCTGAGCTTCGAGCAGCGTGAGGTTCACGATTTGCTCTGCAAGTGCTTTCAGATCAGCCATTTTTCAGTTCCATTCTATCAGGGTTTGAGGGTCCGACGCAGGCGCGTATCGCGCCATACCGGCCTTTGATTGCTTATGCCGCCTCGCGTTCCTCGAGTGTCTTGAGGATACCAGCGATGTTTGACGCAGGGGCGCCGATCGCACCCGCGATGTTCGAAGCAGGGGCACCGATGCACGACACGACCTGAGCGATAAGCTCATCACGCGACGGCATGGAAGCCACTGCCTTGACACCTGCCGGGTCAAGCGCCGTTTCGCCCATGGCACCACCAATGACGACCAGTTTCTGGTTTTCCTTGGCGTAATCCTCGACCACTTTTGCGGCTGCAACAGGGTCTTCGGAATAGGCGAGAACGGTCATCCCTGTCAGAAGAGAGCCGATGCTGGCGCAGGGCTTTCCTTCCAGGGCGATCTTGGCGAGCCTGTTCTTGGCGACGCGAACAGCCCCACCCGCATCACGCATGCGTGCGCGCAGGACCTGCATCTCGGCAACCGTGAGGCCGGCGTATTGTGCAACCACAACCACGCCAGAGCTTTCGAAGATCTGGCCGAGTTCCTCGACCACTTTCTCTTTTTGGGCTCTATCCACAGGGTCTCTCCAATTGTCAGAGGGTTTCCCCTCCGGCTCGTTTTGTCAGGTGCGAACACCTGAGCGAATGTCCAACGGGCATTTCCAATATCGCCCGAGGAAAACCTCGGAGAATTGTCTTACTCCCGTCTCGGGCAGGAATTATGGTGTCTGGCACCACCCGCCTTCTCGGACGAATCGTCACAACGGGCAGACCGAAGCCTGCCCTTGCAACGGGCTGCTCCTTAGACGCTATGAGGCGCTTTGCCAAGGCCAAAAAACGCGCGCAACCGCCACAACCCTGGGTTGCGACCCACAAAGGCGGTGCGCGGCTACTCCGTCCCCTCCATCCGGGAGCGGTAATAGTCAGCTTCTGCGCGCGCTTCGCGCAAACCGGCCATCGCCGCGTCCAGTTCCGCCTGGGCCTGGGCCAGGCGCGTTGTCAGATCACGTTCGCGTGTCTCGACATATTCAATGGCCTGATCGCGGATTTCCTCGGCTTCGTGCAGGGCCTGCGCCATGCGATCCAGCTCGCCCAGATCTTCCTGCCGGACGCGTGTGAAACGATGGACAAGCCAGTTCGCGAACCATCCCAGCGCAAAGGCCACGAACAGGATCAACGCCGTGGCAATGACAAATTCGGTTCGGTTCATCTTGTCCTTCGTATCCTCTTTGGCGGTGCCGGAAACGCCTAGCGCTCGGGCCGTTCCTGCGGGCGGGTGGCGTCCCCTGCCCCCTGGGTCACGGCAATTTCCAGCTCTGACTCATCGGGTGGTTCGCGCTCTTCCTCTGGGTCTTCGCCGCGTTCTTCCTGCGCCGCCGCCAGCGATTCGCCGATCAGACTGAATTCGATGCGGCGATTTGCCTCGCGACCCGCTGCGGTAGAATTATCCGCAATCGGAAACTCGGGTCCATAGCCCGTCGCCTCGAAATCCGCAACCAGCGCCCCGCGCACTGACAAGGCAGACACAACCGAATCTGCGCGCTGCTGGCTCAGGCGCATATTCGTCTCCAGCCGGCCCTGACTGTCGGTGTGGCCCGCGACCTCCATCTCCAGTCGCCCGCATTCGATCAGAATCTCGGCAATGCGGTCCACCACCTCAACCGCCCCTTCAACGATAGAGGCCGAACCGGGCTCGAACGTGATCTGCTGCTCTTCCAGCGCCTCTTGAATCCAGCGCTCGCACCGGGCGGGTGTGGGCTGCATGGCTACCGGGTCAAAGCGTTCATCATAGGTGATATCCAGGTTGAACACGGCGCCACGGCCCAGCGCCTCGACCAGCTTGCGCGCGACCCGGTCCGCAGACCCCGTGTCACCCGAAACACCGCGCACCACGATACGGTCGGGGGTAACACGGACGATGCCATGTTCCATATGCGCCAGCGACTCGACCGCCAGCAGCGCGCGCACGGGCCAGCCTTCGGGCAGATCGGGGTCGATCCGGGCGTTCATCTGAACGGCTGGCAGGCCGAATTCGGCCTGCGCGAGTGTGCGGACGGCGTCACGCAGACGCTCATCCCCCAGCCGCCCGCGCAGATGGACGACGCCTTCGGTGGACCGGCTGGCGACGAATTCGCGCTCTTCCTCACCAGAGGGGATCGCATCCTCTTCCGGGGGCAGGCGCGTGGCTTGCAGCGAAAAGACATCGGGCAACTGGTTTTCCAGCCGGCCCACCACCTGATCAAATTCCTCCGATGCGACCGAATGGGGTACGATCAGCGAGATATCGGTATCGGCCATCGTGACCGAGCCTGCACCCAACTGGCCCAGCGCCTCGATCACATCGACCGCACCTGACTGCCAGCGGGGGCTTGGGGTGCCCAGCCCGATGGTGCATTCCAGCGTCCCTTCGGCGCCCATGGCGCGGGCCGCGCGCAGGATCGCATTGCGCGCATCTGACGTGTCGGCAGAACAGGCGTCAAATCGCGCGCCATCGTCATCGATGACAAAGCGCAGGGTAAAGGGCGTGATAACCGGACGCGGCGCCGATATCTCGATCGAGGTGATCAGCCCGCGGGGTCGGTCGCGCATCAGACGGTCGTGCAGATCGTCGCGTTCACGCGCGCTGGTGGCCAGCCCGGCCACTTCGACCTGATCGGCGGCGATGGATACCTTGGCCGAGGGGATGAGTGAGAGCGCCTTCAACCCGAATTCAAGCGCCTGTTCCCAGCCATGCGGCTCTGCGTGATCGGCAGTTTCCAGCATGTTCACGACCGACATTTCAGGGTCCATTGCCTGGATCCGCGCGATAATCTCTTCGGTGTCGGTGCTGGTGGGCACCAGCCCGATCATCGAGACATCCAGCTTGTTGCGCAGAACCTCCATCGAGAAGCGCGGTGCCGCGATATCGGTAGAGGGCGTCACGCTCATGTCGTCAATCACGCGCTCGGCGGCGACCACGCCGCCCACGGCGCTGAGTGCGCGGAAGCGAACGGCCTCTGACGGGGCCTCGCCCGACAGGGTCATCAACAACCCGTCGGTCGAGACCTGCGCCCAGTCAAGGTTCTCGGAGGCCAGCGCCTCGCGCGCATCGCGGGCCACGACCTGCTCGATTCCGCGCACGGCGAAACTGGCCGCCGCAACGGCGATGATCGCTGCGGCCACAAAGGCTACGCTCATCAGGGCGTAGGGCAGCATACGCCGCGACCCGGCAGGCATGAGGCGCCGCAGATAGTGTCGCACTGGCACGAGTTTCTCTTTCATGAGGGTGTCCCTAGCGCCCGCGCGCAGCAGGATCAATCACACGAAAATCGTGATGGCAAGAAACAGCGCAGCGAACAAGCCCGCATCCCGGTTCGACCGGAACAAGCGCAAGCACATCTTCGTGTCATTGATGTCCAGCTTCGACAATTGCCAGTTCATATGCCCGCCCATCGCCCAGGCCCCGGCCAGCCCGATGGACATCTTCAAAGGGTTGGCCAGCGGGGCCAGCGCATAGATCACCGCAAGCGACATGAGCACCACGGTCGCGATCAGAAAGCCCCGCAGCCAGGCCTCGGTATTCTCGCCAAACAGGCGCGCCGTGGATTTCACGCCGATCAACTCGTCATCCTCGCGGTCCATATGAGCATAGATCGTGTCATAGAACAGCGTCCAGCAGATGCCCGCCAGATACAGGAACACCGCAGGCAGCGCCGGCGCGCCGGTCTGCGCCGTCCAGGCCAGCAGCGCGCCCCAGTTGAACGCAAGCCCCAGGAATATCTGGGGCCACCATGTGAAGCGCTTGGCATAGGGGTAGATCGCAACCAGCGCCAGCGACAACAGCCCCAGCCCGATGGCGGCCCAGTTGAAGGTCAAAAGGATCAGCGCCGCCACGGCAGCCTGCGCCCCCATCCAGATCATGGCCTGCCGCGACGTGACCTGCCCGGATGGCAACGGGCGCAAGCGCGTGCGCGCCACCTTGTCGTCAATGTCGCGGTCGGTGATATCATTCCATGTGCAGCCCGCCCCGCGCATCAGGAACGCGCCAAGCGCGCAGCCGATCACGATCCAGGCCGTCAGCCAGCCTGCCGTGTCGGGGCGGGCGGCCGCGCCCAGAAACACCCCCCACCAGCAGGGCAGCAACAACAGCCATGTGCCGATGGGCCGGTCGGCACGCGACAGACGCAGATAGGGGATCGCCTCGGGCGGGGCGTATTGGTCCACCCAGTTCTGCGCCGGGGCATCGGCCACATGCTCGGGCGCGCTGTCCCCCTCTGGCCTTTGCTCTGGCTCGGTCATATGCTGGTCCTCATGGTCACGGCGCGCGCAAAAATCCGGCTCTTTGTAGAGCAGCCATTGGGCCAGGGGCAAGGGATAGCCCTGTCTCAGCCGCAAGCGCATTATCTGGCCAATGTGATGCGCCAGCGCGAAGGCGCCGAAATCGCGCTGTTCAACAGTCGTGACGGGGAATGGCTGGCCCGGCTGACAGAACTGGGGCGGCGCGCAGGACAGGCGCAATGTCTGGCCCAGACCGCCCCGCAGCGCCTGCCGCCGGATCTGTGGCTGCTATTCGCGCCGATCAAGAAAGCGCGCACCGATTTCATTGTCGAGAAAGCCACCGAGCTTGGGGTCGCGCGTATTCTGCCAGTCCAGACCGAGTTCACCAATTCCGAACGCATCCGGCTGGACCGCCTGCAAGCCCATGCAATTGAGGCAGCCGAGCAATGTGGCGGCACCTATGTGCCACCGGTCGAACCACTTGCACCGCTGGCAAAAAGGCTGGCCGACTGGCCCGTGGGTCGCGCGCTGATCTGGGCAGACGAGGCGCTGGCACAGGACGCGCGCCCCGCGGACCTGCCGCCTGCCCCCGCCGCCATCCTGATCGGACCCGAGGGCGGGTTTTCCCCCGCTGAACGCGCACGGCTGGCCGCGTTCCCCATGATCTACCCCATTGCACTGGGGCCACGCGTTCTACGCGCGGATACGGCGGCAGTCGCGGCGCTGACGCTGTGGCAATCCGCGAAAGGCGATTGGCAATGATCCGCCCTGAAATGCGCGCCTTTCTCTCTCGCTGGTCCGAGGTGCTGACCGGGCTTGGCATCGCAGCCTTTGGCCTGTTTTCGCTGCAGGCGCGCGGTGTATTCTTTCAGGGGCTGGCGGTGCTGGTAGTTCTGGCCGGGCTGGGGCTGGCGCTGATCGGTTGGCGGCGGCTGCGCTTTCACCGAGAGGGCGCCGCGCCGGGCGTGGTGCAGGTGGTCGAGGGGCAGATATCCTATTACGGGCCGGATACCGGCGGCTTTATCGGGATCGGCGATATCGTCGAGTTGCATCTGATCCGCTCGGGCACGTGCTGGCTGCTGGTGGGTGATGACAGGACCGCACTGGAAATCCCGGTTTCCGCCGCCGGGGCGGACGCGCTGTTCGATGCCTTTGCCACGCTGCCCGGACTCTCGACCCAGACCTTGCTGGCAGCACTCGATGCCACCGACCCGCGCCGCGTTCTGTGGCGCGACCCGGAGCGCGCCACAGAGTTGAAGATTACCGGCCACCGCGCGTGGTAGCGGGGTGGACTGCGCGCGCATGCACAGATCGTCGGCTTGACTTGGCCGCTGCCACGCGCCAAGTCTGCCCGTCACAAGGTGGCGAAACATTCGGATCGGAGAGCGCATGTCCATCCCCCAGACCGGCGGCGGGCCGATCGAAAACAAGGCACAACTGGCCGCCTGGCTGGCCGCAGGCTGCAAGCCCAAGGACCAATGGCGCATCGGCACCGAACACGAGAAATTCGGTTATTGCCGCGACAATCAGCTACCCATTCCCTATGACGGGCCGCGTTCGGTCCGGGCCATGCTGGAAGGTCTGCGCGACCGGTTTGGCTGGGCGCCCGTGCTGGAGGGCGGCCATATCATCGGGCTGGAAAAGGACGGCGCGAATATCTCTCTGGAACCGGGCGGGCAGCTAGAGCTCTCGGGCGCACCGCTGGAAACGATCCACCAGACCTGCGATGAGGTGAATGAGCATCTGCGGCAGGTGCAGGAGGTGGCGGATACAATCGGCATAGGCTTTATCGGGCTGGGGGCAGCGCCGGAATGGACGCATGATCAGATGCCGATGATGCCCAAGGGCCGTTACCGGCTGATGACCGATTACATGGATCGCGTGGGCACCATGGGCAAGGTCATGATGTATCGCACCTGCACCGTGCAGGTGAATCTGGATTTCGCGTCCGAGGCGGACATGGTCCAGAAAATGCGCGTCGCACTGGCCCTGCAACCCGTGGCCACGGCGCTCTTCGCCAATTCCCCGTTTTTCGAGGGGCGGCCCAATGGCCACAAGAGCTGGCGCGCGCGCGTCTGGCGCGATCTGGACCCCGCGCGCACCGGGATGCTGCCCTTCGTGTTCGAGGACGGGTTCGGGTTCGAGGCCTGGGTCGAATACGCGCTCGATGTGCCGATGTATTTCGTCTATCGCGACGGGCGGTATATCGACGCTCTGGGCCAGTCTTTCCGCGATTTCCTTCAGGGCCGCCTGCCCGCACTACCGGGCGAGATGCCGACCCTGTCGGACTGGGCCGATCACCTGACCACCATCTTTCCCGAAGCCCGCGTCAAGAAATTCATCGAAATGCGCGGTGCCGATGGCGGGCCGTGGCGCAGGCTGTGTGCGCTGCCCGCGCTCTGGGTCGGGCTGACCTATGATCAGACCGCGCTTGATGCGGCATGGGACCTGGTAAAGGGCTGGGATCACGACACGCGCGAAGCCCTGCGCATCGCGGCATCGGTCAGCGGGTTGCAGGGGCAGGTCGGCAAACTGCACCTGCATGATCTGTCCCGCGAGGTCGTGGCAATCGCCGAAGCCGGTCTGAAGGCCCGCGCCTGCCCCGGCGCAGGCGGATTGCTGCCAGACGAGACGCATTTCCTGAATGCACTGAAAGAGAGTGTCGAGACCGGGCAGACCCCGGCGGATGAATTGCTGGGCCGCTACAACGGTGACTGGCAGGGCGATCTGTCGCGCATCTATGCGGATTACAGCTACTGATGCGCGGCGCTTGACAGCGTCGCCGCTGCCTTGCAATCACCGCGCATGACACAGACTACCCCCACGGCACGGGATGACCCCGATACGGCACCGCTAAGCTGGAAGCACTGGCTGGAAATGCGCGTGACGGCCACGCTGCTGACGCTGACGCGCCCCCTGCCCTATCGCTGGCGGATCGGGCTGATCGGCTGGATGGGGGAACATGTCATCGGGCCGCTGGCGGACATGCCCCGGCGCATCCGCGACAATCTCGCACTGATCCGCCCCGACATGCCGGAGCGCGAGGTGCGCCGCATGTGTCGCGTCGTGCCACGCAACATGGCCCGCACCATGGCCGAAACCTTTTCGGGCGACAGCTTTGTCGCGCATGTCCGCGACTGCCCGATCACGGGCGAGGGCCTGCCAGCGCTGGACGCGGCGCGCGATGCTGGCCAGCCGGTTGTTCTGGTGACGGCGCATCTGGGCAATTACATTGCAGCCAATGTCGCCCTGCAGCAGCGCGGATGCAACATCGCGAGCATCTACATGCCCATGCGCAACCCTGCCTTCAACAAGCGGTATGTCGCGGCGATCGAACATATCGCCGCCCCGGTCTTTCCACGCGACCGGGCGGGGCTGGCGGGGCTTGTCCGGCATCTGCGCGGAGGCGGGATGATCGGTCTGATCGCCGATCACTACATGGCGCATGGGGAGTTGATCGATTTCATGGGCCAGCCTGCGCGCACATCGACCGCATCGGCCGAGATGGCGCTGAAATACGGCGCCCTGCTGGTGCCCGCGTATGGCATCCGTGACGCGGATGGATATTCCTTTCGCATTCAGGTCGAAGCACCGATCCCCCATAGCGACCCGGTGACAATGACGCGCGCGCTCCATGCCTCGCTGGAAGCGGTGATCGATGCGCATATGGACCAGTGGATGTGGTCGCATCGGCGCTGGAAAAGGAACAAGCCGCGCAAGAGGGACCGCGCGTAGCGCCCGTCACGTCCGGAAGGCCGCGACGCTCATATCCGCTTTCCGCGCCGCTTCACGCGTGATCCAGCGCACAAAGGCGCGCAGCGGCGGGCGCTGGATGCCCGGACGTGTGACCAGAAAATACCCGCGCACCGAATCGTCGCGCAGCATGATCCGCAGCCGCCCCGACGCAATGTCGGATGCCGCCAGCGCCTCGGTCACCACGGCCAGCCCGTGGCCCGCGCGCACGGCGTCCAGCATCAGGTTGCCGGGCAGATGCGTAACGCCGCCGCGCAACCCCTGCGCGACCCCCTGCCGGGCCAGGAATTGCGTGGCCTCGTTATGGCCCAGCTCACTCAGCCAGGGCAGCGCGGTCAGCGCGTCCAGATCCCCCTCGGCGACGCCCTTCAACAGTTCGGGCGCACCGACCACGATCAGGGGCGCGGGCACCAGCAAGCGCGATTCCAGCCCCGGCCAGCCGCCGCTGCCCGACCGGATCGCGACATCAATGCCGCCTGGTTCCAGCATGCGCATTCCCGGCACCGGGTCGATCACCAGATCGACCGCCGGATGCGCGGCACGAAACGCGCCCAGACGTGGCACCAGCCAGGCGCTGGCGAACATCGGCGTGGTGGTCACCTGAAGCGGACGCAGGTCCTGCGCGTCGCGCAGTTCCGCAACAACATGCGCAATCTCGCCAAAGCCGCGTGTCAGCCCTTCGGCCAGGCGCCGCCCCTCATCCGTCATCTCGATCCGGCGGCCATTGCGGCTGACCAGCCCGATATCGAGCGCCTTTTCCAGCGCGCGGATCTGCTGGCTGATTGCGGCATGGGTTACGCCCAGACGTGCGGCAGCCGTCACGACAGACCCGCTTTCAGCCCAGGCGGCAAAGGCCCGCAGCGCCGAGAGAGGGGGCAGGTCGCGCCAATCCATCATGTAATCCATGCTAACATGTCAGAAACTTTCCAGACTCGCCATAAACACGAAAAAGGCGCTATTCACGCCATATCACACCAGCGCCGGAGGCCACAATGTTAGATATCCATGCGAAATCCATCTTCCTCGCCACCCGTTTCGACCCGCAGGCAAAGCGTACAACCGCAAAAGACTGTAACCCCGCAGTGCCGTCGCAATCCGACCGCGTGCGCCTGCAGGCCCCGATCGACCGGGCGCAGGGCTGAACCAGTCCGGGTGCCGACCCGAAACCATCGGGTCGGCACCAAAGGCACGTATCGGCGGGCTCTCACTTCGCCGCAAAACTTGTCCCAGATCATGGAACCTGTCTGCAACCTGCGCGATGATCGGTCAGATCACGCAACACTAAGGGGGGGCGCC
Source organism: Paracoccaceae bacterium (assembly GCA_007695345.1). Taxonomy (GTDB): domain Bacteria; phylum Pseudomonadota; class Alphaproteobacteria; order Rhodobacterales; family Rhodobacteraceae; genus Roseinatronobacter. The sequence goes on along the minus strand of REDZ01000137.1, from coordinate 39,629 downwards.
ATGAGCTACAAATCCATCTGCACCTTTCTGAATTCCGAGGATGACATCGGCCCGCTGCTCAGTTCGGCCTCGGAACTCGCGATGCGATTCGACGCGCATCTGGATATCGTCTGTCTGGGCGTTGATGTCACGCAAAGCGTGGGGTTTTACGCCGGCGCACCGGCGATGATTTACCAAGACGCGCTGGACGCGGCGCGCGACCGCGCCGATGCCCTGGCCGATGGCGCGCGCGCGCGGATGCGCAACGCCAATCTGCGCTGGAGTGTCGAGACAGCTGTCGTCACACTGGGCGGGATCGCGACCCATGTCGGGCAACTGACACGCTTTGCCGATCTGGTGGTGTTGCCGCCGCCCTATGGCGACGGGCGCGGCCCTCAGGATGAAATCACGACCGAAGCCGCGCTTTTCGATGGCAACGCGCCCGTGCTGATCCTGCCGCAACCCGGCGCCGCCCTGCCGGCCTTTGACCGGATCGTGCTGGCATGGAACCAGACGGACGAGGCGCTGGACGCCGCGCGCGCAGCGCTGCCGCTGCTGGTCGCGGCAGAAATGGTGAATGTCGTGGTGATCGACCCGCCGACCCATGGCCCCGAACGCTCGGACCCCGGTGGCCTGCTCAGCCAGATGCTGGCACGGCACGGGGCGCGGCCCGAAGTGTCCGTGCTGGCCAGATCCCTGCCCCGCATCAGCGAGGTTCTGCAACGCCATATGATGGATCAGAACGCCGATCTGTTGGTGATGGGCGCCTATAGCCATTCGCGGCTGCGTCAGGCCATTCTGGGCGGCACAACCCGCGACATGCTCGAATCGTGCAAGAGCCCGGTCCTCATGGCACGCTGACCCCGATGTCGCGCATGTGCTGCTCCAGCATGAACAGCGCATCGCGATAAAACGGGGTCAGCGCCGCCGGGGCCAGCGCCAGATCCGTGCGGGTTGCGCGCAAATAGGCGTGCAGGTCTGGCGCGGTCATGCCCTGCAACCCCTGCATGAAGCGCTGGTACTGCGCGGCATCATACATGACCAGTTCGGCGGGTAGCGTATCAACCACCACGCTGTCGGCCTGCGCAGCGAATAGCGATTCGGCCTGCGGGCCAGAGATGCGCGGCAACGCACCCGAAAGCTTTGCGCGTTTCTCAAAGGTCAGACCCGCGATCAGACACACGGCCAGTGCCGCCATAAACAGCCGGGCGGATGACAGGCGCTGCATCCAGTCACGGTTCATGAATTGCGGCGCCGCCTGTTGCGCCCTGTGCTGTGCCTGCGCGTGTTCTGCCCGTTCTGCGCCGACAAGTTCCGCATAATCTCTGTCCCAATCGAACATCCGTACTGCTCTGGTTCGTTCCGTTTTTTGGCGCCACAACCGTGACACGATAGCGCATTTGTGAAATTCAATTTCGCCGGAAATATGAACAGATGCGGACAGTTGTGGCACAATTCGTGCCTGTGGTGACGCCGCAGGCAGATGCGCCAGCAAGTTGGCGCATGGCGGCGCTGCAGGGTATTCAGGCAGTGCCGACCTAACCCAGGCCTGTCATGTCAGACGAGGAAACCACCATCGCTGTCATCGCCGGTTTCTTCCAGCAGCAGGTCGAAATCCGGGATAACGATATGACGCTTGCCTTCGGTGACGATCAGACCTTCCTTGCGCAGCGCCGACATCTGCCGACTGACGGTTTCCAGCGTCAGGCCCAGATATTCCGACATCGCCTCACGCGTGAGAGGCAGGTCAAAACTCATGGACCCACCAGATCGTGACAGTTTCAGCGACGCATCGCGCCGCGCGATGATGCAGAGCAGGCTTGATATCTTTTCCCGCGCCGTCTTGCGCCCCAGAAGCAGCATCCATTCGCGCGCCGCATCCAGTTCGTCCAGCGTCATTTCCAGCAGGCGCTGGCCGATATGCGGTGTCCGCAGCATCATGTCCTGAAACGGCTTGCGGCGAAAACAGCACATCACCACATCCGTCGCCGCCGTGACATCATAGGCCGATGTGTCACGCCCCGGACGCCCCACGAAATCAGAGGGCAGCAGCAGGCCGACCATCTGGCGGCGTCCATCTTCCATCGTCTGCGACAATGTGCCGATACCCGTCACGACCGAGGCCACGAATTCCATGCTGTCACCGGCCCAGACCACAGTCTGCCCGGCCTCGAAACTACGATAGAACTTGATCTGTTCCAGCGCATCCAGTTCGTCGGGTTCACATTTGGCGCAGACAGCGCGGTGCCGAATCGGGCAATCCTTGCACTCCTGCGATGCGGGTATGAGTTTTGGGGCGGTTCTGGGCATGGATTTTGATCTGAATCAAGGCAACAAGGATTATCAGGTGTCAATCTTAAGCACATGACGCATGTAAATCAACTTACACAGCTCGGATTGTTTGACGCTCGTGTGCCACGGTACACGAGTTATCCGACCGCTCCGCATTTTTCCGGTGGCCTTGCAGCACCGGATTTCGCCAACTGGATCAGGCAGATACCTGCAGGCAGCCAGATATCACTCTATCTGCATGTGCCATTCTGTCGCAGGCTGTGCTGGTTCTGTGCTTGTCGGACTCAAGGCACGCAGAACGACGCGCCCGTCATCGCTTATGTCCAGTCTCTCGCACAAGAACTGGAATTGCTGCGCCAGCACCTGCCGCAGGGCGTAAGCCTGTCACGCCTGCATTGGGGTGGGGGCACCCCAACACTGTTGCCGCCTGCACTGATGCGCACGCTCGCCGAACAGATTTTCGACATTGCACCGCTGGCCGAAGGAGGGGAATTCTCTGTCGAGATTGACCCCAACGAGATCGACGCCCCGCGCCTTGATGCACTCACAGAGGCGGGGATGAACCGCGCTTCGGTCGGGGTGCAGGACTTCGACCCGCAGATACAGGCCATCATCGGTCGTGACCAGAGTTTCGAGATCACGAAATCCGCGACCGATGCGATTCGCGACCGCGGGGTTACCAGCCTGAATGCCGATATTCTTTACGGGCTGCCGAATCAGACAAATCGGCAGATAGCAGAATCCATTCAGAAGCTTCTGACCCTCAATCCCGACCGGATCGCGCTTTATGGCTACGCGCATGTACCCTGGATGGCACGGCGCCAGCAGATGATCCCCTCTGACACCCTGCCCCGCCCGGAAGAGCGGCTGGACCTGTATGAAACCGCCCGCAGATTGCTGCTGTGGGATGGCTACGACGAAATCGGGATCGACCATTTCGCCCGTCCGCATGACGGGTTGGCACGGGCGGCACGCGACGGCACCTTGCGCCGGAATTTCCAGGGCTACACCGATGACACCTCGCCTGTCCTTGTCGGCCTTGGCGCGTCATCGATTTCACGCTTTCCGCAGGGCTATGCACAGAATGCACCTGCCACCGCCGCATGGAAGAAGGCAATCGACGCAGGCACCTTCGCGACTGCCCGCGGCCACGCCTTTACTCCGGATGATCTGTGGCGGGGCCGCGCGATAGAGGAACTGATGTGCGACTTCCGCCTGTCACGCAGCACGTTGATCGGCAACCATGGCGCTGATGCCACCACGCTTGATATGCTGATCGCCACTGCCACCGAACGGTTCAGCCCGTTTGTGCAGCGCAACCCGGACGGACTGACGATCCTGCCGGAAGGGCGGGCGCTGACGCGGATGGTCGCGGCGGTCTTCGATGAATATGCGATGGCGCAGACCAGCCACAGTTCCGCGATCTGATACCGCGCCCCTGCGCGCCCCGCAGGGGCGCAAGCGCCCGCGAGCGGGGCATGGGCGGGCGGGAGGGGCCCCCGAGCGGGCGCTTCATGCCTTCTCGACAAAGCGCAGCAGACGCGGCAGGCAGACCGAATGCAAATCGTAATTCTCGACAATCGTCTTGCGCGCGGCAATGCGCAGCGGCGCATGGCGCTCGGGCGCGGCGAGCGCGTCGGTCAGGGCCTCTGACCAGCCCTCGATATCGAAGAAATCGACCAGCCGCCCGTTCACACCATCGCGCAGCACCTCTTCAACCGGGCCAGTGCGCGACCCGATGATACAGGCCCCCATGGCCATCGCCTCCAGCATCGACCAGGACAGCACGAAGGGCACGCTCAGATAGGCATGCGCGCGGCTGATCTGCATCAGCGCCACGAAATCGCGATAGGGCACGCGCCCCACGAAATGCACGCGCGACAGGTCCAGCCGGTCGCGCACCTCATCCAGAAAAACCTCGCGCCATGTGCCGTTGGGCGGCCCCGCGCCATAGCTGGTTCCATCTGCCCCGATGAGAACAACCTGCGCCTGCGGGCGCGCGGCCAGCACCTCGGGCAACGCACGCAGGAAGATATGTGTGCCGCGATAGGGTTCAAGATTGCGGGCCACATAGGTCAGAACCTCATCCCCCGCGCGCAGGACATGCCCGTTCGGCAACCGATACCGCGCCCCCGCATCTGGGCGCAACGCGTCCGTGTCGACACCGTCATGAATGATGGTGATCTTGTTGCGCAAGGATGCCGGCGTCGTATCTGCCTGCCATTCGGTCGGGGAAAGGGCGGCATCTGCCTGCACCAGCGCCAGCGCCAGATGCCCCTGCCGCGCGACGACTGATAATTGCGCACCCAGATCGTTGCGGCTGAACTCCGGGTCGAACCCCACATCCAGCCCCTGCGCGGCATAGTAGAATTCGGCATAAACCAGCAGCCGCGCCTCGGGCCAGACTTCGCGCAGAAAGAGCGTCTCGCCCCAGCCTGAATGGCCAAAGATCACATCGGGGCGAAACCCGACCTGATCGCGCAACTGCACCGCCGCCCGTGCCACCCGATGCGCGCGGTCGGTCATCGCGGTATAGGTCGTGCCCAGCCGCGATTGCCGCGGGTCGGGGGGCGTGTCGGGCATGGGGTAGCGGAACGTGCGGATCGCCGTGCTTTGCTGGTTCTTCTCGGCCGTCAGGGCCATGACCTTGTGCCCGCGTGCGACCAGCGCCGGTGCCAGATGACGAAACTGCCCCGGAAAATTCTGATGGACGAGAAGAATGCGCATCCCGTCCCGCCCGGTCAGGCCGCGCCGACAGCGGTCATGTCAAAGGCAGCGGCCAGCAACTGGCGGGTATAGGGGTCGCGCGGCGCATCAAAGACCTGATCGATGGGGCCTGATTCGACCACATCACCCTGCTTCATCACCACGACACGATGCGACAGCGCGCGCACCACACGCAGATCATGGCTGATAAACAGATAGGCCAGCCCGTGTTTGCGCTGCAGATTGCGCAGCAATTCAACGATCTGGACCTGCACTGTCATGTCCAGCGCCGATGTCGGTTCATCCAGAACGACCAGCTTCGGGCGCAGGATCATGGCGCGGGCAATCGCGATGCGTTGCCGCTGCCCGCCCGAGAATTCATGGGGATAACGCTCCATCGTCGTTGGGTCGAGGCCAACTTCGCTCATGATCTCGGCCACCAGCTCGCGTTCGGATCGTCCGGTGGGCACGCCATGCACGCCCAGCCCCTCGGCGATGATCTGTTCGATCGTCATGCGCGGCGACAGGCTGCCAAACGGGTCCTGAAACACGATCTGCAGATGCCGTCGAAGATTACGCAAATTACGCGATTTGCGGCCCTGAATATCGTCCCCGTCAAACCAGATCGGCCCCTGACTGGAGATCAGCCGCAGGATCGCCAGCGCCAGCGTTGTCTTGCCAGACCCGGATTCGCCCACGATGCCGAGCGTTTCGCCCTTGCGCAGGCTCAGCGTGGCCTCGTTGACGGCCTTCACATGCCCGACCGTGCGCCGCAGAAAGCCCTTCTGGATGGGGAACCAGATGCGCAGCCCGTCGGTGCGCAGGATCTCGGGCGCGCTGGCCGGCACCGGCTCCGGGCTGCCGGTAGAGGCGGCGGCCAGCAGCTTGCGGGTATAGGGATGGCTGGGCGCGGAAAAGATGTCCTCGGTCGGGCCCTGTTCGACAATCTCGCCGCCTTGCATCACGCAGACCCGGTCGGCGAACCGGCGCACGATGTTCAGATCATGCGTGATGAACAACAGGCTCATGCCCTCGGCGCGTTTCAGATCGACCAGCAATTCGAGGATCTGGGCCTGAATGGTCACATCAAGCGCCGTGGTCGGTTCATCCGCGACCAGCAGTTCCGGCCCGTTGGCCAGTGCCATGGCAATCATCACCCGCTGGCGCTGCCCGCCCGACAGCTGGTGCGGAAAGGCCCCCATCCGGCTTTCAGCCTCGCGTATCCCCACTTTTTCCAGAAGTTCCAGCACACGGGCGCGCGCCTGTGACCCTGACAGCCCCTGATGCAGTGCCAGACTCTCGGTGATCTGTTTTTCGATCGTGTGCAGCGGATTGAGCGAGGTCATCGGCTCCTGAAAGATGAAGCTGATATCATTGCCGCGCACCTGCCGCAGCTTGCGGTCCGAGGCGCCGACAAGTTCCTCGCCCTTGAACTTGACCGACCCGCCGGTTTCAGCGGAATCGGGCAGCAGACCGACACTTGCCAATGCGCTGACCGATTTGCCCGACCCGGATTCGCCCACCAGCGCAACCGTCTCGCCCCGGTCCACATGGAACGAGATATTGCGCACGGCGCGCACCTCGCGCCCCTCTTGCCGAAAGGTGACGGACAGATCGGCAATATCCAGAACGCGGCTCATCTGAAGGTCTTTCTGGGGTCGAACGCGTCACGCACCCCTTCAAAAATGAACACCAGCAGCGACAGCATGATCGCAAAGGTGAAAAAGGCCGAGAACCCCAGCCACGGCGCCTGCAGGTTGTTCTTGGCCTGTAGCGTCATCTCGCCCAGGGACGGGGCCGAAGACGGCAGCCCGAAGCCCAGGAAATCCAGCGCGGCCAAAGATCCGATCACGCCGGTGATGATGAAGGGCAGGAAGGTCAGCGTTGCGACCATGGCATTGGGCAGCACATGGCGGAACATGATCGTTGTGTTCGACACGCCCAGCGCACGCGCGGCACGAACATATTCGAAATTGCGCGCACGCAGGAATTCGGCGCGCACCACACCCACCAGCCCGGTCCAGCCGAATAATGTCATGAGGAACACAAGTAACCAGAAGTTCATCATGAACATGGATGACAGGATGATGATGACATAAAGCGACGGGACCGAGTTCCACAGTTCGATCACACGCTGGAAGAACAGGTCCAGCAACCCGCCGAAAAAGCCCTGCACTGCGCCCGCTGCAACCCCGATGATCGAGGACATCACCGTAACGATCAGCGCGAAGGTGATCGACAGCCGGAAGCCATAGATGATCCGCGACAGCACATCGCGCGCCGTGTCATCCGTGCCGAGCAAATGCCGGTCATCAGGGGGCGAGGGGGCCGCGCGGCCGATATCATTGATCGTGTTGTAGCTGTAAGGGATCAGCGGCCAGATCATCCAGCCCGGCTCGATCTCGGCGCCATCTACAATGCCGGTTTCCGCCTGCGCCATCGCCTCGCGCGGGTCGTCGAGGCACAGTTCCGCCCCGCCGGTTTCGATCAGGCAGCGCACTTCTGGGTCGCGGTAAGACGCCTCGGTGCGGAAATCGCCACCAAATGCCGTTTCGGGGTAGAAGCGGTGGATCGGGAAATGCAGCTCACCCCTGAAGCTCAGGACGATGGGCCGGTCATTGGCGATATATTCGGCGAATAGCGACAGGCCATAGAGCACACCCAGGATGATCAGCGACCAGAACGCCCGCCGGTTGTTGCGGAAATTCCGCCAGCGCCGCCGGTTGAGCGCGGAAATCGTGATGCCGAAACGCTTTTTCGGCGCTGGCATTGCCTGGGGCGTGCCCTCGCCCTCTTTGGTCGGGTCAGGGGTGGCGACGAACTGATCTACGCGCTGATCCATGACTCAGGTCTCCCGCGTCTCGAAATCGATGCGGGGGTCAATCCAGACATACATCAGGTCCGAGAACAGATTGACCACCAGCCCGATCAGCCCGAACACGAACAGCGTGCCGAACATGACCGGGTAATCCCGCGCCACCGTCGCTTCAAACGCCAGCCGGCCCAGCCCGTCGAGCGAGAAAATCGTCTCGATGATGAGTGAGCCGCCGAAGAACACACCCACGAACACCGCCGGAAAGCCCGCAATCACGATCAGCATCCCGTTGCGGAACACATGCCCGTAAAGCACGCGGCGTTCGGTCAACCCCTTGGCCCGCGCGGTCATGACATATTGTTTGCGGATCTCATCGAGAAAGCTGTTCTTGGTCAGCAGCGTCAGCGTCGCGAAGGCCGAGATGGTCGAGGCGATGACCGGCAGCGTGATATGCCAGAAGTAATCGGCCACCTTGCCCAGCAGGCTGAGTTGCTCCCAGGTTTCCTGCGGCGAGGTCAGCCCGCGCGCGGGGAAAATCTGCCAGTAGGACCCGCCCGCGAACAGAACCAGAAGCAGGATCGCGAACAGAAAGCCCGGGATCGCATAGGCCACGATGATCAGCCCCGAGGTAAAGGTATCAAACCGCGTGCCGTCATTCACAGCCTTGCGGATGCCCAGCGGGATCGAGACGAGATAGGCGATCAGCGTGGACCACAGCCCCAGGCTGATCGAGACGGGCAGCTTTTCGATGACCAGATCGACGACCGAGATCGAGCGGAAGTAGCTTTCGCCGAAATCAAAGCGGATATAGTTCCACATCATGTGAAAGAACCGCTCGACCGGGGGGCGGTCAAAGCCGAATTCGCGTTCAAGCTGGGCGATGAATTCGGGCGGCAGGCCCCGCGCGCCCTGATAACGCTCACTATCTCCCGCGCCGACATTCACATCCGCGGCGCCACCGTCAAAGGCGCCAAAGACATTTCCCATGCCTTCCATCTGCGCGATGACCTGTTCGATCGGGCCACCGGGCACGAACTGTACCAGAAGGAAGTTGATGACCATCACCCCGAACAGGGTCGGGATGATCAGCAGCAGCCGTCGCGCGATATAGGCGCCCATGGGTTACCTCAATGCGCCGGATGCGCGCAGTTCATCGTAACGGTCCTGATCGAACCACCAGAAATCCATCTCGCCAGTGGCGAAGGGAGGCGTGTCCTCGGGGAACTGGAAGATATCCCAATGCGCGATCCACACGGAATCATTGTACCAGGCAGGGATAATGAACAATTCATGCCGCAGCACCCGGTCCAGCGCCATCAGCGCCGCGTCGCGATCATCCGGCGTGGGCGCCATGAGCGAGGCATCGATCACGGCATCGACCAGTTCACTGGCCAGACCAGCGGGATTGAACAGACTGATATCGGCGACCTCGGACCCGAAGCGCTGGTGCAGACCGGTGCCTGTATCCATGAAGGCCGTATACTGGTCGAAGATGATGTCGTAGTCGCGGTTGCGCCGCCGGTCCGTGTGCTGTGCGGCGTCGATACGCTGAAAGCGCGCGTCGATGCCCAGAGATTGCAGGTTCTGCACGAATGTCTCGGTGATCGAGTCCATCGTCGCGGACCCGGCGCTGGATACGGGGATCTCTATCCGCATCTGCTCGCCCGCCTCATTGCGCAGGACGCCAGAGGCATCCACCTCCCAGCCGGCCTCTTCCAGCAGCACACGGGCCTGACGCAGGTTGCGCCGGTCGCTCAGCCGCTCGATGCTTGAGGTGTGAGGCATGCGCGCAGACTCGGTCAGGATCTCTTCGGGGACAAGATCACCCAGTGATTCCAGCAATTCAAGCTCCAGCCCCTCGGGCGGGCCATCGGCCTGAAATTCGGTGCCCTGTGCGAAAGAGGCGCGCTGATTGAACAGACCATATTGCAGCGTCTCGTTCGTCCACTCGAAATTCCAGGCCAGTGCGATGGCCTCGCGCACACGCTTGTCCTGCAGGAACTCGCGGCCCAGATTGAACACGAAACCTGTTGCCGTGGGCGCAAACCCCGTGGGCAGCTCGTCGCGGACCAAATGCCCCCGGTCTATCGCGGGGAAATCATAGCCGGTTGCCCATTGGCGCGAATTGTTTTCGGCGCGGAACGTGTATTCGCCGGTCTTGAACGCCTCGAACGCGGCAGAGCCATCGGCGAAATACTCGATACGGATTTCATCAAAGTTGTGCCGCCCGCGATTCTGCGGCAGATCATTGCCCCAGTAATCGGGGTTCCGGCGGTAGGTAATGCGGCGATTGACTTCGAAACTATCCAGCATGTAGGGACCGGAACCGGGCGAGATGTCCATACGCGATTCGTCCAGCCGCGCGCCCGTTTCCTCATACCATGCCTGCGAGAAGACCGGCACGCTGCCCACCTGATCGATCAACGACCGGCGCGAGATGTCGGGGGCGAAATCGAACCGGACAGTGTGATCGTCGAGCGCCTGGGCGTCGAGCACCCGTGCGCTGACCCCTTGCGCATAGGACGGCAGGCCCTGTTCCAGAAACAGGTTATGCGAAAAAACGACATCATGCGCGGTGACAGGCGTGCCATCGGAAAAACGCGCTTCGGGGCGCATGTGAAAGATGACCCAATCCTTGGTTTCGGGATATTCGACCGTATGGGCCAGCAGCCCGTAGCTTTCGCCATAGACATCCGCAGGCACCAGCCCGCTGCCCATGGGTTCGCTCGATTCCAGCAGGCTTTCATACATGGACGATGACAGAACCCCTGCGCGCCCCTGCCGCGTGAACGGGTTCATCGAGTCGAACGTGCCCTGGGCCGAGATCGAGATGCGCCCGCCTTTGGGCGCGTCGGGATTCACATAGCTGAAATGTTCGAAATCAGGTGGGTAGCTCAGATCGCCATAAAAGGAATATCCGTGGGACCGGATCATGCCAACATCACCTTCTTCGGCACTGACCGGCAGGGCGACAAGCAGCGCCAGGGAGGCAGCGGCGCCAAAGCTGGCGATGGCGGGAACGCGGGCAACGGTCCGGGCGACCTGACGGCAGGGCATGGGGCAATTCCTCCTGTTCGGGCCCGTTCGGGCTATTGTTGTTCTGATTGTCCCGTGGTTGTGGGGCTGTATCGACAGTTTCGCAAGGGTTTCACCGAGACGACAAGATAATTTGATCCCGGTTGAAGAAAAGAAAACAGGCCGCCCGAGTTTCGGGCAGCCTGTCGATTCTTTGCATCCAGTGTTGGATATCAGCTTTCGCTTTCCATGTAGGCGATCAGGTTCGCGCGATCTTCCACACTTGAAAGACCGCGGAAATTCATCGAGGTACCGGGCGTCACGCCGCTGGGGCTTTCGAGAAAGGCGGACAGGATTTCGGGTGTCCAGACATCGCCCGCCTGACCAAGCGCTCCGGAATAGTTGAAGCCGTCAACCGACTCGATCTCCCGATCAACGATCCCGTAGAGATGCGGGCCAACCCCGTTGCGACCATCCTCCAGCGCGTGACAGGCCCGGCATTGCGACCAGACACTTGCGCCGGCACCTGCATCAGCGACCTCGAACGCTTCCTCGAAGGTCAGTTCTTCGACGGGTTCGTCATCATCAGCCTCATCAACGCCAGTGTCGATGACAAAAGCCTGCGGCGCGTCGGCATTGCGCGGCACGTAGATTATCGTGGCAGCCCAGTTGCCCAGAAGAAAGACCAGCAGCGTTGCGCATACGGCGGTTGCTGCCTTGGTAATGACCATCGTGTCGAACATAGCGCGATTCCGGATTAAAGCGAGTTTTGTGTTGTGTACCCGCTTCCCCTTGTCGGTTTCAAGCGGTAGTTACCGCGACGAAGTGCCCTGACGGGCATATCCCTATCGGTTTGGGCGCAAACATGGCTGGCAAGATCGCGTTTCAGGGAGAATTGGGGGCCTATGGCCATCAGGCCTGTGCGGATGCGCGCCCGGATTACGCCCCCCTGCCCTGCATGACCTTTCACGACACGATGGCCGCCGTGCGCGACGGCGCCGCTGATCTGGCGATGGTTGCGGTCGAGAATTCGATTTATGGCAGGGTGGCCGATGTCCATCAGCTTTTGCCCGAAAGCGGACTGCATATCGTGGCCGAAGCATTTGTGCGCGTGCATGTCAATCTGCTGGGGCCGAAGGGCGCGACGATCGCGCAGGTGCGCGAGGCGCATGGCCACCCGGTGATCCTGCCGCAATGCAGCCAGTTCCTGCGCGCCCATGACATCAAGGGCGTGGTCAGTTCCGATAATGCCCGCGCCGCGCGCGAGATCGCCGCGCGCGGGGACCCGACCCATGCGGCCCTTGCCAGCGAGATGGCGGCAACGATCTACGGGCTGGATATGCTGGCCCGCCATATCGAGGATCGCCCCGACAATACCACGCGTTTTCTGATCATGGCGCGGGACATCGATCTGACGCGCCGGGGCGCGGATGGCATGATGACCAGCTTCCTGTTCCGGGTGCGCAACATTCCAGCGGCGCTTTACAAGGCGATGGGCGGATTTGCGACCAACGGGGTCAATATGGTCAAGCTGGAAAGCTACATGGTGAACGGCTCTTTCACCGCGACGCAGTTCTTTGCCGAGATCGAGGGCCACCCGGAGGACGGGAATGTACAACTGGCGCTGGAGGAGCTGCGCTATTTCACATCCTATCTGCACATCCTCGGCACCTATCCGGCGGACCCGGCGCGGCGGTAAGCCGGGCGGGGTTGGGGTGGGTTCCACCCACCTTACGACCTCGTTCCGAACGTCAGCCTGATGTCTGTCATGATCCCCTTGTCCTAGAGCGCCCGGCGCTGATCCGTCCGTGCCAGCAGGCGCACGATCCAGGGGATATTGGGCATGATGATGAATATGCGCACCAGATGAAAGGTCGAGATCAGCACCGCGCTCTGGCCCAGAAACTTTGCGGCCAGCGCCATCTGGACCACCCCGCCCGGTGCCGTGCCCAGCACCATCGTCTGCCAGTCCACCCCGGCAATGACCGCGATGGCCACGCCGCTCAGGGCACATAGTAACAGCAGCGCCCCCGATGAGGCGAGGCTGATCAGCGTCAGGCGCCAGGCCGAGGCGATGAAATCGCGCCGGAATGCCGCGCCCAGCCATGTGCCCAGCAGCACCTGCGCCATCGCGAATATGTCCGGAGGGTAGATCGTCGGCCCATTGCCGCTGACAGCAAAAAGCGCGGCCATTGCCAGCGGCCCCAGAAAATTCGGATTGGGCACCCGCAACACCCTGAAGACCAGCGCCCCGGCCACGCCCATCACACCAAGGGTCAGGATATGCAGCGGATCGGGCACACCAAATCCGACAACCGGGCGCGACACCTCTGGCCAGCCATCCAGCGCATAGAGGCCAAAGGGCAGGATCAGCACAACGGCCGCCATGCGCAGGGTTTGCGAAAAGATGACCGGCGACGGGGCAAAGCCCAGCTTGACCGCCATGGCGGCAGCCTCGACCGGGCTGGTCGGCACGAGCGAAAGAAACGCCTCTGCACGGCTTTGACGGGTGACGCGTGCCACGGCCAGCGCCGTGACCAGAACCGACAGCGCCGTGATGATTGCGGCGCCAAAGATCACCGGCGCGAAGCGGATCAGCAGTTCCAGCGCCTCGGGCGAGAATGCCAGCCCGACCTGCGTTGCGACCACGATCTGCCCGACAGGCCGCAAACGGACAGGCATGGACACCTGCGGCGCGATGGTCATGAAGACCGCGGCAGTCGCAAGCAACGGCCCGATCATCCAGGGAAGCGGCGCGCCGAGGCGTTCGAACACCCAACCGGCTGCGCCCGCCAGCAGAAAAAGCCCGGCCAGCACCGCCCCCCGTCGCCACCCCCCGAGCGGCGGGGGCGATGACGCGTCTGGGTTGGATGCCTGCATGTGTCGTTCGATCTCGCGCAGGGCCGCAGCCAGGATGGTGGGGCGGGGCAGGTGAGGGTACTTAACCTGTGTGGTAAATACCGTGACAGGACCCCAGCTTCAACCGGCCTGCGCCTTTGAGTTGTCTTGCCGCCGCACAGCCGCAGAAACGGTGGCGCGGCAAGCCAGTGCCGACACCGCGCGGGGGGCGATGGCCCCCCGCGGCGTCTATCTGCCAGCAGAAGTGCACATCCGCCGGAACACCCGTTCCGAGGGCGGGCCTACAGCTTTACCCAGGCAGCATCGGCCTGTGACGAGCGGATGGCGGCGGCGATGAACTGCATCCCGCTCAGCCCCTCATCCAGTCCGGGCAACACGTCAAAATCCGGCGTCTGCCCCGCCTGCGCGGTACGGATGGCCGCTGCTGCGCCTGTGTAGATATTCGCGAAGCCTTCCAGATACCCCTCGGGGTGGCCACCGGGGATGCGGCTGACCGCATTGGCGTGATCGGATGCGCCTGCCCCCGCGCGGGTCAGCAACTGCTTGGGCTGGCCAAAAGGTGTGAACCACAGATAGTTCGGGTCCTCCTGCGCCCATTCCAGACCACCTTTTTCACCATAGATCCGCAGCCTGAGCGCGTTTTCATTGCCCGGCGCGACCTGACTGCACCAGAGCATTCCGCGCGCGCCCTGAGAGTAGCGCAGCATGATATGGGCGTTGTCATCCACCGGACGGCCCGGCACGAAACTTTGCAGATCGGCGGCCAGACTTTCGACCTTCAGCCCGCTGACAAAACAGGCCAGATTATGCGCGTGCGAGCCGATATCGCCAATCGCCCCACCCGCGCCCGAGCGTTCGGGATCGGTGCGCCATTCGGCCTGCTTGTTCGTGCCGCTTTGTTCGGCAGCGTCGGTCAGCCAGTCCTGCGGGTATTCGACCTGCACCAGACGGATCTTGCCCAGATCACCCGCCGCCACCATTGCGCGCGCCTGACGGATCATCGGATAGCCCGTGTAGTTATGCGTCAGGATGAACAGCGCCTTTGAGGCGCGCACGGCCTGGGCCAATGCCTCTGCCTGTTCCATCGTGGCGGCAAGCGGCTTGTCGCAGATGACATGTATGCCCCGTTTCAGGAACTCGATGGCGGGGGCGGCATGCATGTGGTTGGGTGTCACGATGGATACGGCCTGAATGCCGTCGTCGCGCGCGGCCTCGGCCTGGGCCATATCGGCGTAGCTGCCATAGCAGCGATCCGGGTCCAGCCCCAGCGCGATCCCGCTTTCCCTGGCGCGGTCCGGCGTGGAGGACAGCGCCCCGGCCACAAGCGTGAACTCCCCGTCAATGCGCGACGCGATGCGATGCACCCCGCCGATAAAGGCATCCTTGCCGCCACCGACCATGCCCAGCCTGATTGGTTTGGTTTGTTCCATTTCTCATATCCCCAGGATGCGGCGGTTCGCAGCGTCATCAGCGCCGCTGCCCGCGAAATCGTCAAAAGCCTTTTCCGTGACACGGATGATATGCGCGCTGACGAATTCCGCCCCCTCGCGCGCCCCGTCCTCGGGGTGTTTCAGCGCGCATTCCCATTCGACAACCGCCCAGCCATCAAAGTCATTGGCCGCCAGTTTCGAAAAAACGGCACCGAAATCCACCTGCCCGTCGCCCGGGCTACGGAACCGGCCCGCACGGTTCACCCATGACTGAAAGCCCCCATAGACGCCCTGCCGCCCGGTCGGGTTCAGCTCGGCATCCTTGACATGGAACATGCGGATGCGGTCGCGATAGATGTCGATATTGTCCAGATAATCCAGATGCTGCAGGACATAATGCGACGGGTCATACAGCATGCAAGCGCGCGCGTGGTTGCCCGTGCGCTCCAGAAACATCTCATAGCTGATGCCGTCATGCAGGTCTTCGCCGGGATGGATCTCGTAGCAGATATCGACGCCGCATTCCTCGGCATGGTCAAGGATCGGACGCCAGCGCGCGGCCAGTTCGTCAAACGCGGCCTCGATCAGCCCGGCAGGGCGTTGCGGCCACGGGTAGACGAAGGGCCAGGCCAGCGCGCCCGAAAATGTGCCATGCGCATCAATCCCCATATTGCGCGAGGCGCTGATGGATTTCCGCACCTGATCGACGGCCCATTCCTGCCGCGCCTTGGGGTTGCCGCGCACCTCGGGGACGGCGAAACCGTCGAACATTTCATCATAGGCGGGGTGCACGGCAACAAGCTGGCCCTGCAGATGGGTGGCAAGCTCGGTCACCTCGACCCCGTTCTGTGCGGCGATGCCCTTGAATTCGTCGCAGTAATCCCGGCTTTCGGCCGCGCGGTCCAGGTCGATCAGCCGCGCATCCCATGTCGGCACCTGAACGCCCTTGTATCCGCAATCCGCAGCCCAGCGGGTGATGCTGTTCCAATCGTTGAACGGCGCCTCATCACCGCCGAACTGTGCCAGAAACAAGGCTGGCCCTTTCATCGTTTTCATCTTCTCTCCTCCTGCCTCAGACCTGCTGTCTGTCAACTCTGGTTCTCGCTGGCGCGGGCATCTTCCTCTCAGAGCGCCCTGGGACTGCCCCCTTCCAGCGGCATGTTTTCCTTCACATAGATCGCGGGGGTGATGTCGCGCGCCGGGTCGCGCCACGCATTACCTGTTGCGATGGCTTTCATGACCTCGATCGCGCGGCGCACCTCTTGCGCGGGCTTCTGGTCGATCACGGCGTCAAACAGGCCGCCTGACAGCCCCTCGCGCGTGACCGGTGTCAATTCATGCACGATTGTAAAGGGGCGCGGGCCGCGATGACGCGCCAGCACCTCCAGCAGGCCCCTGTTCCCGGCACCGATGGAATAAATCCCGCTGATGTCGGGCCGCGCGGCAAGCGCCCGTGGCAGCATGTCGCGCATCAGATCTGCGCGGTCCTGCACACTGATCGCGGGCAATATCTCGATGGCGGGCATTGTCCCGGCCAGCGCGTCATGCAGCCCGTCCAGCCGGTCGCGATGATCGCTGGCCTGCAATGCGCCGACTATGGGCAAGACGAGCCCGGCGCGCGCCCCATGCGCGATTTCCATCAACCGCCCTGCCGTGCGCCCCGCTGTCCGGTTATCGATCCCGATATAGGCGCGCCGCACCTCGGGCGCGGCATCGCTGACCAGAGTGATCACGCCTATCCCCCGTGCATCCAGCGCCCGGATCGCGGCGGTCACACGCTCTGTCCGGGTCGCGACCACCGCCACGCAGTCGCAATCCTCCCCGACTGCATCCAGCGCGGCAGCCTGCGCATCGGCATTCAGTGCCGGGGTGCCGACAATTGACAGGTCCACCCGGTCGCCGCGTTGCACAGGCGCTTCCTCGGCGACGGCGGCATGCAGTGCCTGAAAGAAACTGTGGTTGCCGATGGGCAGGATGAAGCGGAATTGAAATTGCCGCCGACGCGACAGGTTGGCCGCCTGCTGATCGCGTACATAGCCCAGATCCGCGATAGCCTGCTGCACGCGCCTGCGCGATTTCCCGGACACGCTGCCACGATTATTCAGGACGCGGTCCGCCGTGGCATAGCTGACCCCTGCGGCCCTTGCGACATCATTCAAGGTGGGTCTGCGCATGCCCGATCTTTCCCCCTCCGCTTTGGTGACACGGGGGTTTGATAGACGTCAATCAATTTTTGATAGACGCCTATCAAATGGGCGCGCTGGTTGCAGCGCTTACCGGACCGGGGGCAATGTCACTTCAATGACGCGCGGCCCCGACCTACCAACCTGCAACGCCTGTGGTGTCACCCGCTCGAATGGCAGGCCGCAGGCGCGGGCAAGATCGGCGAAATTCGGCGGACGCGGTGTGCAGCCCAGCACTTGCGCATCTGCTGCGCGCATGGCGTTTGCAATCTCGCCGAACCCGGCATTGTTGAAGATGATGCAGGTGATATCGAGCTTTTCCTCGGCAGCGGTGAGCAATTCGCCCGGCGCAAACATCAGCCCGCCATCCCCGATCAGGCACAGGATGCGCGCATCCGGCGCTGCCATCGCGGCCCCGACCGCGGCGCCCGTGGCGTAGCCCAGCGCCCCGAAGCCTGTGGCGGCATTGAACCAGCCACCGGGCCGATCATGATCGTAGAACAGGTTGCCTGCATAGATCGCTTGCGTGGAATCGCCCACCATGATGGCGCCGGGGCAGGCGTCGCGCAGCCGCTCAAGCAGGGCAAGCTCGACCTCATACCCGTCAGGCAGCGCGGCGCGTGCCGCAGCGCGTGTGCGTCCTGCTCGGTCTGGGCCGCCCGCAGCGGGGGCATGGCGCGTCAGCAGCGGCAGGATGCTGGCCACGTCGCCCTGCACGGTTGTGGCCGCCGGGGACCGCGCCAGTTGGTCGGCATCGATATCCACGCGGATCATGCCCTCCGTCTCCGGGAAACCGCCATCCTCATACATGTCACAATCGGTCGGGCCGAGTTCCGATCCCAGCACGATCAGGCGGTCGCCCCCCCGGATCAGGTCGCGCACCGGCGCAAGGCTGGGCGAGGCCGGGACGCACAGCGGATGCCCATGCATCAGCCCGCGCGCATTGGTCGTCAGGATTACCGGAGCGCCCAGCCGTTCGGCAAGCGCCTGCAGCGCGGTGCCTGCCCTGCGGCACCCGCCGCCGGCAAGGATGACCGGAGCCTGGGCCTGCGCGAGCAGCGCATTGGCCTGCGTCAGATCAGGCAGCGGGGCGGCGGCGGGTGTGTCTTGCGCGGGCAGCACCGGCACTTCGGCGGCCATCAGATCCAGCGGGATCTGCAGATGCACTGGCCCCGGTCGCCCCGTGGTCAGCGCCTCTGTGACTGCCGCCAGTGTCTCTGGCAACGCCTCGGCGTCGTCCAGATGAAAGGCCGGGCAGACCGTGGCGGCCAGCGCCTGCTGGTCGGGCAGTTCATGCAGGTGCCCGCGCCCCTTGCCCAGTGTCGCGCGCCGGTTCACGCCCGAGATGACCAGCATCGGCACCGAATCCGCCCGCGCCTGCGCCATCGGGGTCAGGATATTGGTCAACCCCGGCCCGGTGATCACCAGCGCCACCCCGAACCGGCCCGACACGCGGGCATAGCCATCCGCCATGAAACCTGCACCCGCCTCATGGCGCGGGGTGACATGGCGGATACCGGCCCCCGGCAGGGCGCGATACAGCTCGATCGTGTGCACACCGGGGATGCCGAAGATCACCTCGACCCCCATGGATTTCAGCCACGCGACCAGCGCCTGAGCCACACTGGTCATGTCGCGACCCCGCTGGCAAATCGGGCGATACGGTCGCACGCGTCCTGCGTCACGTCATCCGGGGCCGTCAGCGCAAGGCGCAGCCACCCTTCCAGCGCCGCACCGAAAGAGGCACCGGGCATGACCGCGACATCCGTCTTGTCCAGCAGGTCCAGCGCAAAGCCCAGTGAATCCTGGCTGAGCGCGCGGATATCGACCAGCGCGAACATGCCCGCCTGCGGCATGTGCACACGCAGGCCCGCCACCCCATCCAGCGTGGCCTGCACGCGTCTCGCGCGCTGCGCCATGCGCGCGGCCATGGCGCGCGCCGCATCGGGCGGGCCGGACAGCGCCTGCGCCATCATGTCGGCGATAAAGGGTTGCGAGCCGAACAGCATGGTTTCGGACAGGGGCAGCGCACGGTTGCAGAATTCGGGCGATGCGCAAAGCCAACCCGCGCGGAACCCCGTGGCCGCATGCGATTTCGAGATAGAGGAGGCGACGATTACGCGATCCTCATACCCCGCACTGGCCAAGGCAGAGGTGAAGATCGCACCGTCATGAGTAAGCGCACCATAGACCTCATCCGAGATCAGCCAGAGGTCATGCTTTGCCGCAAGAGCAAGCAGCTCGTCCAGATCCTTCGGGCCAAGTATCGCCCCGGTCGGGTTATGCGGCGTGTTGACCAGGATCGCGCGGGTCGCAGGGGTGATCCGTGCCGCCACATCCGCGGCCTGCAGGCGAAACCCCTGCTCAGAGCGTAGCGCAACTGGGATCGGCACGCCGCCGGATGCACGGATCAGCCCCTCATAGGTTGCATACATCGGATCGCCCAGGATCACCTCGCTGCCCGGATCGCATATGGTCATCAGCGCCACGAAAAGCGCAGTCTGCGTGCCGGGCAGGCACAGGAACCTGTCCGCCGTGATATCGCGGTTGCAGGCCGCAGAATAGGTTGCGCTCAGCGCTGCCAGCGCCGAGGGCTCTCCGCGACCGTTCGAATAGCCGGTCCTGCCCCCGGCCATGGCGCGGGCGGCAGTGTCTATCAGATCATCAGGGGTGGGCGTGTCGGGCTCGCCGATGGTCAGGTCGATCACTGCGCGCCCGGCGCGCTTGCGCTCGGACGCGGCAATCGAGAGGGTCCATTTCTCTGACCCCAGCCCGGCCAGTCTGTCCGTCACAGTCGCATAATGCATGATTTATTCCTGAAGTTTGAGGCCAAGGAGAGATTCGAAAGCGTGGATCGCGGTGGCGCGGATCTCATCCGTTGCGAACATGTCCGGCAGGGCGGAAGCTTCGATCCACAGCCCGTCCAGCAGCGCATTTCCGGCGATGGCCAGCCGCCGGGTCGTTGCCGGGTCAGCGGGCTTGTCGGCGGCGCGCAGGGCGTCTGCGATCAGCGCTTCCAACTGGTCCCGGAATGCCAGGTAGCTGCGTTCATGCCCCTGTCGCATCGCCGGATCGCGCACGACAAGCTGCATGGAGGCCGCCCATAGCGCCATCGATCTCGGGTCCGCCACCGGCGGGGAAACTGCGTTGCCGACAAAGCCCGCAAGCCGCACCAGCGGGTCCGGCGGAAGCGCATCGAGCGCGGCCGCGCTCGCCTTGGTCAGCCCGGTCATAAGATGCTCATGGGCGGCGGCGACAAGTTCTTCCTTGGTGGCAAAGTAGTGCCGGATCAGCCCCTGCGTGACACCGGCGCGCAGCGCAATCGCGCGCACCGTCGCCGCCTGCGGCCCGCCATCGGCGATGCAGTCCAGCGTCGCGTTGATCAGTGCCGCGCGCCGCGCCTCTTCCCCCTCGCGACGAAAGGGCCGCCGAGGTGTCATGCGCCCACCGCCAGACGCGGTTTGCGCGGGTTCGCGCATGTCGATCCGGCTGGCAACGCTGCACCGTGCTCAGTGGGTGGATTCAGGCTTGATGATTGGCGCATCCCGTCCCTGGCCAAAGTTATTATACGTTCGCATAAATACTATGAAGGAGCGGAGATGCAATCGCCATTTTCCGTACCGGCGCCGCTGAGTGCACAGATCGCTTTGTCGAAATGCTGCGCGCTTGCTGAAACGGACTGGCCCCGCGCCTGCCGCCAGCACACCCCTGAAAAGGGGCAAAAGACGCAGTCGCGGTGCAAACCCGGAACGAAGCGCCCGCCCTGCCAAGGCCCTTACGGCAGCGAATGGACGCGCACATGCCGCGTCGCGCTACAGGAGCAAATTCATCACGAGCGCGGGCGCGGCGCTGGCCGAAACCCGGGTGGCCTTTTCGCCGGGCGGGGAAAAACTGCACATGGAGGTCATCGTGGCGGCATTCGGGAAAGAGAACGCCGAAACCCTGACGCAGTTGGACTTTATGGAACAGGCCCAACAGACGACGCTGCGCGCGGCAGAGGCCGCAGAAGCTGTTGCGAATAGAGAGCCTGCAAGACCGGCTGATGTCGAAGCGTGAACAGGTCGAACCGCTCATGGCCGAGATTATGGGCGAGGGGTGACAGTCGCGGGGCGTTTCCGTCCATGTTCGCGCCTATGCGACCGAAGGCCGGGCCGTTGTGCCCGGTCTTTTCATTTTCATGGAGGGGTGTAACAGTGTCGATTATGGTTTGAAGTGAGATTAGTATGGGAATCCTTGAAGGTGTGACGCTGGGGATAGCACTGCTTGGCGCTTGACTAGGGGTGCTAAACACTTGGCACGAAATCAATCGCGACAAGCCAAAGATGCGCGTTGTTCCGATGAATGTTGTATCTTCAGGAGGCGGGTTTCATTTCGCAATCGAGGTCACGAACCTCAGCGCATTTCCCTTGAAGGTTAAGGAAATCGGCTTCCAACAATCTGGCACCAAAACAAGGGCATCGATTCCTTGGCCTATTGTCCTGGACGGAGCGACGCCGCTGCCAAGGCGACTTGATGCGCGCGAAAGCTTTTCCTTTTACATGAAGCGCCAGCGACCCGAGAGCGGGCGCTATAAGTCAGCATACGTAACAACGGCCTGTGGGCTTACCTTCACTGTAAAAAGTGGAGCGTTGGATCAGTTGAACAGAGAGGGTTAGGCGCTGCTACATGCCATGTAATCCCCCCGGACTTTTCACGAATGCGTGATGTGCTGACCGGAATCATCCGGCGCAATCTGTTACCCCAGATGTTACCCCGGCACGAAAAAGCCCCGCACTGGCGGGGCCGTTTTTCGTCTAAGTCTTTGTTTTATCTGGTGGAGCCAAGGGGAGTCGAACCCCTGACCTCTTGAATGCCATTCAAGCGCTCTCCCAACTGAGCTATGGCCCCACGTGCCGCTCATCTAAGCGAGGCTGCGACGTGACGCAACCGAAAAGTCAGGTGCCTGGCGCGATTTGTTCGGGCGCGGCGCACAGCGCGCGCAGCATCCGACCATGCCGTCACAGGCCAACCTGCGTTGCGCTCAACGACCCATCGCGCCTGACAGCAGCCCTTCGCGCTCGCCGAAGAACGTGCCCAGCCGGTCGATCATGGCGCGCGCCTCTGGCCGGTAGCGTTCATCGGCATGGGCGATGAGCCAGAGCGTTTCGGCGATCTCGGGGATCACGCGGCCCGCGCGCATCAGGTCGGGGTCGCTGTCGGTCCAGCGCTCGGCCGGGGTCTGTGCGATCTTGCGGCCCACTGCCACCCATGCGCCGTTGCGGGTCGCGGCGAATGCGCGCGCGGCGAAGGCCGCATAGGCGCAAGGGCCAAGACGAATCGCCACGACATTGCCGGTCTCGGGGCGGTCGCGGGCCAGCGCGCGATCGGCCTCGCGGCGTTCCAGATCGACCGGCGCTTCGGCGGCCCTGAAGCACAGGCGAAAACGGTCCTCGGGCGTCAAGACCGCGTTCAGCCGCCCGTCGGGGAATACCGACATGCTGGCCCCGATGGCCACCGTGACGATGGGCAGCGCCTGCGGGCCATCGCGCGAATCCTGGTTCATGCGGGCCGAGGCTTCCATCCCGCGCACCCGTTCAAAAGGCGCCTGACCGTCGGGTAGCAGGTGGCAGTCAGTGCAGTGGCGGGCAAAGCGCGCGCGGCCACGGCCCCCGGCCGCGAGGCCATGGCGGGTTTGACAGGGCTGATAGGCTGCGATGCCAGAACAGGAGGAGAGCGCATGACCCTTGATGACTACCGACGCCCGGCCGAGGACGTGGACATGGCCGCCGAGGAGCGCGCCATCCGGCGCGACACGACCATCGCGACCATTGTAACCTTGGCAGGCTTCACCGCCGCTTTCTGGCTTGGCCCGGCGCTGGCCGATCTGCCGGTGGAGGTTGCCGACCAGCTGGCCTTCGCGGCGCTGTGTGTCGCGGTGCCAGGCGTCGTGCTGCTGGTGGCGATCATGATGGTCTCGACCACCCGGCGCTTTTCGCCCGAGGATATCGGCGGACAAGCCGCCGGACCGCCCAGTGACAGACTGGCGATCAAGGCCGCGTTCCTGCAGAACACGCTGGAACAGACCGTGCTGGCGACAGGGTTCTATTTCGCACTGGCCGCCGTGGCAGGCGGGGCGTGGCTGGCGCTTCTGCCGGTCGCAGCGGGGCTGTTCGTGGTCGGGCGGGTGCTGTTCTACATCGGCTACCGGGGCGGCGCGCAAGGGCGGTCGCTTGGCATGGGCCTGACCATGATGCCCGCCGCACTGGGCTATCCGCTGGTGGCTGGGCTGGCACTGTTCGGGGGCTGAGGTGATCCCGACAGGACCTCATCCAGCCAGTCTGCAAGCGCATCGATGTCCTGCGCCGACGGGAAGTGACGGCTGCCCGGCAACATCCGGGTCCTGGCTTGCGGCAGAAGGTAGCGGGCGCGGGCCAGAAGTGCTTTGCCCGGAAACAGCGGGTCGCGTTCGGCCCCGACGACCAGCGCCGGGTGGTTAAAACCGTCAAGCGCGCCATCGGCAATCGGGACAGGCATGCGGTGGGCAAGGCGCAGGTGCCGGAACACGGCCGCATGGGTGTCGAGCATCAACTCCGCGGGCGGGTCGCTGTGCAGCGGTGCGACAGCGGCGGTGAGGTTGGCCCGAGTGGGCCGCAGCCGGTAGCGCAGCATCGGCACCGCCAGTTGCGAGACAAGGGGCCACATCGCGGGCCTGATCAGACCAGCCGGCGCGATGAGCGCCATGAGGTCGATCCGCTCGGGTGCAACACGCGCCAGTTCAAGGATGATCCCTCCCCCGAAGGAGGCGCCCAGATGCGGCACACTCTCCAGATCCAGCGCGCCGAGCACGTCGCGCACCCACCCATGCAGCGCGCTTGCGCCCATCGAGATGATGCGGCGCGCTATAGCCGGGCGCACCCGGCAGATCCGGCGCATAGACCCGGAAACACGTCATCAGCGGGGCGAACCAGTGCAGCGTCGCGGGGTTGGGGAAGTTGCCGCCCTGATGGATTATCAGGGGCGGCGCATCCTCCGGTCCGGCGACAAGCACATTGGTCGGCCCCAAGCGCGTCTGCACCTCGATGCGCCTGACCCCGGCGGGCAGCAGGGCCAGCCACCGGTCATAGACTGCCAGCAACGCCAAGCGCCCGGCATCCGTACGGTAGGTCGGTTTTGTTCCTTGACCCATCACTCTGGCACATATCCGAGGGGCGAAAGGTCAATGCCTGCAGGTGCGGCCATGATGCCCATCGCTCACAGACGCAGCGCCTGAACCACCTGTTGCCCCCCGACCCAGACCGCCGCAACATTCAGCCCTGGATCAAGGGCGACCATATCGCCCCGCGCGCCCGGCTGCAGGCGCCCCCGGTCAGTGGCGCCAATCACATCAGCGGGGATGCGTGTCGCCATGGCCAGCGCCCGCGCCAGCGGAACCTGCAGGCCCACAAGACACGCCACTGCCCCGGCAAGCGATATATCCGCGCCCGCGAGCGTGCCATCCTCCAGCATCAGTCGCCCGTCGCGGCACAGGATGCGGCGGCCACCCAGCGTGAAATCGCGCATATCGGTACCCGCAACCGCCATTGCATCAGATACAAGGAACAGATCGCTTTCGGCCTTCATCTGCAGGGCGATTGCCAGACATTCGGGCGCGACATGCACGCCATCGGCGATGATCCCGGCGCGCAGCGGGGTGGTCAGCGCCGCGCCCACCAGCCCTGGCGCACGATTCACCATTGGCCCCATCGCGTTATACAGATGCGTCACCAGCGCTGCCCCGGCCTGATGGGCAGCGCGGGCCTGTTCTGCCGAACACCCGCTATGGCCCAGGCTGACCAGCACCCCGGCCTGCGCCAATGTCGCGATCTGGTCGGCGCTGACGGCTTCGGGGGCCAACGTGACAATCAGCGCGGGCAGCTTGGGCGCCGCGTCGCACAGCAGGGTCAGATCCTGTGCCGACATGGGGCGGATAAGCGACGCGTCATGCGCGCCCTTGCGCGCGGGGTCCAGATGCGGCCCTTCCAGATGCAGCCCGGCAAACCCCGACACTCCGCGCTGCGCGGCCTGAAACCCGGCCTCGAGCACCTGACGTGTGACATCGGCACCATCGGTGATCAGCGTTGGCAGGAGTGCAGTCGTGCCCAGCCGCGCATGGGACGCGCAGATATCGGCCAGTTGTGCGGCATCCGTGGCCGCGCCCACCATCGCCCCGCCACCCCCGTTGACCTGCAGATCGACCATGCCGGGGGACAGGATGCAGGCCCCCAGATCGGTGCGCGGCAGCCCCTTGGGCAAGCGATCTGCCCCATGATGAACTGTCACCACCCGGCCATCCGGGCCCAGATGCACGGCCGCGTCACGGTGCAGCACAGTCCCGTCAAATACCTGATCTGCGCGGATCACCTGCTCCATCAGACAGTCTCTGTCACCTTGCGCAGGTGGCGCGGGCTGTCCGGGGCCAGACCGCGCCTGCGGGCCAGCGCCTCGATAAATCCATAGAAGCTGACGACGCGCAGCAGCGGATCGACCAGCGGATGCAATGGCGCCACCACGGGCAGCGCGCCGATCCCATCGAGCGTGTCGGTCACGAACAGATCCGCCCCCTGCGCCTGCAACCGCCTGGCTGTGTCACGAAAGCTGTCCTGCGCTGCATCCTCGCAGATCAGCCCCAGCACGGGAAAACCACGTTCGACCAGCGCGGCCGGGCCGTGCAGCACTTCGGCGGCGGAATAGGCTTCGGCATGGATGGCCGAGGTTTCCTTGAATTTCAGCGCAATCTCGCTGGCAATCGCATAGCCCGCGCCGCGCCCCAGCACGTAAAGCGCGGGCGCGCGCACCAGCCGGTCCGACAATGCCGACCAGTCGCAGGCAAGCGCCTGTTCGCTCGCGTCCGGCAACGTGGCCAGCGCATCTGCAAGCGCCTGATCCTCGGTCCATGCGGCCAGAAGCTCCAGCCCCGCCACGACCGAGGCCACGAAGCTCTTGGTCGCTGCCACGCTGTATTCCGGGCCACAGCACAGCGGCAGGCAATGCGTGCTTTCCTGCGCCAACGCGCTGTCGGGGTTGTTGGTCAGCGCCACCCCCATCGCACCCGCGCCGCGTGCGGCGCGGGTCATGGCGACGATATCGGGGCTTTGCCCGGATTGCGAAATGGCCAGCGCCACGCTGCGCGGCAGGCGCAGTTTCGCGTCATAGACTGACGCAACCGACGGCCCGACAGAGGCGACGGGGATGCCGGTCATGATTTCGCAGGCGTATTTGAAATATCCCGCCGCATGATCCGATGATCCGCGCGCGACCGTGACAAATAGCTGCGGGGCCAGCGCGCGGATGTCATCGCCCAGCACCGCCAACCGATCGCGATTGTCACCGATAGAGGCACGGATGCTGGCCGGAATCTCGGCGATTTCGCGGGCCATGAATGTCTGGGTCATACGATTTCCTTTGTCATGCGGGCGCGACCCCGCGCAAGCCACAAGGCGCCATCCAGCGCCGTTCCCTTGGGCGGAGCGGGGCGGAATGCCGCCCCCCCCTGCCCTGCAATCCGGTCCAGAAGCGCCGGGCCAAGCCCGCCAAGGGCGGCAACCGGCATCTCGGGTGCACCAGCCTGCAGTTGCGTGATCGCACGCAGCAGATAGGCGCAGCCCCGGTCCAGAATACACCCCGCGACCGGGCAATGAGCGCACCCCTGCTCTAGCACAAGGGGCGCGAGCGCGGCATAATCGGACGGGCGCGCCTGTGCGGCAAAGCCGATCATCGCGGGCAGATCGCCGAACCGGTCCCAGATCGCGCGGGTCAGCGGGCCACTGGGTGACAGGCCATCGCGGGCCTGCAAGGCGGCGCGCAGCGCTTCGCGGCCCAGCCATGCGCCGCTCCCCTCATCACCCAGCATGAACCCGTATCCGCCCAGCCGCTGCATCTGCCCGCCCCGCTGACAGGCCAGCACCGACCCGGTGCCGACCGCCATCACGATCCCGTCCGCATCCTCGAACGCGCCCGCCAGCGAAATCTCGATATCGCCACAGACGGTCATATCGGAATAAGGCAGACAAGCGCGCAGCCGTGTCGCCGCTCCTGTTTCGCTGGCCCCGGCCAACCCAAGCACGACGACAGGCGCGATATCGCCCCCATCAGGCAGCAAAGCCCGCGCCTGCGCCATGACCCGTGCCAGCACATCCGCAATCTCTGCCTGCGCGCGATCCGGGTCGCTATGGACATTGGCCGCGCCACCGGACACAGGCGCGGTGCGCCGCCCGTCGGGCAGTTCTGCCTGCGCGCGGCACCCGGTTCCGCCACCATCAAGTCCGATGAAAAGCCGCATGATCGCCCCCTTGGCACAGATAATACCAAAACAATACCAGATGAAAAGTGGTTTCTGAATGGAGCGCAGGGGCTGTTAAGATCGCCCGCACCTGAAGCGGCAAGCCAGGAAAGCCGCAAAAGACAGCAAACATCTGATATCTGGCAAATAACTGGCAGCACACCCCGTTCTGACCTTGGTTTTCAGCTATCAGCCCAAGAAAATTCTGGACAAATGGTATTATGTTGGTGCTACTATCGCACAGGGGAGGCACTTCATAAAACGGACAGCATGTCCGACATGCTGCCCCATGCTGCAACAAGGAGGACTGCCATGACCACCCGCAAGACACTGACGCTGACCACCGCGATTGCGCTCTGCGCAAGCGGGGCGCTGGCACAGGACGTCACGCTGACAATCGAAAGCTGGCGCAATGACGATATCTCGATCTGGCGCAATCAGATCATCCCGGCCTTCGAGGCTGCGCATCCCGGCATCCGGCTGGATTTCCAGCCCACCGCACCGGCGCAGTACAACTCGGCGCTCAATTCCAAGCTCGATGCGGGCACAGCGGGCGATATCATCACCTGCCGCGCCTTTGACGCGGCGCTGCAACTGTTCGAGCGCGATCAACTGTCCGATCTGACCGATCTGGACGGGATGGAGAATTTCTCGGATGTCGCAAAATCGGCCTGGTCCACGGATGATGGCAGCCAGACCTTCTGCGTTCCGCTGGCTTCGGTGATTCACGGCTTCATCTATAATGCCGAAATCTTTGAGGAACTGGACCTTGAAGTGCCGGAAACGGAAGAAGAATTTTTCGCCGTGCTGGATGCCATTGAAGAGGATGGCGGCTATATCCCGATGGCCATGGGTATCAATGACCAATGGGAAGCGGCGACCATGGGCTTTGCCAATATCGGCGTGAATTACTGGCGCGGCGAGGAAGGGCGCGCAGCCCTGATCGCCGGAGAAAGCCGCCTGACCGATGATGAATGGGTCGCGCCCTTCGAGCAACTGGCGCGCTGGTCGCCCTATCTGGGTCGCGGCTTCGAATCGCAAAGCTACCCCGACAGCCAGAACCTGTTTACACTGGGGCGCGCCGCGATCTATCCGGCCGGGTCCTGGGAAATTGCAGGCTTCCGCGAACAGGCCGATTTTGAAATGGGCGCCTTTCCCCCGCCGGTGCCGGCCGGTACGGATGGCTGCTTCATCTCGGACCACACGGATATGGGCATCGGGCTGAACGCGGCCTCGGAGCATCAGGAGGAAGGGCGCGCCTTCCTGACCTGGGTCGCAGGCAGCGAGGCATCGAACCTGTTTGCCAATGCGATCCCCGGCTTCTTCCCGCTCTCGGATGCCGAGGTGACGCTGGAAGACCCGCTGGCGCAGGAATTCATCGGCTGGCGCGACCAGTGCGAAAGCACGATCCGGCCCTTTCACCAGATCGTATCGCGCGGCACGCCGAACCTGTCCAATGAAAGCTGGACGGCCTCGGCCAATGTGATGCGCGGCACCTGGACCCCGGAAGAAGCAGGTGCGCATCTGCAGGACGGTCTTTCCTCCTGGTACGAGCCGCATCAGTAAGCGTCTGATCCATGCGGCCCCGGACACCTCTCCGGGGCCGCTGCCTGCCTGACCGGAGGTTCCCATGTCCAGACCCCGCACCAAGCGGCGCCCGATCCGCTGGCATATCGTCGTGTTTCTGGCACCTGCCGTGCTGATCTACACCGCGATCATGATCATCCCGCTTTTCGGCACACTGAACCTGTCGCTTTTCACCCGCGGCGAAGGGAACACGCGTGAATTTGTGGGGCTGGCCAATTTCGTGACACTGTTCACTGATCCACGCTGGTCGGGGGCGTTCTGGAATGCGACATGGAATAACCTGTGGTTTTTCATCGTGCATATGCTGGTGCAGAACCCTATCGGCATCGCGCTGGCAGCGATCCTGTCATCGCCGCGCCTGCGTTTCGCCGCCTTCTACCGCACAGCGATCTTCATCCCCGCGATTCTGAGCTTCGTGATCGTGGGCTTTGTCTGGCGGCTGATCCTGTCGCCGCTCTGGGGTGTGGCGCCGAACATGATGGATGCCATCGGGATCGGGGACTGGTTTTCGCCCTGGCTGGGACAGGAAAGCTCTGCCCTGACCACGCTGGCGCTGATTTCGGTCTGGCAATTCGTCGGCATCCCGATGATGCTGATCTACGCCGCCCTTCTGTCCATCCCTGATGAAGTGCTGGAAGCGGCCGAAATGGACGGCATCACCGGCGCATCGCAGTTCTGGAAGATCAAGCTGCCGCTGATTCTGCCCACCATCGGGATCGTGTCGATCCTGACATTCGTAGGCAATTTCAATGCGTTCGACCTGATCTATGTGGTACAAGGGGCCTTGGCTGGGCCGAATTACAGCACCGATATTCTGGGCAGCCTGCTGTTCCGCACCTTCTTTGGGTTTCAGTTGCAACTGGGCGATCCGCATATGGGCGCGACTGTCGCGACGGTGATGTTCTTCATCATCCTTGCGGGCGTGTCGCTCTATCTGTTCGGCATCCAGACCCGGATGCGCCGCTATCAGTTCTGAAAGGGGCAAGATCATGTCTGCGCGCGCCAATATCCTGAGGTCATCGGCGGCCCATGCGATCCTGATCGCCTATACGATCCTCGCGCTTTATCCGGTGTTTCTGGTTGTCATCAATTCGATGAAGTCACGCCGCGCCATCTTCAATGAACCACTGGCGTTGCCGACGCGCGAAAGTTTCGATCTGGTGGGGTTTCACACTGTTCTCGAACAGGGCAATTTCCTGCTGTATTTCCAGAATTCGCTGATCGTGACCCTGGCCTCGCTGTTTCTGGTGCTGCTGTTCGGGGCGATGGCGGCCTTTGCGCTGGCCGAATACCGCTTTCGCGGCAACCTGCTGATGGGGCTGTATCTGGCGCTGGGCATCATGATCCCGATCCGGCTGGGCACGGTCGCGATTCTGGAAATCATGGTGGCGGCGAATCTGGTCAATACGCTGACCTCGCTGGTGCTGGTCTATACGGCGCAGGGCCTGCCGCTGGCCGTGTTCATCCTGGCGGAATTCATGCGGCAAGTGTCCGACGATCTTAAGAACGCCGCGCGGATCGACGGGCTCAGCGAATATCGCATCTTCTTTACCATCGCGCTGCCGCTGGTACGCCCGGCGCTGGCCACGGTCGCGGTGTTCACCATGATCCCGATCTGGAACGACCTCTGGTTCCCGCTGATCCTGGCCCCCAGCGATGCGACCAAGACGCTTACGCTGGGCAGCCAGATCTTCCTTGGCCAGTATGTCACCAACTGGAACGCGGTTCTGGCCGCGCTGACGCTGGCGATCTTTCCGGTGGTGGTGCTGTATCTGATCTTCTCGCGGCAACTGATCCGGGGCATCACACGGGGGGCTGTCAAATGATCCGCGTTCTTGTTGCAGGGCTGGGGCAGATGGGGCAAAGCCATGCGCTGGCCTATGCCAAGCTGCCCGAGTTCGATCTTGTGGGGCTGGTGAACCGGTCGGATGTGGCCCTGCCCGAAGCTCTGGCACATCTGCCCATCGAGCGCGATTTCGACGCGGCGCTGGCCCGGCATGCCCCCGATATGGTGGCCATCGCTACCTATTCCGACAGCCATGCCGCCCTTGCCATCAAGGCGATGGAGGCCGGCGCGCATGTCTTTGTCGAAAAGCCGCTGGCCACCTCGGTCGCCGATTGCGAGGCCGTGGCCGACACCGCCCGCCGAACCGGGCGCAAGCTGATGGTCGGCCATATCCTGCGCCACCACCCCACATGGGTCGCGCTGATACAGGCCGCGCGCGGGCTGGGCGGTCCTTATGTGTTCCGCCTGAACCTGAACCAACGCTCCAACGGCCCGGCATGGGACATTCACAGGGCGCTGATGCAATCGACCTCTCCGATCGTCGACTGCGGGGTGCATTATGTCGATGTGATGTGCCAGATCACCGATGCCGCCCCATACGAGGTGCGCGGCATGGGTCTGCGGCTATCCGACGAGATCGCGCCCGAGATGTATAATTACGGCCATTTTCAGGTGCTGTTCACCGATGGATCCTGCGGCTGGTACGAGGCCGGCTGGGGCCCGATGATGTCGGAAACGGCGCATTTCGTGAAGGATGTCGTCTCACCCGGCGGGGCGGTCAGCCTGCGCGCGCCGCAGGGTCTGGGATCGGCGGATGTCGAGGGGCACACCGCCGCTGATCACCTGGTCGTCGCGCCCACGGGCGCGGACGAGGATCTGCGCAGCTTTGACGACAGCCCGGGACATCAGGGCCTGTGCGATCTGCAGGCCGCTGCCATGGCCCGCGCGATTGAAGAAGATCACGACCTGTCGCGCCATGTCAGTGACGCCGTGCGCGCGGTCGCGGTCTGTCTGGCGGCGGATGAAAGCGTGCGCACGGGCCGCCCCGTGCGCCTGACGAATTGACGAGGGGTAAAGATGGGCAATATGACGCTGGAGAAGGTCTGCAAGTCCTTCGGCACGGTCGATGTGATCCGCGATGTCGATCTGCAAGTGGAGGATGGCGAATTCTGCGTGTTCGTCGGCCCCTCGGGCTGCGGAAAATCGACGCTTCTGCGCATGATCGCAGGGCTGGAAGATATCACCACAGGTGATGTGCTGATTGATGGCGAGGTGGTGAACACGGTCCCACCCTCCAAGCGCGAGATCGCGATGGTGTTCCAGTCCTACGCGCTGTATCCGCATCTGAACGTGCGCGACAATATGGGGCTGGGGCTGAAGCAGGCCCGCCACCCGCGCGCCGAGGTTACCGCTGCGGTGGATCGCGCTGCAAAAATGCTGGACCTGGAGAAATATCTCAATCGTCGCCCGGCAGAGCTGTCGGGCGGGCAGCGCCAGCGCGTCGCCATCGGTCGGGCCATCGTGCGCAAGCCGAAACTGTTCCTGTTCGATGAACCGCTCTCGAACCTGGATGCGGCATTGCGCGTGCAGACGCGGATCGAGATTGCCAACCTGCACCGCGAACTGGGTGCAACGATGATCTATGTGACCCATGATCAGGTCGAGGCGATGACCCTTGCAGACCGGATCGTGGTGCTGCGCGACGGGCGCATCGAACAGATCGGCGCCCCGATGGAGTTGTATAACAACCCCGCCAATGAGTTTGTCGCAGGCTTTATCGGTTCCCCCAAGATGAACTTTCTGGATGCGCCGACACTGGGCCAGCCGGGCCGCAGCCTGGGCATCCGGCCCGAGCATCTGACCCTGTCGCGCGAGGAGGGGCAGATCGAGGGGCGCATCAGCCATGTCGAGCAACTGGGCGGCGAGACGCTGATCTACCTGCGCGCGGACCCGCATGGGCTGATCACGGTGCGTCTGTTCGGTGAACATGGCGCAGAGGTTGATGAACGGGCCTTTGTTACACCCGACCTGACCCGTGCCTTTCATTTCGGCACCGATGGCCAGCGGCTGGCCGCCTGAGAGAAGCGAGACACCGCAATGACCGAACATGTCGACCCCCGCTACCGCGCGCTGGATACCTGGGACAGCCTGACCGCCCTGCACGCCATCTGGGAAAGCCAGATTGCCGCAGTTGCCGCCATTGGCCCGGCGCTGCCCGGCCTTGCCGATCTGATCGAGGATGCGTTGCCCCGCCTGCAGGCGGGCGGGCGGCTCGTCTATGCGGGGGCGGGCACCTCGATCCGCATTGCCGTGCAGGACGGCACGGAACTGGGGCCGACCTTCAACTGGCCCGAAGCACGCACGCATTACCTGATCGCAGGCGGTGCACAGGCGCTGAGCGTCGGCGTTGAAGGGGCAGAGGATGACGCCGGGGATGCACGCGCGCAGGTGGCAGCAGCGGGGATCGGCGCGCAGGATGTGGTGCTGGGGCTGGCCGCCAGCGGGCGGACCCCCTTTACCATCGCAGCTTTGCAGGCGGCGCGCGCAGCAGGTGCGCTGACAGCGGGCATCGCGTGCAACCCCGGCACCGACCTGCTGCATGCTGCCGAACACGGCATCGTCGTTGAAACCGGCGCAGAGGTCGTCGCCGGGTCAACCCGGATGAAGGCGGGGACCGCGCAAAAGGTCGTGCTGAACATGATCTCGACCCAGATCATGGTGCGGCTGGGCCATGTCCATGACGGTCTTATGGTCGATCTGCGCCCGCAGAACGAGAAACTGCGCGCGCGCGCGCGCGACATGGTCGCGCGTATCGCAGGTGTGGCCCCGGAACGCGCGCTGGATGCACTGGAACGCTGCGACTGGCGGGTGAAACCGGCCGTGCTGGTCGCGCGTGGTTCCAGCCCCGCCCAGGCCGATGCCGCGCTGACAGCCGCCGGGGGCCGGTTGCGCGCCGCGATGGCCGGACCGGACACATGACGCTGCATCACGAATTGCTGGCCACGGGGGGCGATGCAACGCCGATCTACATGCGGCTGGCCGCGATCCTGCGCGAAAAGGTCCGGCGCGGCGAATTCACAGTGGGTGCGGCGCTGCCATCTGAGCGCGACATGGCCGAAACGATGGCGGTGTCACGCGTCACGGTGCGCAAGGCGATTGATCTGTTGATGCGCGAGGGGGTGCTGTCGCGCAGGCAGGGATCAGGCACCTATGTCGCGCCCCGGATTGAACAACCTTCGTCCATGCTGGCGGGTTTTACCGAAGATCTGCGCCGCCGGGGCCTGTCTGCCGGGTCGGACTGGCTGGAAAAAAGCACCGATATCGCCTCGCCCGATGAGGTGATCGCTTTTGGCCTGCCGGTCAATGCGCGGGTTCAGCGGTTCCGTCGTATCCGCACGGCGGATGGCGAGCCACTGGCGCTGGAACATGCGACTGTGCCTGAAACCTGCCTGCCTGACCCTGCCGCTGTTGTCAGT
Organism: Paracoccaceae bacterium; assembly: GCA_007695345.1. GTDB lineage: Bacteria > Pseudomonadota > Alphaproteobacteria > Rhodobacterales > Rhodobacteraceae > Roseinatronobacter. The sequence continues at coordinate 5,204 of REDZ01000137.1, read as the reverse complement.
TCGCTTTATGCCGCGCTCGATGCCATCGGGCGCAAACCCGTGACCGGGCTGCAGCGCGTCACGGCCTCCCTTGCGACCGAGGAAGAGGCGCAGCATCTGGGCGTGCCGACCGGGGCCGCCGTTCTGCGCATTGAACGGCGCGGCTATCTGGCAGATGGCACGATGGTCGAGCTGACCCGCTCGGCCTATCGCGGTGATCGCTATGATTTCGTGTCGGAACTGCGCGAGATCTGAGCGGGCGCTCGGGCCATTCGCACGGCAAAACGGGACGCATCGCTATGCCCGCGATACGTAAAATGAGAGGCAGACTTCTTATTTCTGTCAAAAAGTAGCCCGAATCCCCCGGCACCTTTCCCGTTCATTGGTGAAAGGGTGTGGGCTCGACCATGGAAAAGAAAACGATCATTCGCGGCGCGGCCATTGCCTGCGCAGGCATCGCGGTTTCTGCCCTGGCAGCGCAATATCTGCTGACCAGCCTGCCGGGCGAACAGGCGCAGGTCAAGAAACCGACCGCGCAGCAAGACTCGGACCCGGTGCTGAGCGCAGGGCTGGTCCGGTCCGGCAGCAGCCCGCATATCCCTGAGGCACGTGATGTCGCCCCTCCGGCAGCGGAAACGACCCTTGCTGCGCTGGACACAGGCGTCGGGCTGCACCTGAGCATCCGCGAGGATCTCGACCTGCTGCCTGACCTGTCCGAACAGGCCGCGCAGGACAGCGCGCCCGACTGCACCCCTGATTTGCAGGTCAAGCCCGGTATCGATGCGCTGATCGACATGCGCCTTTCGGCCCCATGCGATGGCGGCGCGCCTATCACGATCACCCATGGTGAACTGGAGTTCAACGGCACGCTGTCAGAAGATGGCGCGTTTTCCGCCTTTGTCCCCGCGCTGATGCGCGATGCCGAGCTGCGTGTTTCCATCGGTGGCGACCAGATCGTGCAGGCCGCGACCGAGGTGCCGGATGCCGACGAGCATCTGCGCGTGGTGCTGCAATGGACCGGCGATGCGCCGCTGGCACTCCATGCTTATCATCGCGGGGCAGGGTTCGGCGATGATGGGCACCTGCATGCCTCGCGCCCCTTTGACACATCGATTGACGCCGCGTTCCTGATTTCGCTGGGCGACATGCTCGGCCCGGACGCCAAGCGCGCCGAGGTTTATTCGATCCCGCTTACCCACGCCTCTGACGCGCGGGTCGAGGTGGAGCTGAACCTGTCCGACGCGCTGTGTGATGGTACGGTTGACGCGACTGTCCTGCAGTCGCACCCGGCTGATGCAGCGGTGCAGGATGCGCTGGCATTCGATCTGCCCGGCTGCCCGGCCGGGTCCGGCGCGCTGGTCATGGCGCTGCCCCTGTCGGCGCAGTCGTTGCCCGGCATGGCGGGATTGCCAGCAGGTGACAGCCGCACCAACTGAGCCGGCGTCTATAGCAGGCCCGCGCCGCGAAAGCTGACCTCGCGCGATTTGCCGATGATTATATGGTCATGCAGCGTGACGGACAGCACTTCGCCCGCGCTCTGTACCATTCGCGTCATCGAGATATCGGCCTCTGACGGGGTGGGGTCGCCTGACGGGTGGTTATGCACCAGAATCAGCGCCGATGCGTTCAGCGCCAGCGCACGCCGCAGGATCTCTCGCGGATAGACCGGTACATGATCGACCGTGCCTTCCGCCTGCGCCTCATCCGCGATCAGGGTGTTCTTGCGGTCCAGAAACAGCACGCGAAACTGTTCGGTCTCGCGGTGCGACATTGTGGTGTGGCAATAATCCAAAAGCGCCTGCCAACCGGACAGGACGGGCCGGTCCATGATCCGTGCGCGCGCCATGCGTTCGGCGCAGGCCGCGATCAGCTTCAATTCCGTGATAACGGAATCGCCTACCCCATGGACAAGGCGCAATCGTTCAACCGGGGCAGCGATCACATTGTTCAGATCGCCGAATTCCTCGATCAACTGGCGGCCAAGCGGCTTGACATCCTGCCGCGGAATCGCGCGGAACAGAATCAATTCCAGCAATTCATAATCCGCACAGGCCGCACCGCCAGCCTGCAGAAACCGCTCGCGTAACCGTTTGCGATGATCACGCAGATAGGACGGGACGCGCGCGTCCCGCGACGCGACCGGGGGGCTGACATCCTCCGAATCCAAGGGAAATAACGACATTGGGGCGTCCGACATCGCGCGCACTCCGACTGCTGCACCTGCAGGAATACGCGCCAAATGATAACAATGAATTAACCGTGATCTTTTGTGAACTGACATGTTGCCAGCGGAAAATCTTGGTGCTAGCCTTCTTCACAAGTGTGGCACATTTCTGTGAATGGCAGGAATCCGCGCACTTGCTGAGGCATTTTGAGCAGTCATAAACATAATCAATCCCTTATCACTTGGAGGACTACAATGAAGAAGATCGCACTCCCGGCTCTTGCCTTGGCACTGGCCCCCTTTATTGCGACACCGGCGGCAGCATGGAAAGGCCATGTGGTGGAATGCTTTGACAAGGTTTACGTCGCGCCTGAATACCGCACGACCAAGCACCTTGTGAAAGAAGCCAAGACCAAGCTCGAGTACCGCAATGGCGCGGGCGTTGAGCAGGTGTATCGCATGCATTACCCAGCCATCTACGAGGAAAAGAAGCACCTCGTGCGCCCGGGTCATTATGTCATGAAATCGGCCCCCTGCCGCAAGGGCGACTGAGCGGTTCCGGCTCAGCCAGTGTCGGCGGCTGATCGCGTGCGGGTAACGCGCGACCAGCCCAGAGGATACTGGTCCAGAACATCCAGCCGCGCGCCCTGCGCGCGGCTGCACCGGCAGATAGGCGGCGCATCGGTTGCGACGCGATATTCAACCCGATGGAAGGATCTGGAAAATGCGTATTCTTGCCCTGTCGGCTGCTGCCATGTTGCTCACCGGGTGTGACCAGCTGTTCCCCAGCCGCGCCATGCACAATTGCGAAACCGCCAGCCATGCGCTGCGGGTTCATGACAACCGGATCGATACGGCACGGAATGCCGGGGCGATGGGGTTCACGGCAACCCTGGCGACGCGGGGCTACATGACGTATAACTGCACGTTGACCACGAATAACCAGGTTGCCTGCGTGAACGCAACGTCGTCGCAGGTCATTCCCAACAGTGCCGAAGTGCAGCGATTGATCCGCCAGCGCAATGCCATAGAGGCCAGGGTCGCGCGCGCCTGTCAGGTCTGACCCGACCCTAGCCTTTCATTCCATCCCAGAAACTCTTGACCTTGTCAAAGAAGCTGGAGATGCCGGGATTATTCTCAGCGCTGAGCTTCTCGAATTCTTCAAGAAGCTCTTTCTGTTTCGCTGTCAGGTTGACAGGCGTTTCCACGGCAAGTTCGATCAGCATATCACCATGCCCGCCGCCACGCAGCGCGGGCATCCCTTTGCCGCGCAGACGCATCTGGCGCCCGGACTGGCTGCCTGACGGCACCTTGACGCGCGAGCGTCCGCCATCGATGGTCGGAACCTCGACCTCGCCACCCAAGGCGGCGCGCGCCATGCTGACCGGCACACGGCAGAACAGCGTCACGTCGTCGCGTTTGAAGATCGGGTGTTCCGCCACATTGACGAAGATATACAGATCACCTGCAGGACCACCGCGGAGCCCGGCTTCACCCTCGGCCGACAGGCGGATGCGGGTACCGGTTTCCACGCCGGGCGGAATATTCACCGACAGGCTGGCCTCTTTCTCGGTCCGGCCCGCACCCGCGCAGGATTTGCACGGGTTCTTGACGATCTGGCCAGAGCCGCCACAAGTCGGGCAGGTCCGCTCGACCGTGAAAAAGCCCTGCTGCGCGCGCACCTTGCCCATGCCCGAACAGGTCGGACAGGTGACAGGTTCGGCGCCGCCTTCGGCGCCAGTGCCGTTGCAGGCCTCACAGGCGGACAGGCGCGGTACACGAATGGTCTTGCGCGTGCCTGCATAGGCCTCTTCCAGCGTTATGCGCATGTTGTAGCGCAGGTCCGACCCGCGCGTCGCGCGCGACCGCGGACCACCACGGCCACCGCCCACGAAATCGCCGAACAGATCCTCGAACACATCCGAAAAGGCACTTGCGAAATCGCCGTTCCCGCCAAAGCCGCCAGGATGCCCACCACGTCCAGCACCACCACCCATGCCACCGTCAAAGGCCGCGTGGCCGAACCGGTCATAGGCCGCCTTGCGTTCCGGGTCCTTCAACGCGTCATAGGCCTCGTTCACTTCCTTGAACTGCGCCTCGGCATTCGGATTGTCGGCGTTGCGGTCCGGATGCAGTTCCTTGGCCTTCTTGCGATAGGCTTTCTTGATCTCGTCGGCATCTGCCTGCCGGTTCACACCAAGCACATCGTAGAAGTCACGTTTGGCCATGTTGCTCCCGTCCTCAATAGACAACCGGCCTGAGAGGCTCAGACCGGCTGTCCGTTACGCGCGCGCGGCTCACTTGCGCTTGTCTTCGTCCAGATCCTCGAAATCGGCATCCACGATGTCGTCATCGACACTGCGCGGCTCTTCGCTGGCCTGGTCGCCCGCTTCTGCGGTCTCGGCCTGTGCCTTGTAAATCGCCTCGCCCAGCTTCATCGATGCCTCGGTCACGTTCTGGATGCCGGACTTGATCTTGCCCGCATCCTCGCCTTCAAGCGTGTCCTTCAGCGCGGCGATGGCAAGTTCGATCGCCTCGACCGTGGTCGGGTCGACCTTGTCCTTGTGTTCTTCCAGCGCCTTTTCGGTCGAATGGATCAGGCTTTCGGCCTGGTTGCGCACCTCGACCAGTTCGCGGCGCTCCTTGTCGGCTTCGGCATTGGCCTCGGCCTCCTGCACCATCTTTTCGATATCCTCATCCGACAGACCGCCCGACGCCTGAATCGTGATCTTCTGTTCCTTGCCGGTGCCCTTGTCCTTGGCGGACACGTTGACGATACCGTTCGCATCAATATCGAATGTGACCTCGATCTGCGGCATTCCGCGCGGGGCAGGCGGGATATCTTCCAGATTGAACTGGCCCAGCATCTTGTTGTCGGCCGCCATCTCGCGTTCGCCCTGGAACACACGGATGGTGACGGCGTTCTGGTTATCCTCGGCGGTCGAGAAAACCTGGCTTTTCTTGGTCGGGATGGTGGTGTTGCGGTCGATCAGTCGGGTGAACACACCGCCCAGCGTCTCGATCCCCAGCGACAGCGGCGTGACATCCAGCAGCACCACAT
>REDZ01000064.1 GCA_007695345.1 Paracoccaceae bacterium | reverse complement strand
GCAAACCATCCGCGCGCAGTGTCCCGGCCTCGACCGTGGCGGGCCTGGATATCAACGCGCTGGTCGCCCGCGCGGGCGAGCGGCCGGCATCCGCCAGTCCCGCGCGGGCCAGCACCCCGGCCCGGCCCGCGCCCACGGTCCCGCCATCGGACCGTATGCGCGAAACGCTGGCCCGGATCGAGGATGCCGCGCGCCAATGCCGTGCGCCGTCGCGCAGCACCCTGCCACCGCTGCGCCCCTCGGTGCGCGAACGGCTGAATACTCGTCCCACAACCGCGGCAGATGATGCCCCGGTTCCGTCCGGCAGCGCGCCTGCGCCAGCCCCGGCCAGCCCTGCGCCGCAGGGCAAGGTCGAGGTCTGGCGCCGTCGCCCCGGCTCTTCCCAGTTCGACAAGGAGATATGACATGCTTGATGCCAAAGCCCCCAAGGCCCTGCGCGGAATGTATATCGACGGCCAGTGGCGCAAGGCGGCGCGCAGCTTTGCCGATCTCAACCCCAATGACGGCAGCCTTTGGGCCGAAGCCCCCGATGGCAGCCGCGCCGATGCCACCGCCGCCATCGAGGCCGCGCATCGCGCCTTTCCCGACTGGGCGGGCCTGAAATACACCGAGCGCGCAAAGCTGGTGCATCACATCGCCGAGGTGTTCGAGCGCCGCGCGCCCGATTTCATCGCCGCCATTCAGACCGAGGGCGGCGGCTGGTATGGCAAGGGCGCATTCGAAGCGCATTATGTGCCTGAGGTGTTCCGTTCTGCCGCGGCAAGCTGCTACCAGAACTCGGGCGAGATTCTGCCCAGCGAATATGGCAAGCTGTCCACCGCGCAGCGCGTTCCGATGGGCGTGATCTCGGTCATCAGCCCGTGGAACTTTCCCGGCATCCTGACCGCGCGCGGCTTTGCGTTTGCGCTGGCGGCGGGCAATACCATCGTGCTCAAACCGTCCGAGGATACGCCCTATCTGGGTGGCCTTTTCTATGCCGAGGTGCTCGAAGAAGCAGGTATCCCCGCGGGCGTGTTCAATGTCATCACCTGCTCGCGCGAGGCTGTGTCCGAGATGGGCGATGAGATGGTCGAACACCCCTATGTCAAGGGCGTGTCCTTCACCGGGTCCACCCCTGTGGGGCGCTCGATCGCGGCCAAGGCGGGCGCGCATCTGAAGAAATGCTGCGTTGAACTGGGGGGCAAGGACAGCCTGATCGTGCTGGATGACGCCGATCTGGAACGCGCAAGTCAGGCCGCGAATTTCGGCAGCTTCATGCATCAGGGCCAGATCTGCATGAGTGTCGAGAAAGTGCTGGTGCAGGAGGGAATTTATGACGAATTCCTGCAGAAATTCGTGGAACGCGCGGCCAGGCTGAAGGTCGGCAATACCAGCGACAAGGCCAATGTCATCGGCCCGCTGATCAATGACCGGCAGGTGGCCCGCGTCAAGGCGCAGCTTGATGATGCGCTGGCCAAGGGCGCCGAGATTGCCCTGGGCGGCAAGATCGAGGGCCGCTTTGTCGACCCCACCATCCTGACCGGCGTGACCCCCGACATGCTGATCTATCAGGATGAAACCTTTGGCCCCGTGGTGCCGGTTATCCCCTTCAAGACTGATGAGGATGCCATCGCGCTGAACAATGACACCGAATACGGCCTGTCCGCCGGTGTCTTCTCGCGCGATGAGGCGCGCGCGCTGGATATCGGGCGCAGGCTGGAAACAGGCATGTGCCATGTCAATTGCTCGTCCGTGAATGATGAACCGCATGTGCCCTTTGGCGGGTCCAAGGCCTCGGGGCTGGGGCGTCATGGCGGGCGCTGGTCGATCGAGACATTCACCGAGACGCGCTGGATCACGGTTGACCGGGGCGGGCGCCCCTATCCGCCGGTGTTCTGATCCATGACGCAGCCCGCGCTCCTTTCTGGCAAACGCATCGCGGTTCTGGGCTCGGCCTCGGGGCTGGGGCTGGCGGTTGCGCGCGCGCTGGATGCGGCCGGGGCAGAGGTGCATGGCATCGACCAGGAGCGCGGGTTCGAGGGGGTCGCGGCCTTCTACCGGGCCGATCTGTCCGACCCGGAGGCGATTGCCGCCACCGCCCATGCACTGCCCGAAGGGCTGGACGGGCTGGCGCTGTTTCCCGCGCTGCCGGGGGGCGGGCCGCGTGATGTTCTGGCCCATGGGCTGCTGGCCCCGCGCCTGCTGACGGTATCGCTGGCCCCGCGTCTGGGCCACGGCGCGGCGATCGTGCTGCGCGGTGCGCCCGTGACGGGCCATTGGGCCGAATACCTGCCGGAAACGCGCGCGGCCATGGCGCTGCGCCATGACGGGCTGGAGCGGTTCGTGGCGCACTGGGGCCTGGGGCTGGACCCGGCGCGCACGCCGCGCAGTGTGGGCTGGGCGCTGGCGGGGTTCGCCATGGCGCAGCGCTGGGCCTGGGCCGGGCAGGGCGTGCGGATCAACGCGCTCAGCCCGGCCAGCCCCGATGGGCGTCTGCCCCCCGAAATCGTGGCCGCGACCGGGCAAGAGGCCGCGGCGGGAACGCATCATGCTGCCTCGGCAGCGCTGTTTTTGCTGTCCGATCTGTCGCGTGGACTGACAGGGGCCGTGCTGGCCGCGGATGGTGGCCTGTCGGCACAGACCATGTGCCGTCTGGACGGGCTTTGACACTGGCAATACTGGCCGAAAAGGACCGAGAACATGACAACGGTTTTCTGGATCATCGCGCTGATTGTGCTGATCGCCATATTGATCGCTCTGGCCGCGGCCTTTTACCAGCGCGCCAGCTATGCGGTCAGTCTGGTGCGCACCGGGATCGGCGGGCGGCGTGTCGTGATCGATGGCGGGGTGCTGGCGCTGCCCTGGTTCCATGAGGTCACGCGCGTCAACATGCAGACCATCCGGCTGGAGGTCGCGCGCCAGGCGGACCAGTCGCTGATCACCCGCGACAAGCTGCGCGTCGATGTGGCGGCGGAATTCTACCTGTCCGTCCCGCCCGAGGGCAGCGCCGTGGCGCGTGCCGCGCAGGCGCTGGGGCGGCGCAGCTTTCAGACTGATGAGCTGCGCGCGTTGCTGGAGGGGATATTCGTTGATGCGCTGCGCTCTGTCTCGGCCACGCGCACGATGGATGAGTTGCATGAGGGCCGCGCCGAGTTCATGGCCAGCATCCGGCAGGCCGTTGGGCCGCAGGTCACAGGCTACGGGTTGCAGCTTGACGCCGTGGCGCTGACGGCACTGGATCAGACGCCCTATGCTGCGCTGGATGAAAGCAACGCGTTCAATGCCGAAGGTCTGCGCAAGCTGTCGCAACTGATCGCGCAATCCAAGCGCGACCGCGCCGAGATCGAATCGGAAACCCAGGTCAGCGTACGCCGTGCCGCGATGGAGGCCGCGCGCAAGCAACTTGATATCGAACTGGAAGAACGTCGCGCCCAGATTGCCCAGACCCAGCAGGTCGAGGCGCTGATGGCCACCCAACTGGCCGAGGTCGCCCGCGCCAAGGCCGAATCCGAGCGCGCCAGCGCCGCCGCCCGCATCCAGATGGAGCAGGATATCCAGGCGGCTGACATCGCGCGCGAGCAATCCATCCGCGAGGCCGAGATCCTGCGCGCCCGCGCGCTGGAACTGGCCGAACAGGACCGCGCCATGATGATCGCGGCCAAAAGCCAGGAGGAAAGCCGCGCCATGGCCGAGGCTGATCTGGCCCGCGCCGAGGCTGTGCGCGCGCAGGAAGCGGTCGAAACCGCCCGCGCCGAGGCCGAGGCCGAGCGCCGCCGCATCCTGGCCCGCATCAGCGCCGAATCCGATGCGGAAGCTGCGGCTCGCCGTAGTGAGATCGCGGCGGAGTCCGCCCGCAAGACCGCCGATGCGAAACTGCAGACCAGCGAGATGGAAGCGGCTGCCGATCTCAAGCGGCAGCAGGCCGCGACAGAGGCGTTGCAGGCCCGGATCGCGGCAGAGAATACCCGCTCGCCCGACGCGCTGGCGCATGAGGCCGAACTCGCCCGGCTGGAGGCGATGCCAAAGATCGTGGCGGAAATGGTCAAGCCCGCCGAGAAGATCGGCAATATCAATGTCACGCAGGTCGGCAGTGTCGAGGGGTCGCGCGGGGCGGTTCTGCAAGCGCTGGAATCGGTGCTGGAGCAGACAGTGCACGCACCAGGTCTGAACCGGCTGCTGGAACGCGCCCGCGACGATCTGCGTTATGACGATACACGCCGTCACCGCGATCGTGATCGTGATGCCGACCGCTGATGTATACACAAAACACCTGAACAGGCCGTGATGAAGCCCGTTATTTACATTCATGGCGGTTCCGTGTATACATCATGAGCACGGAGGAGACATCATGGCACAGCATAACACCCCCCTGACCGGCGCCGGGCTCTTGCAAGGCTATTCGATCGAGGTAATGCCGCGCACGGCGGCCAAGATCGACGATTTCAAGGCGCTGCTGCCTGCGGGCACGCGCGTCTATATCGCGCATATCGACGGCACGCCGTTTCAGGACATGGTGGACACCGCGCGCCGCCTGTCGCGTGACGGGTTCGAGGTGATGCCCCATTTCCCCGCGCGCTCGATCCCCGACCGCGCCACGCTGGATGACTGGATCGCCCGCTATCAGGGCGAGGCCGGGGTCACTCAGGCGCTGGTGCTGGCCGGCGGCAATGCAAAGCCCGTGGGCACATTCACGTCATCCATTGACCTGTTTCAGACCGGGGCGTTTCACAAGGCGGGCTATACCCGCCTGCATGTCGCGGGCCACCCCGAGGGCAATCGCGATATCGACCCCAAGGGCGGCACGGCCGAAGTGGATGCCGCGCTGCGCTGGAAACAGCAACATGCGCGCGACACCGGGGTGGATATGGCCGTGGTCACGCAATTCCTGTTCGATGGCGATGCGGCCAGCCAGTGGATCGCCGGGCTGCGCCGCGACGGGATCGACCTGCCGGTGCATCTGGGTCTGGCGGGGCCTGCGAAATTGCAGACGCTGATCAAATTCGCCGTGGCCTGCGGGGTCGGCCCTTCGGTCAAGGTGTTGAAAAAGCGCGCGCGCGATCTGAGCAAGCTGCTGCTGCCATTTGAGCCTGACGATGTGCTGGAGGCGCTGGTGCGCAACAGCCAGACAGACCCGGTGAGCCAGCCTGAGCAACTGCATATCTTCCCGCTGGGCGGCATCCGGGCCAGCGCCGAATGGGCCAGCCGTCAGGGCGCGGGCCATCTGCGCCGCGTCGTTGGCTGAAGGGGGGCACATGGTCAGGCTGCAACAGGGCAAGGTTCTGAAAGCGCCCGATCAGTTCTTCATGAATGGGGATTGGGTCGCGCCTGCGACGGACCGGCGGATTGACGTCCTCTCGCCTGTCACCGAAGAACGTCTGCTCAGCTACCCCGAAGCCGCGCCTGCCGATATCGACCGCGCCGTGGCCGCCGCACGCACAGCCTTTGACCACGGGCCATGGCCGCGGATGCCCGCGCGCGACCGCGCTGCGGCGCTGCGGCGCGTGGCATCGCTGATCACCGACCGGCTGGAGGAAATCGCCTGGGCCTGGACCACGCAGGTCGGCGCACCCATCAGCCTGACGCGCAAACTGGTGCCGCAGAACGCCACGCTGTTTTCCCATTATGCCGATCTGATCGAAAACTTCCCGTTCTGTGACACGCGTCACCGCGATGATGGCGGCGAGGTGCGGGTGCTGCGCGAACCCGTTGGCGTCTGCGCGGCCATCTCGCCCTGGAATGCGCCGATGGTGCTGCTCAGCTACAAGATCGCGGCAGGGCTGGCGGCGGGCTGCACGATGGTGGCCAAACCCTCGCCCGAAACCCCGCTGGAAGCCTATATCCTGGCCGAATGCATCGAGGCGGCCGGCCTGCCGCGCGGGGTGTTCAATCTTGTGCCTGCCGGGCGCGCGGGGGGGGACCATCTGGTGCGCCACCGCGATGTCGAGAAAGTGGCCTTTACCGGTTCCACCGCCGTGGGCAAGCATATCATGCGGGTGTGTTCCGACCGGCTGGCGCGGGTGTCGCTGGAACTGGGCGGGAAATCGGCTGCTGTGCTGTTGCCTGATGCCGATTTCGCCAAGGCGCTGCCCTCGCTCATGGTCTATTCCATGCCGATCACGGGGCAGGTCTGTTTCTCGCTGACCCGCCTGCTGGTGCCAGAAGCGCGCAAGGCCGCGTTTCTGGACATGTTCCTGCCCGCCGTGCGCGCGATCAAGCTGGGCGACCCGTCCGACCCCGCAACCCAGATGGGGCCGTTGGCGATGGACCGCCAGCGCACACGGGTCGAGGAGTATATCGCCGCCGGGCGTGCGGGCGGGGCGATGCTGGCCTGCGGTGGCGGACGACCGCGCGGATTTGACACGGGCTATTATGTGGAACCCACCGTGTTCACCGATGTCACGCCGGACATGAAGATCGCGCAGGAAGAGATCTTTGGCCCGGTCGTGTCGGTCATCGGCTATAGTGATGAGGACGACGCCGCGCGCAAGGCCAATGCCACGCCTTACGGGTTGAACGGCGCGGTCTATTCCGCCGATCCGGAGCGCGGCTTTGCCTTTGCCCGGCGGATGCGCACGGGCGGGCTGACCGTCAACGGGTTGATCGTGGACCCCAAGCACCCTTTTGGCGGCTACCGCGAATCCGGCATGGGGCGCGAGGGCGGCCCCGAGGGGCTGGAGAATTACCTTGAGGTCAAGACCGTGCACATGGCGGGCTGAATGGACGCGCCTGTGCTGACCGACCGGCTGATCCTGCGCCCGCCCGAGCCAGCGGATTTCCCGGCCTTTCGCGCCTATTTCATGTCTGACCGCGCGCAGTTCACGGGCGGGCAGCCTGATCCGATCTTGGCCTGGAACCGCTTTTGCGTCACGCTGGGCCACCGGATCATGCGTGGCTACGGGGTGTTCACTGTGCTGACGCGCGACAGCCAGACCCCCATCGGCGCCGCTGGCCCGTTCTTTCCCGAAGGCTGGCCAGAGCCGGAAATCGCATGGCAGCTATGGGACCCGCGCGCCGAGGGGAAGGGCTACGCCCATGAGGCTGCGCAGGCCGCCCGCGCCCATGCCTGCGCAACGCTGGGCTGGCAGCGCCCCGCCAGCCTGATCGCGCCCGACAATACCCGCTCACAAGCCCTCGCGCAGCGGCTGGGCTGCGTTCACGAGAGCGATTTTGCCCATCCGCATTTCGGTATCCTGCAACTCTGGCGCCATCCTGCGCCCTGATCTTAGGGGATTTTCCCGTCCCGCGCGCTGCCTCGACCTTGCGAGCGCATAACCGATGCGCAGATCATGCAACCGAGCCGTGTATTCGGGCGGTTCACGAAAAACTCGGTTGGCACCAGGGGCTGACTGACCTAGAGTGCGCCAGACAAGAGGATCAGGACGCCCATCATGGCAAGATCCCAATTCGGGGCCCAGACGCAGTTTTCCCGGCCAGTACGCCAGATCGTGATGATGCTGACCGTGCTGGCCCTCGTCGCTGTTGGCACATGGTTTGCACTGCCGGCGGTTGCAGATATCTTTCTGGCCAATATCTGGCTGAACGGGTTCATCTTTCTGGTCTTTGTGATCGGGGTGTTCGCGACTTTCTGGCAGGTGATCCAGCTTAACCGCTCGATCATCTGGATCGAGGGGTTCGCGGCCGACACGCCGGGGCATGAAGCGACGGTGCCGCCCTCGTTGCTGTTGCCGCTGGCCGCACTTTTGCGCGGGCGGGGGCGGGGGTCGCAGATCTCCAGCGCCTCGGCCAGTTCGATCCTCGACTCGGTCGCCACGCGGCTGGATGAGCTTCGCGACATAACCCGTTATATCATAAGCCTTTTGATCTTTCTTGGCCTTCTCGGCACCTTCTACGGGCTGGCGACAACGGTTCCAGCCGTGGTGGACACGATCCGCTCGCTCGCGCCCGAGGACAATCAGACCGGGATTCAGGTTTTTGACAATCTGATGACGGGGCTCGAGGCGCAGTTGGGCGGTATGGGCACGGCGTTTTCCTCTTCGCTTCTGGGGCTGGCAGGTTCGCTTGTGGTGGGCATGCTGGAGCTGTTCGCGGGTCACGGGCAGAACCGGTTTTACCGCCAGCTTGAGGAATGGTTGAGTTCGATCACCCGGCTGGGGGTCGCCGGTGACATGGAACCGGGCAACGAGATGGGCGCCATGGTGCAGGTTCTGGACGCGATGGCCGAACAGATGGAGACGATGAATCGCCAGCAACATCAGGCCGATCATGAGCGCGCGCAACTTGATCAGGCGCTGGGCTTTCTGGTCGAGGCGATCGAGCGTCTGGCCGCGGGCACAACCGCGCCCGCCCCCGCTGCTGATCCCAGCGCCGCGCTGGAGCGGGTCGCGCAGGGGCAGGCGGAATTGCTGGACCACTACCGCGCACAGGCCGAGGAAAGCGGCCCCCATGCGCAGGCCGAAATGCGCCTGCGCCTGCGCAATATCGATGCGCAATTGCTGCGCATCGCCGAAGAGCTGTCGGCAGGCCGGATCGAGACGACGAGCGATCTTCGCTCTGATCTCTCCAGTCTGACCCATGCCGTGCGGCAATTGTCGCGACAGGGATTCGGCGCGCGCCGGGACGAAGGGTAGCGCCATGGCGCTGATGCGCAGGGCAAGTCAACGGCGCGATGTCAGCGGGGCGATCTGGCCGGGCTTTGTCGACGCGATGACAGCGCTTCTGCTGGTGCTGATGTTCGTGCTGTCGATCTTCATGATCGTGCAATTCGTGCTGCGCGACACGATCACCGCGCAGGACACCGAGCTAGAGGGGTTGTCCGCCGAGGTCGCGTCACTGGCCAATGCGCTGGGGCTGTCGCAGGCGCGGGTGGCCGATCTGGAAGGGCAGGTCGATACGCTCGAGGATGATCTGGGGCAGGCGCGGTCGCTGGCGGCGCGCCAGACCGCGCAGATCGCGTCGCTCAGCCGCGATCTGGCGGCCTCGGAAACCGCGCTGTCCGAAGCGCAATCACAGATCACCGATTTCGAGGCGCAGGTGACCGCGCTCATCGCCTCGCGCGATGACGCGCTGGCACGGGGCGAGGAACTGACCGCCGATCTGGCCGATCTGGAAGCCGCGCAGGAGGTGCTGCTGAGCGAGCAGGAGGCACTGCAACTGGCGCTGGCCAGTATGCGCGACGAACTGGACGCCGAGGCCGAGGCCGCGCGCCTTGCTGCTGCGCGCGCCGATGCGGTCGAGGCTGCGCTGGAACAGGCCCGCGCCGAGGCTGTGGCGCAGGAAGCCTCGCTCGCGCAGCTTGCTGCCGCGCTGGAGGATGCAGAGGCGCAAGGGCAGGCCGCCCGCGCCGAGGCGGCGATGCTGGAGGATGATCTGGCCCGCGTGCTGGCCGATCTGGCCGCGACCGAGGACGAGCGCGACGCCGCGCTGGCGGAAAGTGCAGATGCAGAGCTGTTGCGCCAGGATCTGGCGCAGACGGAATCGCAACTCTCGCTGCAAGAGGCGGCGCGCCTTGCCGCGCTTGCGCGCGCCGAGGAATTGCGCGCCGAACTGGAGGCGTCACAAGCCGAGTTCGACGCGGAAGAGACCGCGCGGCTGGAGGCGCTGGCCCGGCTGGAAGAGCTGCGCGACCGCTTTGCCGATCGGGAAACGGCGCTCGATGAGGCCGAGGCGCAGGCGCTGGCCGAGGCCGCCGCCGCCGAGGCGTTGCGCGAACGGCTGGCCGAGGCAGAGGCCAGCCTGACCGAGGAGGAACAGGCGCGCCTGTCCGAGGCGGCGGCGGCAGAAGCGCTGCGCGCCCGGCTGGAAGAGGCCGATGATGAGCTGACCGCAATGACCCTCTCGCTGGAGCAGGAGCGCCGCCGCGCCGAGGAAACGCTGACCCTGCTGGCCGCATCCCGCGCCGCGCAGGACGAGGCCGAGGCCGCGCTGGAGCGTGAGGTGAGTGAACGCGAGCGGCAGGCGGCGCTGCGCGCGCTGGCCGAACAGGAACTGGCCGAACAGGATGCGCAAAGTCTGGAGGACCAGCGCCGTCTGGAAGTGATGAACCAGCAGGTCGCCGCGCTGCGCAGCCAGGTGGGCAGCCTGCAGGACCTGTTGGGCGAGGTGCGCGCGCGTGAGGAAGAGGCGCAGACCCAGATCGAGAGTCTGGGTGCGGATCTGAACATCGCGCTGGCCCGGCTTGCTGCCGAGGAACGCGCCCGCGCCGAACGCGAGGCGGCGGAACGCGAGCGGCTGGAAAGCTTTCAGTCCGAGTTTTTCGGCCAGTTGCGGCAGGTGCTGGAAGGGCGCCAGGGCGTCGAGATCGTGGGCGACCGGTTCGTGTTTTCGTCCGAGGTGCTGTTCGAGCTGGGCTCGGCCGATCTGGCGCCCGAGGGGCGCGCACAGATCGGCAATGTGGTCGGCATATTGAATGACGTGGCGGATCGTATTCCGCCAGGGATCGACTGGATCCTGCAGGTCGAAGGGCATACTGACAATCTGCCGATGGGGCCGGGCGGGGAGTATGCCGATAACTGGGAACTGAGCCAGGCGCGTGCCCTCTCGGTGGTACGCTATCTGACCGAAGAGCGCGGTTTCCCTGCCGAGCGGTTGTCGGCAGCGGGCTTTGGTGAGTTCCGCCCGGTCGACCCTGATGACACGCCACAGGCCCGTTCGCGCAACCGCCGGATCGAGCTGAAGCTGACGGAACGCTAGCGTGGTGCCCAGCCGCACGGCCCTGCAGGCGCGCATGGCCCGCCCACCCACCCTGGCGCGCGCGCCCGTTCCGGGCGCACGCGCAGCCATGCGCGCCTGCAGGGCCTGTCGCCGGGGGCTTGTGACTGCGCGGGGACGGGTCTAGCTTGGATCTGTATCAGCCTGACAGGACCCTCATGCCCATTCGCAACCGATTTGCCGAGCTTCAACCGGAACTGGCCGCATTGCGGCAGGATATCCACGCCCATCCCGAACTGCGTTTCGAATGCCATCGCACAGCCGCGCTGGTGGCCGAGCGTCTGCGTGCCTGGGGCTGCGATGAGGTGGTCGAGGGCATTGGCGTGACGGGCGTTGTCGGCGTGATCCATGGGCAGCGCCGGTCCTCTGGCCGTGTGGTGGGGTTGCGTGCCGATATGGATGCACTGCCGATCCATGAGGCGACGGGCAAGCCCTATGCCTCGATCCATCATGGCAAGATGCATGCCTGCGGTCATGACGGCCATACCACGATGTTGCTGGGCGCGGCCCGTTACCTGTGCGAAACCCGCCGCTTTGACGGCACGGTCGTGGTGATCTTTCAGCCTGCCGAGGAAGGCGGCGCAGGGGCCAAGGTCATGTGCGATGCCGGGCTGATGACGCGTTTCGGGATCGAGGAAGTGTATGGCATGCACAACCGCCCCGGCCACCCGCTGGGCGAGTTCAACATCCGCGCAGGTGCCTTCTATGCCGCCTGCGACGAATTCCGCATTACGGTCGAAGGGCGGGGCGGCCATGCCGCAAAACCCCACGCGACCTTTGACCCGACCGTGACGGCCAGCCATCTGATCCTTGCGCTGCAGACCATCGCCAGCCGCAACGCGGACCCCACGCAAAACCTTGTGCTGTCCGTCTGCGGTGTGCGCAGCGAGGCGCAGGCGTTCAATGTCATCCCCCAGCGGGTGGAGTTGCGCGGCACGATCCGCACCCATGATGCCGCCCTGCGTGCGCTGGCCGCCGAACGGCTGCACGCGATCTGCGAGGCGACCTGCGCGGCCTTTGGCGCGCGCGCTGATGTCGAATTTCTCGAAGGTTATCCCGTCATGATCAACCACCCTGCCCAGACGGCAATCGCGCGGCAGGTGGCGCAGGATGTGTCGGGCCAGTGCCAGGAAGCAGGCTATAACATGGGCGGAGAGGATTTTTCCTACATGCTCGAGGAACGCCCCGGCGCCTATATCGTGCTGGGCGCGGGGCCGGGCGCGGGCCTGCACCACCCGGAATATGATTTCAATGACGAGATCATCCCCTATGGCTGCAGTTGGTATGTCGGCATGGCCGAGACGCGCCTGCCGCTATAGTCTGCGACATGTCGTGCGATCCGCACTGCCCGAAAGATATCAATTCGTTACGCGAGAAAGATGAGGCAGGCGCATTGAGGCTTGACTCCGGACCGGGGCCAAGGTCCATTTGGACCATGGGACTTCTGGCGCAGGGGGATGCCTCGTGCCACTAGCCCGGTATGCTGCCACTCTTGAGCAGCGTCTAACACGGAGGATACCATGAACAAGAAGCTTGCAACCAGTGTGCTGGCGCTAGGCACGATGATCGGGTCGGGTGCCATGGCACAAGAGACCTTCATCTCCATCGGCACCGGCGGCGTGACAGGCGTCTATTACCCGGCTGGCGGCGCTGTCTGCCGGCTGGTCAATCGCGACCGCGCCGAGCACGGCATCCGCTGCGGTGTGGAATCGACCGGCGGGTCGATCTTCAACCTGAACGCCATCCGTTCGGGCGAACTGGAATTCGGCATTGTGCAGTCCGACTGGCAGTACCATTCCTACAACGGCACGTCGCAATTCGAAGAAGATGGCCCGTTCGAGGGGCTGCGCGCTGTGTTCTCGCTGCACCCCGAACCCTTTACCGTGGTAGCCCGCGCGGATGCTGATATCTCCAGCTTCGATGATCTGGAAGGCAAGCGCGTCAATATCGGCAACCCCGGTTCCGGCCAGCGCGCCACGATCGAGGTGGTGATGGAGGCCATGGGCTGGACCACCGACACGTTCAGCCAGGCGACCGAACTGCCGCCCGCAGAACAGGCGCTTGCGCTGTGCGACAACAATGTGGATGCCATCGTCTATACGGTCGGCCACCCCTCGGGCGCGATTCAGGAGGCGACCACGGCCTGTGACACCGTGCTGGTGAATGTGGATAACGACGCGATCCGCGAACTGGTCGATGATCGCGACTATTACCGCATGGCCACCATCCCCGGCGGCATGTATCGCGGCACGGACGAGGACATCACCACCTTTGGTGTCGGCGCCACCTTTGTCAGCTCTGACGCGGTCAGCGAAGAGGTCGGCTATCAGGTCACCCGCGCCATCTTCGAGAATCTGGACCAGTTCACCAGCCTGCACCCGGCACTGGAAAACCTGGACCCCGAGGAAATGGTCAGCGACGGTCTGTCGGCCCCGCTGCATGACGGTGCTGAGCGGTATTTCCGCGAAGCAGGCATGATCGACTGATCCTGCCCTGACACGATTTGGTCATGCGGCCCCATACGGTGCCGCATGACCACACCCAAGGCATCAGCAAGGATGCCCACAAAAATACGTGCATGACAGGGGGACAGCGCATGGTATCCGCGCAAAAGCCGGAAGGCCGCAAATTCTCGGATGATGAATTGCAGGATCTGGTCGCCAGCACGGATTCCGGTGGGCGCGACCCGCAGAACCGCCTTGTTGCCCTGCTGATCGCCACTGTTGCCTTTATGTGGTCGGCCTTTCAGATCTGGATCGCGGACCCGCAATTCGCACTGGCGCGCTATATTCCAGGGGTCGAGATCATCGGCTCTGACCGGACGCGCCCGCTGCACCTGACCTTTGCGCTGTTTCTGGCGTTTCTCGCCTATCCTGCCTTCAAATCCTCTCCGCGCCGTTACATCCCCTGGTATGACTGGGTGCTTGCGATTGTCGCCTCTGGCAGTGCGTTCTACATCTTCTGGTTTTCGCGCCTGATATCCGACACGGCGCGGCAGGGCCGCCTGATCCGGTGGGACACGGCAGACACCGCGATCCTGAACAATTTCGAATGGCTGTTCGGCCCCACGATCTTTCCGCAGGTGATCATCGGCAGCATCGGGCTGTTGCTGCTGCTGGAGGCGTCGCGCCGCGCGCTGGGGCCCGCACTGACCATCGTGGGCAGTATCTTTCTGGCCTACAGCTATTTCGGTCAGGGCTGGCTGATCCCCGATCTGATCGCGCATGAGGGGCGCAGTTTCAACGGCATCATCAACACGCAATGGCTGTCCACCGAAGGGGTGTTCGGCATCCCGCTGGGCGTGTCAACGGCCTTCGTGTTCCTGTTCGTGCTGTTTGGCGCGCTCTTGGACAAGGCGGGCGCGGGAAATTATTTCATCAAGCTGGCCTTTGCGGGGCTGGGCCATCTGCGCGGCGGCCCGGCCAAGGCCGCCGTCGTGGGGTCTGGCGCGACGGGGCTGATCTCGGGCTCTTCCATCGCGAATGTGGTGACAACCGGCACCTTTACCATCCCGCTGATGAAGCGGGTGGGTTTTTCATCCGAAAAGGCCGGCGCGGTCGAGGTGTCAAGCTCGGTCAACGGGCAGATCATGCCGCCCGTGATGGGGGCCGCGGCCTTTCTGATGGTCGAATTTGTCGGCATCTCTTATCTGGAGGTCATCAAGCACGCCTTCATCCCGGCGGTCATCTCCTACATCGCGCTGATCTATATTGTGCATCTGGAAGCGCTGAAAAACGGCATTCCCGCGCTGGGGCAGGGCGCGAGCCTGCTGACCATGCTGATGAAAACGGCCGTGGGCTTTGTTGTCGCGGGCCTGGGGTTCTACGGGGTGATCGCTGCCGTCGATCTGCTGCGCGATGTGGCCCCGGCCCTGTCGGATCCGGTGATGGTGGTCGTGCTGGGGCTGATCTATCTGGCCTGCCTGTGGGTTGCCTCCGGGCGCCCCGATCTGGAACTGGATGACCCCAAGGCCAAGGATGTCACGCTGCCGGTGATGCGCGAGGTCTTTCCCACGGGGCTGCATTTCCTGCTGCCGATCATCGTACTGGTCTGGTTCCTGATGGTCGAGCGGCAATCACCCGCGAAATCGGCCTATTTCGCTGTGGTGACGATGCTGTTCATCATCCTGACCCAGCGCCCGATCAAGGCGCTGATGCGGGGCGAAAGTGATGTTCTGGTGCAGTTGCGCGCAGGGTTCAACGACCTTCTGGACGGCATGGTGTCGGGCGCGCGCAACATGATCGGGATTGCCGTGGCCACCGGCGCTGCGGGCGTGATCGTGGCGACTGTCACCCGCACCCCGATCGGCACCGAACTGGCCGCGCTGGTCGAGATGCTGGCGCTGGGCAATCTGTTCCTGATGCTGCTTCTGGTGGGTCTGTTCTCGCTCGTGCTGGGGCTGGGGCTGCCGACGACGGCCAATTACATCGTCGTCTCGTCGCTGATGGCGGGCGTGGTGGTCAGCCTTGGCGCACAGGAGGGGCTGATCATCCCGCTGATCGCGGCGCATCTGTTCGTGTTCTATTTCGGGCTGA
>REDZ01000074.1 GCA_007695345.1 Paracoccaceae bacterium | reverse complement strand
GCCACGATGGAATTCGAGGCCGTCGATGAAGGCGTGATCGGCAAGATCCTGATCGAGGCCGGAACCGAAGGGGTCAAGGTCAACACCCCCATCGCCGTGATGGTCGAAGAGGGCGAAGACGTGCCTGCCGAGGGAGCGAGCGCGGAAACCGCACCTGCCCCGGCCGCGCTGAACGGCTCCGAGGGCAAGACCGCCGCCCCCGCCGCCGCCGCGCCAATGCCAGAGGCCCCCAAGGCCGATACCAGCCCCGACTGGCCTGAAGGCACCGAAATGAAATCCCAGACCGTGCGCGAGGCCCTGCGCGACGCCATGGCCGAGGAAATGCGCAAAGCCGACGAGGTGTTCGTCATGGGTGAAGAGGTCGCCGAATATCAGGGCGCCTACAAGATCACACAGGGGCTGCTGGACGAATTCGGCGCGCGCCGCGTCATCGACACGCCCATCACCGAACATGGGTTTGCCGGGATCGGGGTCGGCGCGGCCTTTGGCGGGTTGCGGCCCATTGTCGAATTCATGACCTTCAACTTCGCCATGCAGGCGATTGACCAGATCATCAACTCGGCCGCCAAGACGCTCTATATGTCGGGTGGGCAGATGGGCTGTCCCATCGTGTTCCGCGGCCCCAATGGCGCGGCCGCGCGCGTTGCGGCCCAGCACAGCCAGTGCTACGCGGCCTGGTACAGCCATGTGCCGGGGCTCAAGGTCGTCATGCCCTATTCGGCGGCGGATGCGAAGGGGCTGTTGAAACAGGCCATCCGCGATCCCAACCCGGTCATGTTTCTGGAAAACGAAATCCTCTATGGCCGCAGCTTCGAGGTCCCGGTTCTGGACGATTTCACCATTCCCTTCGGCAAGGCCAAGACCTGGCGCGAAGGCAGCGATGTCACCATCGTCAGCTTTGGCATCGGCATGACCTACGCGCTCGAGGCCGCCGAGCGTCTGGCCAGTGACGGGATCGAGGCCGAGGTCATCGACCTGCGCACGATCCGGCCCATGGACACGGATGCGATCCTCGCCTCGGTCATGAAAACCAATCGTCTGGTCACGGTCGAGGAAGGGTTCCCGCAAAGCTCTGTCGGCAATTACATCACATCCGTGGTCATGGAACGGGCCTTCGACTATCTCGATGCGCCGGTCATCAACCTGACGGGCAAGGATGTGCCCATGCCCTATGCCGCCAATCTCGAGAAACTCGCGCTGGTCACCACCGATGAAGTGGTCGAGGCCGTGCGCAAGGTCACCTATCGCTAAGGGGGGAAGCGACGATGCCGACAGAAATCCTGATGCCCGCGCTCTCGCCCACGATGGAGGAAGGGACGCTTGCGAAATGGCTGGTCAAGGAAGGGGATGAGGTCGCCTCGGGCGATATTCTGGCCGAGATCGAGACTGACAAGGCCACGATGGAATTCGAGGCCGTGGATGAAGGCACGATCGGCAAGATCCTGATCGAGGCCGGGACCGACGGGGTCAAGGTCAACACCCCGATTGCGGTCCTGCTGGAAGAGGGCGAGTCCGCCGACGATATCGGCAGCGCCCCGGCCTCGAAAGAAGCCCCCAAGGAAACGCCACAGGCCGAGGCGACAGCCGGGGCCCCCGCGCCCGATGCACCTGCGGCAGCGGCCCCTGCCGCGCCGAAATCCGGCGATGGCACGCGCATCTTCGCCTCGCCGCTGGCGCGGCGCATTGCCGCCGAGAAGGGGCTGGACCTGTCGCAGATCACGGGCTCGGGCCCGCATGGCCGGATCGTCAAGGCCGATGTCGCGGCCGCCAAACCCGGTGCCGCGCCGGCAAAGGCCGAGGCGCCCGCCGCCAGGGCCGACGCGCCCGCCGCCAAAGCGGCCCCGGCTGGCCCCACCGCCGATCAGGTCACACGCATGTATGAAGGGCGCGATTATGAGGAAGTGTCCCTTGACGGAATGCGCCGCACTGTCGCCGCACGCCTGACCGAGGCAAAGCAGACCATCCCGCATTTCTACCTGCGCCGCGATGTGACGCTGGATGCGCTGATGGCCTTCCGTGCCGATCTGAACAAGCAACTGGAACCGCGCGGCGTCAAGCTGTCGGTCAATGACTTCATCATCAAGGCCAGCGCCATGGCGCTCCAGGCGGTACCTGATTGCAATGCCGTCTGGGCCGGCGACCGGATGCTGCGGCTCAAGCCGTCTGATGTGGCCGTGGCCGTCGCGGTCGAGGGCGGGCTCTTCACACCGGTCCTCAAGGACGCGCATCTCAAATCGCTCTCGGCGCTCTCGGCCGAGATGAAGGATCTCGCCACCCGCGCGCGCAACAAGAAACTCGCACCGCATGAATATGTCGGCGGCTCGATGGCCATTTCCAATCTCGGCATGTTCGGTATCGAGAATTTCGATGCGGTCATCAATCCGCCCCATGGCGCGATCCTCGCTGTGGGTGCGGGGCTGAAAAAGCCCGTGGTCGGCGCGGATGGCGAACTCAAGGTCGCGACTGTCATGTCCATGACACTCTCGGTCGATCACCGTGTGATCGACGGCGCGCTTGGGGCCGAATTCCTCAAGGAAGTGGTTGCCTATCTCGAAAACCCGGTAACCATGCTGGCCTGACACAGGAAAAGGGGGCCATCCTCCCCCTTTCATCTTTGTCCAAATATCCTCAGGGGGGTGAATTGGGCCAAAGGCCCAAGAGGGGGGCGCGAGCGCCCCCCTTCGCCAGCGCCGCAGCACATTGTCTCAGGAATGTGCCTCAGCCCAGCGATACAAGAGGTCCTGCTTGAGCCGCCGCGCCTGACCGGCCCAGGCTGATGTGCCTTCGGGTCGGTCCACGCCTGCGCCGGCGACCTGCGCGCGGCGCGGCAGATCGGCGGCGCAGGCGGCAAAGGCCAGATCACGCCCGCCCGGCCCGCGCAGATACCCGCCCAGCGCCGAGACGAAATAGAGCGTGCCGGTTTTCGCCCGCACATCCAGGCCGGGATTGGCAATGACCCGGCCCTGCGCATCGCGCAAGGGATGTTCGCGCAACAACGCGCGCAGCGCCCCGTCGCTGCCCGCGCCGCGAAACATCGTGGCCAGATCCGCCATCGACACGCGCGACGCCGCGCCCAGCCCCGAATGATCGACCAGCCGCGCGCTGGTCATCCCGTAGCGTGCCCGCGCCCAGTCCGACATCTGCGCACCCGAGGCCGCAAGGCTTGCAGGCCGCGCCCCGCCTGCCGCACTTGCGCTCATGCCGATTGCCTCGGCGCTGATATTGGTCGAGAACCGCAGCATGTCGCGCAGCATTTCCTGCAGGGGTTGCGACCGGTGGGTGACCAGATCACGGCCCGCAGGGAGCATCTGGCTGCGTTCGGGCGCGGGCAGGCTGACCCCCTGCCCTGCGGCCAGCACACGCAGCACCTCGCCTGCATAAAGCTCCGGCTGGCGCACCGGCAGCCAGCGCGACCCGGAATTGCCCAGCGCACTGCGCGCCACGCTCCACTCATCGCGCCGGTCGCTGCGGTGATAGGTGTAGATCGGGCCGGACCGCGCCACGACCTGCATCACCGCCATGGAAACCGCCGGGCGGTGCCGGTTCGAGCGCGCATCCATCGACACCGTGTAATCCGACCCGGCGCGCTGCCATTCGAAATGCACGCGGTTGAAATTCAGGTTCAGCCCCGAAATCGAGGGGTTGTAGCCCGCCTGCACGGATTGATCATCGGCAATCTCCTGGGTGAAGGGCAGCGCGCCGCCCCAGACCAGAAATCGCCCTGTCACGCTGCGCACGCCCGCGCGCGCCAGATCCGTCGCCATCGCGGCCAGATTGTCAGTTTCCAGCGTAGGATCACCGCTGCCCGCCAGCACCAGATCACCCTGCAGCACGCCATCACGCAGCGGGCCTGTCCCGATCAGCCGCGTGCGGAACTGATGGGCCGCGCCCAGACGATCCAGCGCATAAAGCGCGGTGACCGCCTTGGCCACGCTGGCCGGCGGCATGCCCGCATTCGCGCCCTGACCCTCCAGCAGATTGCCGCTGGCCATATCCATCACCGCAAAGCCCAGATCGCCGCCCAGACCTGCGCGCGCCACGATCCCCTCGACCGGGGCTGCGGGCTTGAGCGCGGGGCGCAGTGAGCGTTCGGGCGCATTGGCGCAAGCGGGCACCCCGGCCAGCACCGATGCGCCCATAAGCAATGTCAGAAATCCGCGGCGATCTGTCTTTATAGTTGTCTCCGTCCCTGTCTGTGTCACAGGCTTGCGGCCCCCCTGATGCCGGCGCACCAGCCCCGCGCCTGACAATATTAACCGCCATTCAGGCGATTCAGGCAAGCATCTGTTGCAGTGTTTCTGCTATGAAAACAGGATGTTTCCGTGCCACAAGTCTGTTGCCGCGCATCAGCCGCCTGCCCGGATGCCGCGCTGGCGCAGGCTGCTGGAAGAGATATCGCGCATCGGCACGGTCAGAAAGCACCAGGCAGGCGGCTGCATCATCGGCAGGGCGGCAGCCATACGCGCGGGCAGGCGGTGCCGGGCGGCTACACGCGCGACCGGAGAGGACAGCGCGCGCCGCTGCTGGCCGGGGCGCGCGATCACGGCGATGGGCAGCATGGACAGGATCGCGCGCCAATCCTCCCATTGATGCATCTGCGCCAGATTATCCGCGCCCATCACCCAGACCATGGCCTGCGTGGGATAAAGTGCGCGCAGCTTGCGCAGCGTATGGGCGGTATAGCGCGTGCCCAATGCGGCCTCGATCGCGGTGACATGCATGCGTGGGTGGGTGATCATGCCTCGCGCATGGGCCAACCGGTCGGCCAGCGGCGCAGGTCCATGCGGCTTCAGCGGGTTGCCGGGGGACACCAGCCACCAGAACAGATCCAGATCCAGCCGCATCATGGCCTGGCGGCTGACATGCACATGCCCTGAATGCGCGGGATCGAATGACCCGCCAAACAGCCCGATCCGCGCATGACGCGGGGCCTTGGGCAGAACATGACGTGGCAGATACGGCACCCGGCCCCCTGGTCAACGGATCGTGCCCGCGTGATAGACCGGCCAAAAGCCACAGGCAAGCGGCAGGGGGGCATTTCCAGGTGAGGGGATGGTACCGCCTCCCCGGCTTGAACGGGGGACCTCTGGATCCACAATCCAGCGCTCTAACCAACTGAGCTAAGGCGGCACTGACGGTGAATTAGCTGTCACGCGGCGCGAATGCAAGAGGCTCGGTGCTTGATTCCGACCGCGCCGGGACGTATCGGAAGGGTCAGGAAACGATCAGCGCCAATGCGGGGGCCAGGGCCATGGGAATCAATTCAGAAAGCGATACGGGTGCAAGCCTTCAGATCGGGCCGACCACGCTGGGGATGGTGCGGATCTACATTGCCGGCGACGGGGTCGATATCCCGCTGGATTTTGACCCGGATGAAGCTGACGAGATCGCCGAGGAATTGCGCATCGCCGCCAAGGCCGCGCGCGGGCAGAAAGGTGGCAAGGCGGGCAAGCAATAGCCCCCGCCCCGCCCTGGTACATCAGATCAGCATGATCCGCGCCATGCCTGTGTCAGCGACATAATTGCAGCGCACCTCGATCTCGGCGCCGCTGCGGCGCACCCGCAGCATCACATCACGCGCGGCATCGCCATCTGATGTGGTAACACTGCTGGACCCCACGACATCGACGACATCCAGCCCCCGTTCGCGCCCGGCGGCAACGCAGGCCTGTTCCGCGCCAGAGGCAACCTGTTCAGGGTCCTGCACGCCAAAATCCTCAACCGGGGCGGGCGCGGTTGCGGCAGGCGGGGGCGTTGTGCGGGCCGGACCGGGACCAGGCATGATGGGCATGCCCGCGCAACCGGCAAGAAAGGCCACAGTCGTCAGGGCCAGCACACCGCGCGAGGATGTGCCACGCAGGGCGGTGATGGAGACTCCGGTCGGCAGCATGATGATCGTTCCCTCGTCGTTTCGTTGATTTTCGGTGTCTTGTCCGGGCACCTTACAATCGCTGCCCGGCCCCAAGCAGATCGGACGCTGCAGCGCGCGCGGCATCCGTGATCGTATCACCCGACAGCATTCTTGCAATCTCTTCAATCCGCTCATCGGCAGAAAGCGGCGCAACGCGCGACAGGGTGGTGTCCTGCGCGACATGTTTGGACACCCGCCAATGATGCTGGCCCATCGCGGCCACTTGCGGCGAATGCGTGACAACCAGCAGTTGCGCCGCATCCGATAATGCGCGCAAGCGACGGCCGACGGCATCGGCAGTCGCACCACCCACGCCGCGGTCAATCTCGTCAAAGATCATGGTCAGCCCGCTTGTCCCGCCCGCCAGACAGACCTTGAGCGCCAACAAAAAGCGCGACAATTCCCCGCCCGAGGCGATCTTGGAGAGCGGCCCCGAGGGTGCGCCCGGATTGGTCGCCACCTCGAAGCGGACGGCATCCACCCCGTCCGGCCCCGGCGGGGCGGGCGCGATGATGGTCTGAAACACTGCGCGTTCCATCTTTAGTGGGGCAAGTTCCTGCGCCATCTCCGTATCGAGGCGCGTTGCCGCCTGCCCCCGCGCCTCGGTCAGTGTGGCGGCGGCGGCGTCATAGGTGGCTTGCGCCTCGGCTTCGTCCCGCGCGAGCGCGGTCAGGGTGCGCGCGCCATTGTCCAGACGCTCCAGCCGGGCGCGCAGCGTGTCGGCATGGGTGCCCAGATCATCGGGCAGTACCGAATGCTTGCGCGCCAGCCCGCGCAGGGCGAACAGGCGGTCCTCCACTTCTTCCAGTGCGCCGGGATGAAAGTCGAGCAGATCGGTGCAATCCGCGATGCCCTGCTGCGCCTCTCCCAGTGCATCCATCGCGCGGCCCAGCGCAGCCAGGGCAGGATCCAGCGCGCCGTCCAGCCCCTCGGCCGCGCCGTCCAGCCAGCGGGTGGCATCCATCAGCAGCCGTTCGGCCCCGTCCTCGGACAATGCGGCTTGCGCGCGGGCGATATCACCACGCAAACGCTCTGCCGCCTGCATCTGGCGGCGCCTTGTGTCCAGCGTGACTTCTTCGCCGGGTTCGGGCGCCAGATCGTCCAGTTCCGCGACCGCGTGGCGCAGGAAATCCTCTTCTGCGGCCATCTCTGCCAGCCGCGCCTGTTCTTCCTCATGCGCCTTGCGCGCCGCGCTCAGGCCCCGCCAGGCTGCGCGGCAGGCAGCGAGCTTGTCGCCTAGCGCGCCATAATCATCCAGCAGAACACGATGCCCGCGCGCGTTCAGTAGCCCGCGATCATCCTGCTGGCCATGCAGTTCCACCAGCCGATCCGACAGGCTGCGCAGCAACTCGCCCGAGGCGCGGCGATCATTGACATAAGCGGTCTTGCGCCCGTCACTGGTATTGATGCGGCGCAACAGCAGCGTGTCACCCGGCGCAAACCCCGCCTCTTGCAACACGGCCTGCGCCGGATGGTCGGGGGACAGGGCAAATTCCGCCACGACCTCGCCTTGCGCGGCCCCCATGCGCACCAGATCGGCACGCCCGCGCCAGCCCAGCACGAAGCCCAGCGCATCCAGCAGGATCGATTTGCCCGCACCGGTTTCACCTGTCAGCACGTTCAGACCCGGCTGGAAACGCAGTTCCAGCCGGTCGATGATCAGCATGTCCCGGATATCGAGCGCCAGCAGCATTCGCGCACTCAGCTCCTTGCCTGTTTGCGCGAACCCCGCCTAGATCCAGTCGCCACGGACGGCCTGCCGGTAGATCCGGGCCAGCCAGCCTTCTTCGCCCTGCGCCTCTGGCGTCAGGCCCTGCCCCTGCAGCAGACGGAAGGTATCGGCGTAGAAGGGGTTGGCCTCGAAATTATAGCCGAGAATGGCGCCGGCGGTCTGCGCCTCATCGCGCAGGCCCAACCGCAGATAAGCCTCGACCAGCCGGTGCAGCGCCTCGGGCGTGTGGGTCGATGTCTGGAAATCCTCGACCACGACACGGAAGCGGTTGACGGCGGCGTTGTAATTACCGCGCGACAGGTAGAAGCGCCCGATTTCCATTTCCTTCGCGGCCAGATGGTCAAAGGCCAGCTCGAATTTCAGGATCGCCGAGCGGGTGTATTCGCTTTCGGGATACTGCTCGATCACGCGGCGCAGTTGCTGGAGCGCCTGAAAGGTCACGCCCTGATCGCGCCCGACCTCATCCACTTGGTCGTAAAAGGAAAGGGCCAGCAGATATGTGGCATAGGGCGCTTCTTCATCATTCGGATACGTATCGAGGAAGCGCTGCGCGGCGGCGCGGCTTTCCTCGAACTCGCGCGCACGGTGATGGGCATAGGCCTGCATGATCAATGCGCGGCGCGACCACTCGGTAAAGGGATAAAGCCGCTCGACTTCCTGAAAATAACGCAGTGAACGTGAGGTCCTGTTCGAGGTTTCAAGCTCGAACTCGCCGCGCTGGAAAATCTCTTCTGCCGAGAAGCCCGTAAGCGATTGATCCGGCCCTTGATCACGGTTGCAGGCCGCCAGCATGGCCGTTGCGCCAAGCACGGCAAAGACAGCCCCCAAACGCCTGATACCAGCCTTTGAAATCATGTCCTGCCACCCCATGCCTCGACGTCTCAGGGACCTCGTATCACAGAAAAATCCGGCGCGCAAAACGCCTTTTGCAAGGGCATGGCCGGTTTTGACCGGGTCACGCCGACAGGGGCAGATCGCGCAGGCTGATCCCGGCGCCCGGCAGGCGAATGCGCTGCGGCAGATCGCAGGTCACGATCTCGTAGGCATCGGGTGTGGCGCAGAGTTTTTGCAACAACAACCCCGTCAGCGCATGACCTGCGCGAACGCCCTCATAGCGCCCGACAAGGGGTCGGCCCATCACATACAGATCGCCCATTGCATCGAGCATCTTGTGACGAACAGGCTCATCCGGGCGACGCAAACCACCGGGGGTCAGAACGCGCCCGCCGTCAAAGACCACGGCGTTATCCAGCGTACCGCCCAGCGCAAGACCATTCTGCCGCATCGTCTCGACATCCGCGCGGCGGCAGAAGGTCCGGCAATCGCTGAGTTCGCGCAGGAAGGCCCCGTTGGCCATGTCAAACGCCCGCGCCTGATGCCCGATGGCAGCATCATCAAAATCTATTTCGAACGCAATCTGCAAAGACGACGCGGGCAGCAACCGCGCCACGGCACCATTGCGGCTGACCTCCACCGGTTTGAGGATACGCGCCACATTCAGCGGCGCGTCCTGCCGCCGCAGCCCCGTGGCAAGGATATGCGCGACAAAGGGGGCAGCACTGCCGTCAAGTATGGGCACTTCCGGCCCGTCAATCTCGATCAGCGCGTTATGAATACCGCAGCCATGCAACGCGGCCAGCAGATGCTCGACTGTTCTGATCTGCACGTCATGCGCGTTGCGCAAGACGGTGCACAGGCTCGCCTCGACCCAGTTGGCCGGGCTGACAGCAATCGCGTTGCGGCCAGGGGGGCAGTCCACGCGACGAAACACGATCCCCGTATCCGGCGCAGACGGGCGCAGCACCATGCGCACCAATGCACCCGAATGTAGCCCAGTGCCGGTTACTTGCCGGTCAGAAGATAGCGTCGTCTGCATGTCACCCACATCATCGCAGCGCGCGACCCTCGCGCTTTGGACGGGTAGTTAACCTGTGATGACATATACAGCAATTCACAGATTGTGACCTGAATGTAACAAATCCAGCCCTGGAAGGCAGAGATTTGCCAGCCTCGAAGAAGCCGCTGCAAGCGCTTGTCTTAAATGGAAAAAAGCCAGCTGTGCTGGCTTTCATCCGTTACATGTTGTGATGATGACGCAGGATCAGTTCGCCTGCCTGCGCAGAAAGGCGGGAATTTCGATACGCTCATCCGATGCCTCTGGTGCCGGATCCTCGTCATAATGCGACACGGGCGGTGTGGCGCGGCGCGCAGGGCTGGCCTGTTCGTTCCCATGCCCTGCCATCCGGCTGATCAACGAGCCAAAGCCGAAGCGAGAGCCTCTTTCCGCCTCACGCTCGGGCTGCGGCTGGGCCGGGGCATGGACCGGGCGTGGGGCACGGGAATTCCCATGCTCAGGTGCCTTGGACACGGCGCGTTGCAACCGCTCGATCGCTGCGGGCGACGGGGTTCCGGGGGCCGGGCGACGTGGGGCCGTGAACTGCGCCTCGGGCTGATGCTGTGGCTCGGGCAACACCTCGTCAATGTCGAACCCGTCGTCATCCATCTGCGGTTCACGCCGCTGGGCGACCGGGGTAAAGCGCGGCTGCGGCGCGCGCGCCGCAGGGGCCTGTGTGCGATAGGCAGGCTCTGGCGCGGCAGCGGCCGGGCGTTCGAACAGGGTCTGTTGCTCGGGCTCTGCCGGGGCCGCGCGCGCGGCAGTTTGCTCGCGCACAGGTTCGGGCGCGCGTGCGACAGCGGGTTCGGGCTCCGCTGCCGGTTCGGGCGCGGGACGCTCGGTCATGGTCGGGCGCACAGGCTCGACCATGCTGCGGCGGGGCACTTCGGGGGCAGCCGTATCGGCCTGCACATCGATGCCTGTTGCCACAACCGACACCCGCAACATGCCTTCCATATCGGGATCGAGGGTCGAGCCCACGATGATATTCGCCTCCGGGTCCACCTTTTCGCGGATGCGGTTTGCGGCCTCATCCAGTTCGAACAGGGTCAGGTCATAGCCGCCGGTGATGTTGATCAGCACACCGCGCGCGCCATGCAGGCTGATTTCGTCCAGGAGCGGGTTGGCAATTGCCTTTTCGGCGGCATGGATCGCGCGATCCTCGCCCTCGGCCTCGCCCGTGCCCATCATGGCCTTGCCCATTTCGTCCATCACGGCGCGCACATCGGCGAAATCGAGGTTGATCAGACCGGGGCGCACCATCAGATCGGTCACACCCTTGACGCCCTGATACAGCACATCATCGGCCATGGCGAAGGCTTCGGTAAAGGTCGTGCGCTCATTGGCCAGACGGAACAGGTTCTGGTTCGGAATGATGATCAGCGTATCGACCACCTTCTGCAGTGCCTCGACCCCGTCTTCGGCCTGGCGCATGCGCTTGGCGCCTTCGAACTGGAAGGGTTTGGTCACGACACCCACGGTCAGCACGCCCAACTCGCGCGCGGCCTGTGCGATGATCGGGGCCGCGCCGGTGCCGGTGCCCCCACCCATGCCTGCCGTGATGAAGCACATATGCGACCCGGCCAGATGATCGATGATTTCCTCGATCGTCTCTTCGGCTGCGGCGGACCCGACCGAGGGGCGCGCACCTGCGCCCAGACCTTCAGTGATCTTGACACCCATCTGGATGCGGCCGGGCGCGCTGCTTTGCTGCAGGGCCTGTGCATCCGTGTTGGCAACAACAAATTCCACGCCCTCAAGCTGTTTCTGGATCATGTTGTTGACCGCATTGCCCCCGGCGCCGCCAACACCGAAAACGGTGATCCGGGGCGCAAGCTCTTCGTGCTGCGATGTCTCTGTAAAGTTCAGTGCCATGGCTCGCTCCGCCTCTCTCTTTCGCCGACGCCCGAGAAGTCTGTTGCGCGTCAGATGCCTATTTTTCTTGGAATCCTACAGATGTTAAGGGCAGAGGTCATCAAAAAAGTCACTTTTCCGACCCATATCTCGGTATTTTTTTGCGGATTTCCGCCGAGTCTCGACAGATTCGCCAGATTTTGGGGCTACCAGTTGTCCCTGAACCATTTCACCGCGCGCTTGAGCGACCGCGCGGGGTAACTTTCAACCGGCAAATCGAAATCCCACCACTCATCCTGCGGATGCGTCGCGAGCAGACTCAGCCCGACCGTGCCGGCAAATGCCGGCCCCGAGGCCGCCTGCGGCAACCCGCGCACGCGCACCGGACGGCCCAGCCGGACCTGCTGGCCAAAGATGCGGCCCGCGAGCCCGTCGATCCCCGGCACCTGCGCACCGCCACCCGTCAGCACCACCTGCTGGCTGGGCAGATGGTTGAACCCTGCTGATTCCAGCCGCGCGCGCACATCTTCCAGTATTTCCTCGATCCGGGGGCGCATGATGCCGATCAGCTCTGCGCGGCTGACTGTTCGGCGATCCTTGTCCCAATCGCCAGAGTCGCCCGAGAGCGCGATCATCTCGCGATCATCCATGGATGTGGCCTGCACCCCGCCATGCACGGTCTTGATCCGCTCGGCCATGCCGTGATCAATCCGCAGCCCCTTGGCGATGTCCGAGGTCACATGCGCGCCACCCATGCGAACCGTATCGGCATAGATCATGTGTTTCTTCATGAAGACCGACACGCTGGACGTACCCGCCCCCAGATCGACACAGGCGGCACCCAGTTCCTGCTCATCCTCGACCAGCGCCGACATGCCCGCGGCGTAGGCGCTGGACATGATGCCCGAGAGTTCGACATCGCAGCGCTTCACGCAGTTGCAGATATTGTGGATCAGGCTGGTATCGACCGTCACCAGATGCATGTCGCAGGCCAGTCGCTGGCCGGTCTGGCCGCGCGGGTCCGAAAGGCCGGTGCGATGGTCGAGCGCGAAATTGATCGGCTGGGCATGCAGCACCTCGCGCCCTGTGCCGAAATCGGGCATCTCGGCGGCGGCCATCACGCGGGCGATGTCATTCTCGGCCACAGTGTCGCCCTCGACCTCGACTTCGCCAGCCAGCCCGTAGGACCGCAGATTGCCCCCTGACAGGCTGACCACCACATGATCGACGCGCATCTGCGCCATCTTCTGCGCGGCCTGCAGGGCCGTGCGGATGGCACCTTCGGTTTCGGCCATGGCGCTGACCTCGCCAAAGCGCACGCCGCGCGACCGCGTGGTTCCCGCACCGATGACGCGAAACCCCGCCTGCCCCGCCATGTTGCCGATGCCGGGGTGGCGCGCGCCGGCCTGCTCGGGGTCGAGCTTCAGGACAAGGGCTGCGATCTTGTAGGTGCCGATATCCAGCACCGCGATCACGCTGCGCTGCATGGCCGCACTGCGCAATTGCCGCATGGCACGCTGAGAGGCATAGGGATCGATCATTTGCGGCTTACTCCCGTGACTGAGAACGAATGGCGCGAAGGGTATCCATTGCCCCTTCGCTGATTTGCAGAACCGGACGGGCCGGGTCGCGCAGGTCGGCAACGATCAGATCGCGCGCCAGCAGGTCCTGCGCCTGATCCAGCGCGATCACGCGTTCCAGCGCCGACAGCGCGCCAGTTTCCGGCAGGCGGATGCGCTGGTCGCGGTCCAGCACGACATCCCAGCGCCGCTCTCCCATACGGATCAGCCCGCGCAGGCGGTCGCCCAGCGGTGCCGCGGCATCCAGAAGCTCCAGCGCCTCGGCGACATGCGCATCCGCGCCCTGCCCTGCGACCAGCGGCAGATCAGCGCGCACACCGCGATGCGCGACAAGGGCCACGCGCACGCCCTCGGCATCCAGCAGCTCCAACCCTGCGCCAGAGCGCCACAGGATCGCGGGCACACGTTCGGTCAGTGTCACGGACAGCACGCCGTCCGATTTCAGCCGCAGATCGGCAGTGCGCACCCAGTCCAGTTCCTCGACCTTGCGGCGCAGATCATCCAGATCCAGCCGGAAGGTGGATTGCGGCAGCTCTGCCTCGAGCTTCTCGCGCAGTGCGGGTTCCAGTTCGGGCGCGGTCCGGGGCAGTTCCAGCGTGGTGACCATGAATTCGGGGCGCTCCACAAAGGCCGTGTGGATCGCCTCGACCCCGGCAGCAAAGGCGGCGCTGCGTTCGGCATTGCTGAAATAGAGCCCCAGCGCCAGGGCCATGGCGGCGACAGGCGTTCCCAGCTTTATCGCGCGCCGGTAGAAGGGTGTCAGCCAGATGCGCTGCATTCTGTAGCGCATGCGGCTGGTGCCCGCGCGCCGCTTGCGCCCCTGCGGGGCCACGGCCGCAAAGGGGGCCACTGGTGGGTCCGGCATCGCGTCATGACCCATCGCCTGCCCGGCGGACAGCGCATAGGGGCTGACCGAATTTTGCGGTGCGCCCTCATCCAGCGTGGCGGTCAGGTCGTGGTCATGCGCTTGCAGCACATCATTCAGACTTCCCGAGGCCGTGCCGGGCATGTCGGTCAGCGGAAAGACCTCATCCTCATGGGGCAGTGGGTCGGACGGCGTGACTGGCGCTGGCGGGTGCGGCAGGATATCCTCGGCAGCGTATTCCTCGGCCCGCGTGGCGCCCAGATGATCCCAGAAGCTGCGGGTATCCGTCACCGCCGAAACCGGCGCGTCGCCGGGCACATCGGCATCATCGTCATATGCATCGTGGCGCGGGTCTAGCGGTCGCACGAGGCATCCTCCACCATCCAGCGGCAGAAATCGGCAAAACTCAGCCCGCAATGCGCGGCCTGTTCGGGCGAAAGCGATGTGGGGGTCATGCCGGGCTGGGTGTTGACCTCGAGCAGGATCAGACCGTCGATCCCGCGCGCCTCGTCCCAGCGGAAATCGGTGCGCGACACGCCGCGACACCCCAGCGCGCGATGGGCGCGCAGCGCATGATCCAGACAGGCGGCCTCGATCTCGGGCGGGATATCTGCGGGAAGCACATGGCGCGAGCCGCCGGGCTTGTATTTCGCATCGTAATCATACCAGCCATCGGTAAGGATATCGGTCACGCCCAGCGCACGGTCGCCCATGACCGTCGTGGTCAACTCGCGACCTGGCGCATAGGCCTCGACCATCACTTCTTCGGGCATCTCCTTGCCCAGTTGCGGCGGGCCGTTCGCGGCTTCATGCACCAGATAGACGCCGACTGATGACCCCTCATTATTGGGTTTGACCACATAGGGCGGGTCCATCACATGCGCGGCCATGACCTGCGCCTTGCCCGCCAGCAGCGACGGCACCACTGGCAACCCGGCAGCCACGAAGGCCGCTTTCGAGCGTTCCTTGTCCATCGCCAGGCTCGAGGCCAGCACGCCCGAATGCGTGTAGGGCAACCGCAACCATTCCAGGATGCCCTGAATGCAGCCATCCTCGCCAAAGCGGCCATGCAATGCGTTGAAGGTGATATCGGGTGCAATCTCGACCAGGCGCTGCACGACATCGCCGCGCGCGTCCAGTTCGATCACCTCATAGCCTGCCACCCGCAGCGCCTTGGCGCATTCCTGCCCCGAGGACAACGACACCTCGCGCTCTGCCGAGAGTCCGCCCTTGAGCACACATATCCGGGGGGCTGCCCTGCTCGACATGCCCATTCCCACTGCCTCTGGACCTTTGCGGCCCGTTCTGCCCCGTTTTCGGGGCTAGTTCTGTCTTTGGTCTGCGTCGGGGGCCAGTTCAAGCGCGGGAAGGTCCGCACCCACTGCAGGCTCACCCACCCGCATGATTTCCCATTGTAGCGAAATCCCCTGATCTTGCAAAACCCTTTTTCGCACTTCTTCGCCCAGCCCTTCCAGTTCCGCCGCGCTGGCCGTGCCGGTATTGATCAGAAAATTCGGATGTTTGGGCGACATCTGTGCGCCGCCCAGCCGCGCACCGCGCAGCCCGGCATCCGCGATCACCTTCCATGCCTTGAGTGTATGCGTGTCATCCGCCTGCCCGGTCGAGGAAAACCCCGCCGGGTTGCGAAAGGTCGAGCCGGCGCTGCGGTCCCTGGTGGGCTGGCTTGCATCGCGCCGGGCAAGCTGGTCCGTCATGCGCGCATGCAGCGCATCGGGGTCGCCCGCATCGGCGCGCAGCCGCGCGCGGGTGACGATCATCTCCGCAGGCAGGTCCGATTGCCGGTAGCGCAGGTTCAGTTGCGCAACAGGCAGCACATGGCGCTGCCCGCTGCGGTCGATCGCGGTCACATCAATCAGATGATCGGCCATATAGCTGCCATAGCAGCCCGCATTCATCCGCACTGCACCGCCAATGGCACCGGGGATGGTGCGCAGAAAGGTCAGATCACGCCCGGCATCGGCGGCTTTGCGCGCGACATGCGCATCAAGCGCGGCGGCGCCGGCCATGACATCCTCGCCGATGTCAATACTGTTGAACCCGCGCCCCAGCCGGATCACCACGCCGCGCAGCCCCCCGTCACGGACGATCAGGTTGGACCCGACGCCCATGGGAAAGACCGGGATCTCCGGGTCCAGCGCGGCCAGAAACGCGGCCAGATCATCCTCATCGGCAGGCTGGAACAGCCAGTCCGCCGGTCCGCCGACACGCAACCATGTCAGGCCGTTCAGGGGTTTCTGCGCGCTTAGCGTGCCACGGGTTTCGATCTGATCGGGTGTCATGGCTGCGGGCGTAGCCCGCAGCGCGGCCAATGTCGAGGGTGGATAGCCGCGATCAGGCGCGCCCCCCCTTGATGACACGCAAGACCGGTGCGCGGCGGGCCGGGGGCGGGGTATCGGCAGCCACAGGCAGGGCAAGCGGTGTCGCGCGCACAAAGCGGCGCGGGCTGCGCCCGATCTGGCCCGACACGTCCAGCACGCCCAGCACGCGTGTGGGCAGGCCTGCCGCATCTGCCAGCGGCAGCAGCGCCAGACGCGCATCGAGCGCGGGCAACCCGAACCCGGTTTCGCCCTGCAAGACCAGCGTGACCCGAACCCCGCGCGCCACCTGCGCCAACGCGCTGGTCAGGTCCGCGCGGGCCGCGCCCGTGAATAATGTCGAGAGCGGCATGCCGCGCATATCCATGCCAAGCAGATCCTCGACCCGGTGGCCGCAAACCCGCAGCCGGGCGACACGCGATGTCACCATCTCGGCCAGAAAGACATGCGGCAGCGCAGATCCCAGCGCGCGCGCATCGATGGCATCGCGCGCCGGTATCTGCCCGTCGCAGCGCAACCCGTCCCAGTAATGCGTGACCTGCGACACCAGATCCGCCCCTGTGATGTCCGGCAGGGATTGCGTGTTTGGCGTGGTGACACGTTCCGTCATGATACACCTCTTACTTGTCCGGCGCGCAGGCAGCGCGCGTGGAAAACCCTGTGAATGCCCTTGATGTCAGGCTTAATGCTATCGCAAGTTCACTTAACAAGTCTTTAATAGCCCAATTCGAGACATATTTCCGCCGCAATCTGCGCAAGTGGTTAATTGTCCCAAAGGGTGGAGAGGGAAGGAAGGCCATGCACTCGATGACCGGATTTGCCAGCCGTGTCGGGTCGGCGCAGATAGGCACGGAGCTGATCGAATGGGAGTTCGAGCTGCGCTGTGTCAACGGGCGCGGGCTGGACCTGCGGCTGCGCCTGCCAGACGGGCTGGGCTTCATGGAAAAGCCGCTGCGCGACATGCTGGCGCAGAAACTGGTGCGCGGCAATGTCTCGCTGTCCTTGCGGTTGCGCGTGACAGCGCAAGGCGCCGGCGGGCAGATCGACCATGCGGTGCTGGACGATGTGCTGGCCGGGCTGCGCAGTGTCACCGAACGCGCGGAACGGGCGGGTGTGCCATTGCAGGCACCCGATCCGCTGGCCCTGCTGGGCTGGCGCGGGGTCGTGCCCTCCGGCCCAAATCTGGCCGCCTTGCCGCCCGATGCACTGGACGCCCTGCTGCGCCCAGAGGCCGCGCAATTGCTGGAGGATGTGGTGCAGATGCGCGCCGAGGAAGGCGCAGCGCTGGCGCAGGTGCTGTCCGAGCAACTGGACCAGACCAGCGCGCTTGCCGCCCAGGCCCGCGCGCTCCTGGACCGGCGCGGCACAGAGATGGCCGCCGCCCATCGCAAGGCGCTTGCACAGGTGATGCAGGCGACCGAGGCCGACCCCGCCCGCGTGGCACAGGAACTCGCGCAACTGGCCGTCAAGGCCGACCTGACCGAAGAGATCGACCGCCTGGAGGCCCATTGCGCCGCCGCCCGCGCGCTCGTCGCACAATCCGGGCCAGTGGGCCGCAAGCTGGATTTCCTGATGCAGGAGTTCAACCGAGAGGCGAACACGCTTTGTGCCAAGGCCCAGCATCTGGAGATGACGCGCATCGGGCTTGACCTCAAGAGCGTGATCGACCAGATGCGCGAGCAGGTCCAGAATGTGGAGTAGCCGATGCCGCGCCGAGGTTTGCTGATCATCCTGTCCTCGCCTTCGGGGGCGGGCAAATCCACCCTTGCACGGGGGTTGATGGACTGGGACAGCGAAATCCGGTTTTCCGTATCGGCCACCACCCGCGCGCCGCGCCCCGGCGAAGTGGACGGGCGCGAGTATTATTTCCGCACACGCACCGAATTCGAGGCCATGATTGCGCGGGGCGAAATGCTGGAACATGCCGAGGTGTTCGGCAATTTCTACGGATCACCCAAGGGACCGGTCGCCGAGGCCATGGCACAGGGGCGCGACACGCTGTTCGATATCGACTGGCAGGGCGGACAGCAGGTGCGCAACTCTTCACTGGGGCAGGATGTCGTGTCGATCTTCGTGCTGCCCCCCTCGATCGCGGCACTGGATGCGCGGCTGCGCCAGCGTGGGCAGGACAGCGAGGACGTGATCGCGCAGCGCATGCGCCAGTCGCGCGACGAGATCAGCCACTGGGCCGAATATGATTATGTCCTGATTAATGACGATCTGGACGCAACTGCCGCCCGGTTGCGCAGAATCATCGAATCCGAGCGCCTGCGGCGGCAGCGCCAGCCCGAACTGACAGAGTTCGTGCGCGCCCTGAATCGTGAATTCGAGCATCGCGCGCTGGACTGACCGCGCTTTCGTCGCCTATAGTGAAACATTATTGGTTAATCGGCATTGATTGATGCCATTTGTGCTTTGTTTTTCGTGCGTACTACTTTAGGTTGTGTAAATCGAATTGGAGAAGCGCCATGATTGTTGCCTGCTTTCCCATATCCATTCTGGCTGGCGTTATAGCGGCAGGTCTTGCGGTGAATGCAGGGCATGGTCTGCTGATGACCTTACTGGCCTACAGCACGGGGGGCGCAATCGCGTTGGTCGCGTCGATGGCGCTTGCGACGCGCGTGGTCACGCGCACCGGGTCGCACACGGGCCGCGAACAGACGTAACGCGCCTTGCACCTGCGGCTCAGGCGGCACAGACTGGCGGCATCGCCAGTGTGAAAGGTGCCGCCCGTGACCCTGACATCCGAGAAATCCGAATTGCGCGCGCGCGCCATGGAGGCCCGGAGCGCCGCCGCTGCCGCCCCGCAACTGGCGGTGCGTATCCGGGCCGCAAATGCGCTTCTGGGCACACTGCTGGCGGATCATGCAGGCGATGCGCTGGCGGCATTGCCACTGTCGGGTTACATGCCCATGCGCGCCGAGATGGACCCGCTGCCCACCATGCGCGCCCATCCGGGGCCTGTGGGTGTGCCGGTCATCGCCGGGCGCGGGCAGCCGCTGGCGTTTCATCTCTGGACGCCCGATACCGCGATGGTCGAGGGGCCGTTCCGCGCGCTTGTGCCGCGCGACGGGGTCGCGATGGTGCCGCATGTGCTGATCGTGCCGCTTCTGGCCTTTGACCGGCGCGGATATCGGCTGGGCTATGGCGGCGGGTTCTATGACCGCACGCTGGAGGGGCTGCGCCGCGACGGGCGTGTGCTGGCAATCGGCCTGGCCCATGCCGCGCAAGAGGTTGCGCGCGTGCCGACCGAGCTGACCGACCAGCCGCTTGATGCCATCGTAACCGAAGACGCGGTGATCCGGCCCGTGGGCCAGTAGCCCCGCCTATTCCGCGGCGTTCATCGCGGCGCGCATGTCACCGCGCATCTGGTCTGCCTCATCGTCACCCTGCTGCATGGTCAGGGGAAATTCCTCTTCCGGCAACCCTTCGCGCGACAGCAGCACGGCCACGGGGCGCGCGGCCGGGATATGCGAGCAGATGATCATGGCCGACACCATGAAAGGCACCGCCAGAAACATACCCGGCACGCCCCAGACAGCGCCCCAGAAGGCCAGCGAAATGATGATCCCGAAGGAAGACAGGCGCAGCGTCTTGCCCATCAGCATCGGGTCGATGACATTGCCCAGCAGGAATTGCGTCATCCCCGCCAGCACGAAGATCAGCACGGCTGTCTGTGGCTCTGGCACCTGAATATAGGCCACCAGCGTCACGATCAGTGTCGCGATGATGGACCCCACCGAAGGGATGAAATTCAGTACGAATGTCAGCAAGCCCATCGCCACGGCGAATTCCAGGTTGAAGACCCGCAACAGCAGAAAGATCGCGATGCCTGTCACAGTCGAAATGAGCGCCTTGACCAGCAAATAACGGTTCACCCGGCGGATGATCGAGCCCATGATCGCGCTGATGCGGCGCGCCTTGACCTGATCTTCCATCAGGTTTTCCAGCTTGGTGCCGAACCAGACACGTTCGGCGAACAGAAAGCCCACGAACAGGATGATCAGCACCACCTGACTGAGGATGGTGCCCGCCTGTCCGGCGGCCGAACGCAGGTAGCTCGAAATCTCGATGGAGCGCACGGTTGCAAGAACCGATGCCTCGACATCCTCGCCCATCCAGGAAAACATCTGCGCGACGGCGCGCTGAGCGTCATCGGTATAGGAGAGGGTCGTGGACAGAACCGTATTGATCTGCGATATCACCAGCCCCGCCAGCGTCAGCAACCCCGACGCGATCAGCGCCACCGCCACGATGGATGCCAGCCAGTTCGCGATGCGGAAGCTCCCGATGCGCAATTGCGAGATCGAATTGATCGCATCTGCTGTCAGCGAAAACAGGATGATCGCAATGGCCAGCGCGATCAGGATGAACTTGGCCTGCACCAGCAGAAACAGCACCACCGCAAAGGCGATGATCCCCATCAGCCATGTCTGCAGGCGGAACTTTTCGGTAAAGGTCAGCCGCGAGCCCACGACGTTCGGGGATTGTTTGATCGTGTCCGACATGGCAGATCGATTTCATCCGTTGCTGGGCGCGTTTGCGATAGTCAAGTATGGGGCCTATCGCAGACAGGGACAAGAGCATGACGCAGGAAAGTGACCCGCGCCCGGTCGCGGGGCTAGCGCGCGCGCAGGATATAGGCGGCGATCGCATCGCGTTCGGATGAGCTCAACTTGTGCAGATTATTGACGACAGCCGCCATGGTGCCGCCCACCACATCGAAATCCGGGGTAAAGCCCGTGTCCAGATAGGCGCTGATGTCAAAGGCTGTCCAGTCGAACCCCTCGCCTGCGATGGCAGGGATGCGCCCGCGCCCCGACGGGTTGGGCGCGCCCAGCAGCCATTGGTCATGGTCCAGCGCACCAAGGGCGCTGCGGGGCGTGTGGCATTCGGCGCAATGTGACAGCGCTTCGGCCAGGTAGCGCCCGCGTTCCTCGTCCTCGGTCAGATCGCCGGTGATCACCCAGTCATCGCGCAGGAAAAGCGCCTTCCACAGCCCCACGCCGCGCCGGATGTTGAAGGGAAACCCAAGATCATGCGCGCGCGACGGGGTCGCATCGGCGGGCAGCGACATCATATAGGCATAGAGGTCGGCCATGTCCTGAACCTCGGCCCGAACATAGCTGGTATAGGGAAAGGCCGGATAGTAATGGCGCCCATCGGGTGAGATGCCGCGCATGGTCGCATTGATGAACTCTGCCTGCGACCAGTCGCCGATCCCATGGTCGGGATCGGGGCTGATATTGGGCGCGATGAAGGTGCCGAAATCGCTTGGGAATTCACGCCCGCCTGTCAGCAGCAGCGGATCCACATCGCTGCCCGGCGCCATGTGGCACGACCCGCAGCCTGCTGCCAGAAAGATGTCGCGCCCGGCCTCGGCATCGCCCTCCATCCAGGCAAGGCTGTCCGTGTCCAGCGGATCAGGCGCGCTGAGCCACCATAGCCCCGCGCCAATGACCAGCAGGACGATACCCAGGCTGATTGCAAGCCCGCGCCGCATGTTCAGGTCCGTCTTGCCTGGCGCAGCTTAGCTGGCTTCGTCGCGATGTGCCTCGTGGCAGGCCTGACAGGTCTGACCCAGCGCGCCCACACCGGCGCGCATCTCGTCCAGCCCGTCCCCTGCCACATCTTGCAGCGATTCTGCCGCCATCTGCAGCGCACCGAACTTTTCGACGAAATCATCCAGGTCTTCCCAGATCGAGATATTGGCGCGGGTGCCATCGACACTGTCCGAATCCGTGCCCTCGGGCCACAGGACCATCTGATCGACGCGGGTCAGATGATACAGGTTGTCTGCCGCTGTCTGTGCCGCTTCGGCGTCATATTCCATGCGGCCCTGCGCCATCCCGCCCATGACCCCGAAATTCAGGGCAAGCAGCTTGAACTGCCCCTGACGCGCGGCGATTGCAGGATCGTCATCGGCAATGGCTGGAAGTGTCAGACCGATCGACAGCGCGCAGGCTGCAAGAATGGGGCGGAAGGTCATGGCAAGGGCTCCGGTTATGAATGCCGTCAGACCGTAACGCGGATATGCAACAGATCAACCTAGCAATTTCGTGATGTCCGCTCAGAGGAACCGGACCTTGCCGATAAAGGGCAGATTGCGGTCGCGTTGGGCATAATCGATCCCGTAGCCCACCACGAATTCATCGGGGATCTCGAATCCGGTCCAGGTGGCCTTGATATCAACCTCGCGGCGCGAGGGCTTGTCGAGCAGCGCGCAGACCTCCAGCCGGGCGGGGTTCCGTGCCAGAAGCATCTGCAACACGTGGTGCAGCGTAAAGCCTGTATCCACGATATCCTCGACCACCACGACATCGCGCCCCTCGATCTTGCCGGACAAGTCCTTGAGGATGCGCACTTCGCGCGAGGAATGGGTGCTGTCGCCGTAGCTGGACGCCTCGAGGAAATCCACCTCGACCGGCAATTCGATCTCGCGCACCAGATCGGCGATGAACACGAAGGACCCGCGCAGCAGCCCCACAACCACCAGCTTTTCCGTGCCCGCATAGGCGCGCGAGATTTCGGCGGCCAGTTCCTCGACCCGCGCGGCGATCTGTTTCGCGCTGATCATCTGGTCGATGGCATAGGCTTTCTGCGTCATATTTGCCCCTCGGCACACGGCCCCTTGATTTTTCGTCGTGACTTTAGGACATAGCCCGCGATCCCGTAAAGAGCGTGCGCATGCCCAGTCACCGCGAATATCGCCATATGCCCTACACCGCGCAGCAGATCTTCGATCTGGTGGCCGATGTGGGACGCTACCCCGAATTCCTGCCCTGGACCGCCGCAGCACGCATCCGCTCGCGCAAGCCCATCGACGGGGGCGAGGAGATCGAGGCCGATCTGGTCATTTCCTTCAAGGTCTTCCGCGAGAAGTTCGGCAGCCGCGTGCAGCTTTACCCCAAGGATGGCCGCATCGACACGACCTATCTCGACGGGCCGTTCCGCTACATGATCTCGCACTGGAAGGTCGAGGACGCAGAGGATGGTGGCTGCATCGTGGATTTCGATGTCGATTTCGAGTTCCGCAACCGAATGTTGCAGCGCGTGATCGGGGTGGTGTTCGACCAGGCGATGCGCCGCATCGTCGGCGCCTTCGAGGCGCGGG
This sequence comes from Paracoccaceae bacterium, assembly GCA_007695345.1. Taxonomy (GTDB): domain Bacteria; phylum Pseudomonadota; class Alphaproteobacteria; order Rhodobacterales; family Rhodobacteraceae; genus Roseinatronobacter. The sequence continues at coordinate 27,539 of REDZ01000074.1, read as the reverse complement.
CGAAGGAACTTTACGGCGCATAGGCCGGTCGGCGCTGGTCACCGACCGGATTGCACCCCCGCGTTATCGGCCTTTGGGTCCGGCCAGAAACCAGATGATCAGGCCGATCAACGGGAACACCAGAACCAGCAGAATCCAGATCACCTTCTGCAACTGGGTCGCGCCCGAATTGATGATCGATACGGCCGCCCAGATTACCAGGGCAAGGTGCAGTATGCCCAGAACGCCTGTGTAATTCGTATTCATTGCTGTCCCTTTTTGCTTCCGGCCCTGTCGCAACACGCTTAACGCGCAGCCCCGGTCCGGGTTCCGCGCGCTATGCCTCTTCCGCGCGCTGGCGGGCCCACATCTGCGCATAGCGCCCGCCTTGTGCCAACAGGGCCTCATGCGTGCCATGCTCGACAATCTCGCCCTGATCCAGAACGATGATGCGGTCGGCATCGACCACGGTAGACAGCCGGTGCGCGATGGTCAGCACTGTGCGCCCCTGCCCCATCGCACGCAGGCTTTCCTGAATGCTCTGTTCGGTCTGTGTATCGAGCGCGCTGGTCGCTTCATCCAGCAACAGGATCGGCGGGTTTTTCAGCAGCGTCCGCGCGATCCCCACACGCTGTTTCTCGCCGCCCGAGAGTTTCAGCCCCCGCTCACCCACTGCCGTGTCATAGCCTTCGGGCAATGTGGTCACGAAATCATGGATGCGGGCGGCGCGGGCGGCGGCCTCGATCTCGGCGCGGGTCGCGCCCTCGCGGCCATAGGCGATGTTGTAGGCGATCGAGTCGTTGAACAGCACTGTGTCCTGCGGCACCACGCCGATGGCCGCGTGCAGGCTGGATTGCGTGACATCGCGGATATCCTGCCCGTCAATCCGGATCGCACCACCCGTCACATCGTAAAAGCGGAACAACAGCCGCCCGATGGTCGATTTGCCTGACCCCGAGGGGCCGACAATGGCGACTGTCTCACCCCCCTTGATGTGCAGATCGATGCCGCGCAGGATGGGGCGCGCGGGGTCATAGCCGAATTCGACACGGTCAAAGACCACCTCGCCCTTTGCCACGGCCAGCGGCTGTGCGCCCGGTGCGTCGCGCACATCGGGGGGCTGGTCCAGCAGGTCGAACATCTCGGCCATGTCGACCAGCGCCTGCCGGATCTCGCGATAGACCGTGCCCAGAAAATTCAGCGGCATGGTGATCTGGATCATGTAGGAATTGACCAGAACGAAATCACCCACGGTCAGATCGCCCCGCTGCACGCCGATGGCTGCAAGGATCATGACGGTCACAAGCCCTGTCGTGATGATCAGCGCCTGCCCGAAATTCAGAAAGGCCAGCGAATAATTCGTGCTGACGGCGGCCTCTTCATACTTGGCCATCGCCCCGTCATAGCGCCGCGCCTCCATCGCTTCGGCGTTGAAATACTTGACGGTCTCGAAATTCAGCAGGCTGTCGATGGCCTTCTGGTTCGCGTCCGTGTCCTGCTGGTTCATGATCCGGCGCTGACGCACCCGCCATTCCGTGATGCGAAAGGTGAACCAGACATACAGGCTGATCGTCACAACCACTGCGACCAGATACCACACATCGAACAACAAGAAGAAAATGCCCGCGATCATCAGCAGTTGCAGGATCAGCGGAAAGATCGAGAACAGAAGAAAGCGCAGCAGGAACTCCACGCCCTTCACGCCACGTTCGATGATCCGGCTCAGACCGCCGGTCTTGCGGGTGATGTGGTAGCGCAGACTCAGCCGATGGATATGACCAAAGGTTTCCAGTGCAAGCTGGCGCAGCGCGCGCTGGCCCACACGCGTGAACAGCACATTGCGTAATTCCTGAAAGCCGATTTCCATAAGCCGCGCGACGCCGTATGCCACGGTCAGCCCCACGGCCCCTATGGCCAGCATCCAGGCTGCACCGTCACCCGCCAGCGCATCGACCGCGGCCTTGTAGAAAAACGGCGTGCCGACCGCGACCACCTTGGCCAGCACCAGCGCGATCAGCGCCAGAACGACCCGCTGGCGCGCCCAAAGCGCATCGGCAGGCCACAGATACGGGATGACGCGCCGGATCGTGCGCCAGCCGCTGGCGCGTTCCTGCGCGGCACTGGGCTGCACGGCATCAGTGCTTTGGGTCGTTGTCTCTGTCATGGCGCGCGGTCCCGGCTGGCTGCGGGCAATCTAGTCGAGGGCGGCGCGAATGGCCAGAGCGCGCGGAGGGCTCTGGCCCTGCGGTTCAGGCGCCGCCACGCTCCGAGAGCTGCATCAGCACGATCCCGGCGACGATCAGACCCGCGGCCAGCAGCCGCTGCGCGGTCAACGCCTCACCCAGCACCAGAACGCCCAGCGCAAAGGCCCCGACCGCGCCGATCCCGGTCCAGATTGTATAGGCCGTACCAAGAGGCAGCGACGCCATCGCCATCGCCAGCAGCCCGAAACTGCCAAACATCGCCAACACCATTATGATCGTGGGGGTTGTGCGGGTAAAACCAGCCGACTGTTTCATCGCCAGGGCCCAGACGATTTCCAGCGCACCGGCAGCCAACAGATATATCCAGGGCATGTGATCCTCCATCAGATCCAGGTCGTCCTGAAAGGTCACATCCAGACTGCCGAGGGTCGTCCCTGCGCCATTGCAGCTATGCCCGCGCACAGGCCGGATCAAGCCCGGCCCGGTCCCACGCTGGCGAAAGGTTGCCCCATGGCAACCGCCTGCATGTCAGTCCGCTGCCTGATCTGGGCTTTCAGGGATGACGAAAACCTGCCCGGGATAGATCAGATCCGGGTCGCGGATCTGGTCGCGATTGGCCTCGAATATCCGCATGTAACGGATGCCTTCGCCATAGCTGACGCTCGATATCCCCCAAAGCGTATTTCCTGGCTGCACGGTCAGCGCCTGCGGCCCCTGCGCATCGCGCGCCATCTCTGGGGTCACGCGCTCAAACGGGATTTCTGCGCGCGAGGTCACGCGCTCCTCCGCGTCCAGTTCATCGACGCGCAACTGATACACGCCCCGGTCGATCCCTTCGAGCTGCGCGCGCCAGTTGCCATCGGCCTCGGCGCGGGCGCGCAGGATCGGCTGATTGTCCAGATAGATCTGCACCTCGGCATCGGCGCGGGTCGAGCGGCCGCTCAGCGCCACTTCGCCCTCGGCGTCATAGACGACCGAATCAATTCGCACCGCCGGTTCGAGATCGGGCATGCGCGGGGCCTCACCGAGCATCTGCACGGACCCGTCAGACCGCAGCAGCATTGCCAGCGGCGCAGCATCGGGCTGCGCCTCTGCGCGCTGGAGGGCGGGGTCTGCTGATGTGTCCAGCGCGGGCGCGGATTGCGGCGGGGCATCGGCCAGCGGCGTGGCAGCCTCGTCGCCGGCATCGGGCGCAGGTGCCTCTGGCTCTGGCGCACTCGCCGCAATCTCGATCTGGCCAGAGGTTTCTTCCGGGGCATCGCCCGGCGCGCGGTCAACCTGCGGGGCGTCCGCGCTGCGCTCTGCAGGTGCGGCACTGTCTTGCTGCAGCGCCGGAGAGGACCCCGCGCCTGCGGCCACATCGCGATCGGTGTCAGGGAAAAGCGGCGCGACATCGACCTGCCGCGCAGTCATGACAGGGGCATCATTGTCAGCGTCGGGCGCGGCATCGGCCAGTGCGGCGCTGCGCGGCGCAAGCATCAGCGTATCGGCAGAGCGCAGACGGTTCCCGTTGGGCAGCCGCGCCTGCAATTCCAGGACACGCGGCGCGGTGCTGGGTGCCACATCGAACATCAGGACAAACTCGCCACCCGGGGTGCTGACTGTCTCGGCGACTGTTTCCTCATCAAGCAGCACAGCGACAGTACTTGCCGCCGGGGCCTGCCCGGCCACCAGCACATTTCCCAGATCCGACACGCGCACAATGTCGAAGACCGGCGCCATATCGGCCTCTGGCATGGCAGTGCGTGCCATATCGGGGGCGGGCTCTTCCGCGGGGGCGATGGTCCGGGCGGGCGCGCTCAGTTCCATCTGCGGGGGCTGGGGCGCGGGTTCTGGCGGGGCCGAAGGAAAGACCAGCACATAGGCCACACTGGCCGTGCCCGCCGCAGCGGTCGCACCCAGCGCCCATTGCACCAGAGTATTCTTCGGGAGGTATTTCAGCATTCGACGCCTCCAGAAGCCCGGATGGACCCCCGATCCCCTTGCATGACAATATCAAGCCCCTTAACCCGTAGCAAAACAAATTCAAGCAAGGTTCCGCCGATGCCCCCCACCAAACTGTCGCTCTGTGTCTTCTGTGGCTCTCGTTCCGGCCGCTCCGCGCGTTTTGGCGCCGCAGCGCGCGCGCTGGGTGAATTGATCGCGCGGCGCGACTGGCGGCTGGTCTATGGCGCGGGCGATGTGGGCATCATGGGAGAAGTGGCGCGCGCTGCGCAGCATGCAGGGGCGGATGTGTTCGGCGTGATCCCCACGCATCTGATGCAGGCCGAGGCGGGCAAACGCGACATTGGCCAGCTGGTCGTGACCGAGACGATGCATGAGCGCAAGAAGATCATGTTCACCAATTCCGACGTGATCGTGGTTCTGCCGGGCGGCGCGGGCACGCTGGACGAGTTTTTCGAGGTGCTGACCTGGCGCCAGATCGGGTTGCACGCCCGACCCATCTACCTGCTGGACATAGACGGGTTCTGGCAACCCCTGGTCGCGCTGGTCGATCATGTCATCGCGCAGGGCTTTGCCGATCCGTCGCTGCGAAGCTTCTTCACTACAGTCGAAACTGTGGAAGAGCTGGAGGCCACGCTCGGCGCGTGACCGCGCCTGTGACGGGGCTAATAGGGGAAACTGGCAAACAGAAAGAGCGAATCAAGACCGGGGTTGGGACGATGCAGGCCCGCGCTGGACCGGTGATCTGCACCAATGCCATATTCCAGCCCGTCCGCCCGCTGAAACCCCATCTCCAGCGAAGAGCGGAATTGCATCGGCCCGCTCAGATCGCGGCCTCTGCCTTGCCGATAGGCCCCCGGCATGAAACGCCCCCGCAGGAACATCCCGTTTGAAGGGGCGCGCCAAGTCCCGACAATTCCCGCGCCCAACCAGACGGATCCGTTTGCGGCGACCGACAGCCCGATGACGGGCTGCAATTTCATCAAGACCGGATCGCCGCTGTAGCGAAGCTGCAACTCGGGACTGTCGGGGCCAAGCTGCTGCCCCAATGCGACTGTCACGCGTGCGGATTCTGCCTGCAGCGGCGCTGCGGCGCAAAAGACAAGGGCGGTGGAAAGAATGAAACCACGTAGCGCCACGAAAAGCCTGATTATTGAATAACTGAAATTTATGAGAAGTTATACTGCGCACTTCTTGCATAAAAATCTACAAAATTATCAATTTTCTACAATTTTTGTGAAACCGTTTGTCCGATTCCCGGAGAAAGCAGTGCCAAAGCCTCGCCGATTTTTTGCGGTTATCGCAATCGAAGAGACAGTGCGTCGTCAATCGACGACTGGCGATTTACTGGAGCACTGGATGGATACAATCGACACGCCCGATCTGCAGGATGACAACATCGCGGCGACGGCCAAGGCGCTGGCGCATCCGGCACGGATGCGCATCCTGCGTCTGCTGGCACGCACGCCCGGCTGTATCGGCGGGGATATCGTGCAGGTGGTCGGGCTGGCACAATCGACCGTGTCGGAAGATCTGCGCATCCTGAAAGCGGCAGGCGTGATCGTGGGTGAAATCGATCCACCATGCGTCCGCTACAGCCTTGCGCCGCAGGCCCTCGCCCCGCTGTCCGCTCTGATCGCAACCCTGCAGCACACGACATCAGGCGACGGATGCTGCCTGCCCGTCCCCGACACAGAAGGGTTCTAGATGTCCGTTTTTGAAAGATTTCTCTCGATCTGGGTCTTTGCCGGGATCGTGCTGGCCAATCTGGTGCCGGGGCTGTTTGCTCTGCTGGCGAGCCTGGAATATGCCTCGGTCAACCTGGCGGTGGCGATCCTGATCTGGGCCATGGTCTACCCGATGATGGTGGCGGTCGAGTCCTCGTTGCTGCGCGATGTCGTCAGGCGCCCCAAGGGGCTGGTCATCACACTGACCGTGCACCGGCTGATCAAGCCTTTCACCATGGCCGCGCTTGGCGTGCTGTTCTTTCACGACGTCTTTGCCGGGTTCATCGACCCGGAAAATGCGGGCCAGTATATCGCCGGGCTGATCCGGCTGGGGGCGGCACCCTGCACGGCGATGGTGTTTGTCTGGTCGAACCTGACCAAGGGCGATCCGAACTACACGCTGGTGCAGGTGTTGCTGAATGACGTCATCATGGTCTTTGCCTTCGCCCCCATCGTGGCGCTGTTGCTGGGACTGATGGAACTGAGCGTGCCTTGGGACACGCTGGTGCTGTCGGTGGTGTTGTATGTCGTGCTGCCATTGGCCGCCAGGGCGTGGACGCGGGCACGATTGATGGCGCGCAGCGGCAGTGGCCGCGTTCACAACGCGGATCAAACCGGCCCCGATGCTGGGGCTGTTGCTGACAGTGGTGCTGCTGTTCGGGTTCCAGGGCCATGTCATCCTCGACACCCCCTTCCTGATCGCACTATTGGCGGTGCCGATCCTGATCCAATCCTATGGGATGTGCGCTATCGCTTGTCTCTGGGCATGGGAATGGCGGGTGCCCCATGATGTGCCCGCCCCCTGCGCCTGATCGGGACGTCCGACTTCTTCGAACTGGCTGCTGCTGTGGCCATCGGGCTGTTCGGTCTGAACTCGGGCGCGGCGCTGGTCACGGTCGTGGGCGTGCTTGTGGAAGTGCCGGTCATGCTGTCGCTGGTCTGGATTGCCAACCGCACACGCGCGCGTTTCAACGCCAGAGCCGCCTGAGAACCAACAGGAAAGGAAAGCGCCACGGCCCTGATGGCACGCGTCAACCTGTCATCGGCGACCTGATCCTATTCCGCAGCCACCCGCCGCCGCTTCAGCAACGACCCCAGATAACGCCCGGTATGGCTGGCCTCGACCTCCGCCACCTGTTCCGGCGTGCCGGTCGCCACGATCTGCCCACCGCCATCACCCCCTTCGGGCCCGATATCGATGATCCAGTCAGCTGTCTTGATGACATCGAGATTATGCTCGATCACCACCACTGTATTTCCCTGCTCGACCAGTTCATGCAGCACTTCCAATAGCTTGCGCACATCCTCGAAATGGAGCCCGGTTGTGGGCTCATCGAGAATGTACAAGGTGCGCCCGGTCGAGCGGCGTGCCAGTTCCTTGGACAGCTTTACCCGCTGCGCCTCGCCCCCTGACAAGGTCGTCGCCTGCTGGCCCACCTTGATATAGCCCAGCCCCACCCGCATCAGCGCATCCATCTTCTCGCGGATCGACGGCACGGCCTCGAAAAAGCCCTGCGCCTCTTCCACGGTCATATCCAGCACATCCGCAATGGATTTGCCCTTGAACAGGATCTCCAGCGTCTCGCGGTTGTAGCGCGCGCCCTTGCAGGTTTCGCAGGTGACATAAACATCGGGCAGGAAATTCATCTCGATCTTCAGCACACCATCGCCCTGGCAGGCCTCGCAGCGCCCACCCTTGACGTTGAACGAAAACCGCCCGGGCTTGTAGCCGCGCGCCTTCGACTCCGGCAGGCCCGCGAACCAGTCCCGAATCGGCCCGAACGCCCCGGTATAGGTCGCAGGGTTCGACCGGGGCGTGCGCCCGATGGGCCGCTGGTCGATGTCGATCACCTTGTCCAGGCTCTCCAGCCCCTTGATGGTTTCGCAGGGCGCGGGAGTCTGGCGCGCGCCATTCAGCCGCATCGAAGCCGTCTTGAACAGCGTCTCGATCGTCAGCGTGGATTTGCCCCCGCCCGACACGCCGGTCACGCAGACGAACTTGCCCAGCGGAAACTCGGCCGTCACATCGCGCAGATTGTTGCCATTGGCCTTGACCACAGTCAGTTTCCTGCCATTGCCCTTGCGCCGGGTCGCGGGCACCGCCACTTCGCGCGCCCCGCTCAGATACTGCCCGGTCAGGCTGGCTGCATCCGCCATGATCTCGGCCGGTGTGCCTTGCGCCACGATCTGCCCACCATGCACCCCGGCCCCCGGGCCGATATCGAGCACGTGATCGGCCTCGCGGATCGCTTCCTCGTCATGTTCGACCACGATTACCGTGTTGCCCTGATCGCGCAGGTTCTTGAGCGTGATCAGCAGTCGGTCATTGTCGCGCTGATGCAGGCCGATGCTTGGCTCATCCAGCACATACAGCACGCCTGTCAGACCGCTGCCGATCTGGCTGGCCAGCCGGATGCGCTGGCTCTCCCCGCCCGAGAGCGTGCCCGCATGCCGCCCCAATGTCAGGTAGTCAAGGCCCACATTGACAAGAAAGCCCAGCCGCTCGCGGATTTCCTTCAGGATCGCACGCGCAATCTCGTTTTTCTGCCGCGTCAGATGCTCCGGGACTCCTTCGATCCAGGTCAACGCCTCGCGGATCGACATGTCCGTAACCTGACCGACATGCAGATCATTGATCCTGACGGCCAGCGCTTCAGGGCGCAGCCGATGCCCGCCGCACACGCCACAGGCGCGCTGGTTCTGGTAGCGCTCGAATTCCTCGCGGATCCAGGCGCTGTCGGTCTCGCGATAGCGCCGCTCCATATTCGGGATCACCCCTTCAAAGGCGCGGGTCACGTTATAGACGCGCCCGCCCTCATCATAGCGAAAGGGCAGTTCCTCGCCGTTCGATCCATACAGGAACACCTGCTGGACATGCGCGGGCAGGTCCTTCCACGGGGTTCTGGCGTCAAACGCGTAATGCTTGGCGAGTGATTCGATGGTCTGCAGGAAATAGGGCGACTTGCCCTTGCGCCAGGGTGCAATCGCCCCGTCAGCGACCCGCAGCGCCGCATCGGGCACGACAAGCCGTTCGTCAAAGAACAGTTCCACCCCCAGCCCGTCACAGGCCGGGCAGGCCCCGGTCGGCGCGTTGAAGGAAAACAGCCGCGGCTCGATCTCGGATATGGTGAACCCGCTGACCGGGCAGGCAAATTTCTCGCTGAAGGTGATCCGCGCGCCGTCTTCCTTCGCCTCTTCCAGCACGGCGATTCCATCCGCCAGATCAAGCGCTGTGCGCAAACTGTCGGCCAGACGCGTTTCGATCCCCTCGCGCACCACGATCCGGTCAACCACGACATCGATGTCATGGCGGAATTTCTTGTCCAGTGTGGGCGGCTCATCCAGTTCATGGAACTGCCCGTCCACCTTGACCCGCTGGAAGCCCTGCTTGCGCAGGTCCAGAAACTCCTTGCGATATTCGCCCTTTCGGTCGCGCACGATGGGCGCCAGCAGATAAGCGCGCGTCCCGTCCTCCAGCGCCATGATGCGGTCGACCATGTCCTGCACCTGCTGCGCCTCGATAGGCTGGCCCGTCGCAGGGCTATAGGGCGTGCCCGCGCGCGCGAACAGCAGACGCAGATAATCGTAAATCTCGGTGACCGTGCCGACAGTCGAACGCGGATTCTTGCTCGTTGTCTTCTGCTCGATGGAAATGGCCGGCGACAGCCCCGAGATATGGTCCATATCAGGCTTTTGCATCATGTCGAGGAACTGGCGCGCATAAGCGCTCAGGCTCTCGACATAGCGTCGCTGACCCTCGGCATAGATCGTGTCAAAGGCGAGTGACGATTTGCCGGACCCCGACAACCCCGTGATCACCACCAGCCTGTCGCGCGGCAGATCGACGTCAATATTCTTCAGATTGTGCTCGCGCGCGCCGCGCACTTCGATGAATTTCTGCTCGCCCATCCGAACCCCCAAGGCTGACATTCTGGAACATAGACCGCGCGCCCCGCGTCTCCAAGCAAAATGAGTGAACATTTGATGAACAAACGCCCATTGGCTTCATCTTGCCAAAAATACTCAAGAACCGCGACACGCCCTGCCGCAAGGCAGGGCGTGTCGTAAAGAACTTGCGGCGCAGCCGCGCCTTCTGGTCAGAGCTCAGAAATGTAGCGCGCGCCCATAAGCATCGAGCACCGATTCATGCATCATCTCGCTCAGCGTCGGGTGCGGGAAGACCGTGTTCATCAGCTCTTGCTCGGTCGTCTCCAGCGTGCGGCCGACGACATAGCCCTGAATCAACTCGGTTACTTCCGCGCCCACCATATGCGCCCCCAGCAACTCGCCGGTCTGGGCATCGAAGACGGTCTTGATCATGCCCTCGGATTCGCCCAGCGCGATGGCCTTGCCATTTCCGATGAACGGGAAGCGCCCGACCTTGATCTTGTGACCCGCCTCTTTCGCCTTGGCCTCGGTCAGCCCGACACTCGCCACCTGCGGGTGGCAATAGGTGCAACCGGCAATCGCATCCGGGTCCACGGCATGCGGATGCCCGCCCGCGATCAGTTCAGCGACCATCACCCCCTCATGGCTGGCCTTGTGCGCCAGCCAGGGCCCGTTGGTCGCATCGCCGATCACATAGACCCCCTCGACCCCGGTGCGGCAGAACTCATCGGTCACGGCAAAGGACCGGTCCAGCTTCACGCCCAGATCTTCCAGCCCCAACCCTTCGGTATTCGCGGTGATCCCGACGGCCGAGATCACCGTGTCGAATTCCTGCGTCTCGGTCTTGTCGCCGCGCTCGATATGCGCCGTGACCTTGCCCTTGGCGCGGTCGAGCTTCTTGACCATGGCCTTGGCCATGATCTTCATGCCCTGTTTCTCGAACTGTTTCTGCGCAAAGGCCGAGATTTCGGCATCTTCCACTGGCAGGATGCGGTCCATCACCTCGACCACAGTCACATCAGCGCCCAGCGTGTTGAAAAAACTGGCGAATTCGATCCCGATCGCGCCCGATCCGATGACCAGCAGCTTTTTCGGCATGCGCTTGGGGTCCAGCGCATGCTTGTAGGTCCAGACCAGATCGCCATCAGCCTCCAGGCCCGGCAATTCACGGGCGCGCGCGCCAGTCGCCACCACGATATTCGGCGCGCTCAGCTCTTCCGTGCCCTTGTCGGTCTTGACACTGACCTTGCCCTTGCCGGTCAGTTTTGCCGCGCCCATGACCACTGTGATCTTGTTCTTCTTCATCAGATGGCCAATGCCGCCCGACAATTGCCCCGCCACCTTGCGCGAGCGCTTGACCACGGCATCCAGATCATAGCCGATCCCCTCGGCCTTCAGCCCGAATTCCTTGGCGCGGTGCATCAGATGGAACACTTCAGCCGATCGCAGCAACGCCTTGGTCGGGATGCAGCCCCAGTTCAGGCAGATGCCGCCCAGATGTTCACGCTCGACAATCACGACGGATTTGCCAAGCTGGGCAAGGCGGATGGCGGCCACATAGCCCCCCGGCCCCGCCCCGATGACGATGGCATCATATGCTTTGGCTGCCATGACTGATCCTCCCCCTGCGCTGCCAACGAAATATAGTTTGGCATTAAACTATTTTCCGCAACCTCGCAACGCAGCAGGTGTTATGCCTGTCATGCGCGTGGCGCATGCGTTGGGGCATCAGGCGGCCTCGCGCATCGCCTCGACCGCGACACCATAGCCGCCCTTGTCCAGAAACGCCTGTTCGGGGGCAGTCGTCTCGCGCCCCAGGGCCGCGTTGCGATAGGGGAAACGCCCGAATTCGCGGATCACGGCGCGATGGGCGCGGGCATGCAGCAGGCTATGCGCACCGGTTTCGGGCATGCGCAGCAGGAACATGCGCACGCAGCGATCCTGATCCATCTGGCTTTCCGAATGCATCAGCGGCAGATAGAAGAACTGGCGCGCCGGTTCCTCGATCCTGCGGTCAAACCCCAGATGGCACGCGCGCGCGGCCACCTTGCGGGCAAGCGGGTCCGTTTCAAAGGCGCGGGGATCGTCGCGGAACATGTTGCGGGGGAACTGATCGGCGACGATCAGAAAGGCCAGGCACCCTCGCGGGCAAGAGGCCCAGCGCTCCAACCGCCCGGCGCGCGCCTTTTCCCACAGCGCGCCAAAGCGCTCGCGTATCCGGTCATCAAGCGCAGGATCGCTTGCATACCAGCCCTCTGGACCGACCTCATCAACCCAGAACGAAATGACCTCATCAACAGTCGACATGACACCCTCTTTTTGCCGCCTTGTCGAAAGCGTGCCAGTGATTCGGGTCTTGCTCAAGATTTTAGCACTAACATGTCGTTGAGCGCGCGAAATCTTGCGAAAACGCCACATAATCAGTCCGTTTCCGCCTGTTGTTCGGTCAGTTCGGTATAAACGGCATCGACTGTTGCCGCCGATACCACGGGCGAGACGGCCGCATAGGGTCCGGCATCGGGCGTATGGGCGCGCTGCGACATCCGCCAGATCGCATAGATCGCGAGCATGGTCGTCAGCAGGATGATGAACAGGAAGTACCCCGAGGGGCCGATCACGCTCATCAACCAGCCGATGACCAGCGGCCCCAGAATCGCGCCCACCCCGTTGACGAACAGCAACCCGCCCGAGGCGGCGGCCATCTGATCAGCCTCGAGGTAGTCATTCGTATAGGCCACCAGCAACGAATAGAGCGGGTTCGAAATTCCCCCGATGATCAGCGCAACCACGACCAGCCCTGTAAAGTTCAGGTCGAAAAACACGGCCATCGCCCCGCCCAGACTGCCGATCAGCGCGACCACGACGACAAGTCGGCGCCGGTCGAACCGGTCAGACATCCAGCCAATGGGATACTGAAACACCAGCCCGCCGAAATAGATCGCGCCAGTAAAGACAGAGATCTCCAGAATGCTCAGCCCTGCTTCGGACCCCCAGACCGCCGTCATGCCGAACATCGCAGCAAAAACCCCGCCCATCAGGAAGATCCCGACCACGCCCAGGGGCGATACGTCATACAATTCGCGAATCGACATTGATCGCGTGGTGCCGAATGTGGGCGCGGGGCTGACCGACAGCAGGATGGGCGCAAAAGCCAGCGACACCAGCACCGACGGGACGATGAACAGCAGAAACCCGGCCGGATCGGCAAAGTTGATCATCGCCTGCGCCAAAATGATCCCCAGCATCTGCACGATCATGTAAAGCGACAGTGCCTGTCCGCGGTTTTCATTGCTGGCCGTATTGTTCAGCCAGCTTTCTGCCGTGACATAGACGCCCGAAAAGCAGAACCCGATCAGCACGCGCAGCACCGTCCAGGCCACCCAGTCGGGGATCGCTGCATACAACACCAGCACCGCCGAGATCATTGAGCCGAGCGCGGCAAAGACCCGCACATGCCCCACCCGGCGGATCAGTTCCGGCGCCACCCGAGAGCCAAGCAGGAACCCCGCGAAATAGGCCGACATCACGATCGACATCTGATAGGTCGAAAACCCCTCGATCGCGCCGCGAATACCCAGAAGCGTGCCCTGCACGCCATTGCCGACCATCAGGAACAGCATGCCCAGCAACAAGGCCCAGGAGGTGGTGAAGACTTTGAACATCGGGGGGTCTTTTCTGTCAGTGCAGAGGCTGGAATACCGATACATGCGTATCAGCGGTGTAACACAATCGGCCGGTGCGTGTCGCGATCAGGGCAACAGCAACGAGGCATCCCCATAAGAGAAGAATCGATAGCGCTGTGCTATGGCATGGGCGTAGATACGGCGGATACGGTCCTGCCCCATCAGCGCGGCGACCAGCATCATCAGGGTCGATTTCGGCAGATGGAAATTGGTCATCAGCCCGTCCGTGATGCGAAAGGCGTAGCCGGGTGTGATGAAGATGTCGGTCTTGCCCGTCCATGGGGCGATCTGGCCCTTGGCCGTCGCCGCCGTCTCGATCAGCCGCAGCGCGGTGGTGCCCACGGCAATCACGCGCCCGCCCTGCGCGCGCGTCTCGGCAATCGCCTGCGCGGCAGCCGCGTCGATCTGGCCCCATTCGGCATGCATGCGGTGATCGCGGATGTCATCCACCTTGACCGGCAGAAAGGTGCCCGCGCCGACATGCAGCGTGACCTCTGCAAAGCGCACGCCGCGCGCGCGCAGCGCCGCTACAAGCGCCTCATCGAAATGCAGCGACGCGGTGGGCGCGGCCACGGCGCCCGGAGTGCGGGCAAAGACGGTCTGATAATCCTCGCGGTCCTGCGCATCGGCGGCGCGGCGCGCGGCGATATAGGGCGGCAGCGGCATCTGCCCGGCTGCGTCCAGTGCGGCGTCAAACGCATCGCCCGTCAGGTTGAAGCGCAGCACCGCATCGGCGTCATCGCGCGTGACAACCTGCGCGCGCAGGCTGTCGGTAAAGGCGATCTCCTCGCCCTGTGCCAGTTTGCGCAGCGGCTTGGCCAGCGCGCGCCATGTGCCGTCGGGGCAAGGCCCGGTCAGCGTGATCTCGATTTTTGCCTCGACCGTGCCCTGCGCGGTCTGGCGCCTGCGCGTGCCTGTCAGGCGTGCGGGAATGACCCGCGTGGTATTGATCACCAGCAGATCGCCCGCGCGCAGGATAGCGGGCAGATCAGCTACATGGCGGTCCTGCAGCGCGTCGCGCTGCGCAAGAAGCAGGCGCGCCGCCGGGCGCGGACGCACGGGCCGCGTCGCGATCAGGTCTTCGGGCAGGTCGAAATCGAACTCCGACAGTTTCATCGCGATGCCTTTTGCGCAAGTGCTGGCGGCCCTTTAACTTGGCGCTCAACCCGCTACAACACGTCAAATGCAGTCACGAGATGGAGATGCAAGATGGCAGACACAGGCGAGAACGCCCCTGATTTCACCCTGCCCCGCGATGGCGGCGGCACCGTGTCATTGGCAGAGCTCAAGGGCGCCCCGGTGGTGCTGTATTTCTACCCCCGCGATGACACGCCCGGCTGCACGACCGAGGCGGTCGAATTCACGGGTCTTGGCGAGGATTTCAAGGCCGCAGGCGCACAGGTGATCGGCGTGTCCAAGGACACCGTCGCCAAGCATGACAAGTTCATCGCCAAGCATGATCTGGGCGTGATCCTTGCATCGGATGCCGAGGGCGATGTCTGCGAGCGCTATGGCGTCTGGGTCGAGAAGAACATGTATGGCAAGAAATCCATGGGGATCGAACGCGCGACCTTTCTGATCGATGCCGAAGGGCGCATCGCGAAGGTCTGGCGCAAGGTCAAGGCCAAGGGCCACGCCGCAGAGGTGCTGGACGCCGTGCGCGCGGGATGACCCAATCGCTGCGCGAGATGGCGGTCGAGGTTCTGCGCACGGCGGGTGGGCGCGAAAAGACCGCACTGGCACGCGCCCATGCCGCGCGGTGGTTTGCGGCGCGCAAGGCCGGGGACCCGCTGGCGATCGGGGCGGCCCAACCGCCCTTGCGCCCCGCGCGCCCCGACCGACCCGAATTGCTGGACCCGCGCGATGTGCCCCGCCGCCGCCCCGGCAGCCCTGAGGGGCGCATCGCCATCCTGCACGCGATTGCACATATCGAACTTAATGCAGTCGATCTTCACTGGGATCTGGTCGCGCGCTTTCACGATATCAACATGCCGCTGGGATTCTATGATGACTGGGTCAAGGCTGCGGATGAGGAAGCCAAACACTTCAATCTGATCTGCGATTGCCTCGAATCCCTCGGCAGTCACTACGGCGCCCTGCCTGCCCATGCCGGAATGTGGCGCGCGGCCGAGGATACGGTGGATGACATCCTCGGTCGGCTGGCGGTTGTGCCGATGGTGCTGGAGGCGCGCGGGCTGGACGTGACGCCCGGCATGATCGAGATTTTCGAACGCGCAAAGGATGCGGACGCCGTCGCCGCGCTGCGCGTCATCTATGCCGAGGAAGTGGGCCATGTGGCCTATGGGTCCAAATGGTTCAACTTTCTGTGCGGACGGCAGGGGCTGGACCCGCAGCCGGTCTTTCTGGACCTTGTGCGACGGTATTTTCATGGCCCCCTGAAGCCACCCTTCAACGAAGAAAAGCGCGCCCAGGCCGGTCTGCCCCCCGATTTCTACTGGCCGCTGACCGAACCCGTTTAGCGCGAAACCCCGTCACCCTCTGGCCGCGCCACGCGCTTTTGCACAGGATTTGCCCGAATCGCACGCACAATACACAGCAAAATCGGCAAGTTCTTGCTGATATTGCGCTCTGCGCCTGATGCAGAACGGCAACGCTCCATTCCAGTATTGCCCCTGATCGTTCTGACACGTAACAAAAGGTCGGGTCGCAGACGCGGGGGCAACCTGCGTTTGCACATGCCCGGATGTCGTAGAGTCGGTTGTCATTTCTCCGCGCGAGAAGGCCGGTCCCGAGCAGCGTGCTGAAAACAACAGGAAGAACGTCTTGAAACGCCATCTCGTTCGCATGTCGCAGCGGCTTGAACGCCACTTGCCGGAACAACGCCTATTCCTTCGTTCAGACAACACCACACGATACATCCGGTTGCGTCCCCTGACACAGGCAATCGGTATTGCGTCGGTGGCAAGTTTCTTCGCCTGGGGGGTCATCGCCACATCCATCCTGTTGATGGATGTCATCGGATCGGGCAGCCTGCGCGACCACGCCCTGCGCGATCAGGCGAATTACGAACAGCGTCTGAACCAGCTTGTTCATGAACGCGACGCCCGCGCCCGCGAGACCGAGGCCGCGCAGGCCCGCTTCGCCGAGGCGATGGAGCGTATTTCGGAAATGCAGATGCAGCTTCTTGCCTCGGAAGAGCGGCGGCTGGAACTGGAAACAGGCATCGACACGATTCACAGCACGGTCCGCCGCGTCGTGCGTGAACGCGATGAGGCCCGCGCCGAACTGGCCGATGCGCAACAGACGCTGGAGGCCGAGACAGGGTCGACCCGAACCGCCGCCGACCGCGCCCGCGAGAACGAGGCGATGCTTGACTATCTTCTCGCCGCGATGGACCGGGTCAGCGAAAGCACCTTTGAAACCGGGATGGATGCCGAACAGGCCCGCCAGCAGGCACGCCATCTGGCCATGGAAAACGAGCTGCTGAAAGATCGCAACCACATGATCTTTTCCCAGCTTGAAGAAGCGCTGGATCAGGTCATGGGGCCGATGGAGCGCGTGTTCAGCAGTGCAGGCGTGTCATCCGACCAGATTCGCCGCCTTGTGCGGCAGGGCTCTTCCTCTCAGACCGCATCGCTGCGCCCGATATCGATGTCGACCTCGGGCTCTATCGCGCCCAATCCCGATATCTCGCGCGCAAATGCAATTCTCGAGAAGATCTCGAATGTGGATGCCTATCGTCGCGGGATGGACCGTCTGCCCGTGGCCCGCCCGGTCAATGCCGCCAGTGTCAGACAGACATCCGGCTTCGGTCCGCGGCGTCATCCGCTCACAGGCCGCAACACCATGCATAACGGGCTGGACTGGGCCGGGCCGCGCGGCACGGCGATCAGGGCCAGCGCCGATGGTGTGGTCAAGCAGGCCGGGCGTCAGGGCGGATATGGCAATCTTGTCATTATCGAACATGAATTCGGCATCGAAACCTATTACGCTCATTTGAACTCTATCGACGTGCGGGCCGGACAAAGGGTCTCGCGCGGGGATCGGATTGGTGGTATGGGCACCACGGGCGCATCGACCGGTGTGCATTTGCACTACGAGGTGCGGGTCAACGGTCGTCCTGTAAATCCGATCACCTATATAAGGGCTGGAGAGCATGTTTTCTAAGAGTCGCATCAATGAACCCGGGCCAAAAGCCGACAGCGAAAAGGCCCCTGCCCGCACACCTGAACCGAGCCCGTCTTTCCTGCGCTCCGGCAGCCCGGACAGTGGCGGAAGCACACAGGTCACCAAATCGAAATCGGCCGCATCGGTTCTGGCCGCAGATCTGACCGTCACCGGCAATCTGAAAACCACCGGCGATGTGGTGATAGAAGGCAATATCGATGGCGATATCCGGGCGCATCTGCTGACTGTGGGCGAAACCGCGACCATCCGCGGAGAGGTTGTGGCCGACGATATCGTGATCAATGGCCGCGTCATCGGGCGTGTGCGCGGGCTGAAAGTGCGACTGACCTCTTCCGCGCAGGTCGAGGGCGATATCATCCACAAGACAATCGCCATCGAATCGGGGGCGCATTTCGAAGGTTCGGTGCAGCGTCAGGATGACCCGCTGCAGACCAACCGCGACAGCGGTGCCACCGCTGCACACGCTCAGTCGAAGCCCGCCACCCAGGCGCCGGCAGCAGCTGCGGCCCCTGTAAAGACGCACGAACCCTCGGAAACTGTACGCAGTGCCGCAGAGGCCAAGCGCAGCGCCGAGGCCAAGAAAGCCTGATCCGCGTTTGTGCGGCGGGTTCCCCGATGCGGATGCCGCGCTGCACTGAAGCATCGGGTAACGCCCGACACGCCCCCGCCCGGAACGCGACATCCCGGCGGGGGCTTTCCTGTTCCGCGGCAACGCTTCATTGAGATTGAACAGATTTTTTAAGATCTCCCGCATTGATTGTGCTTCGCGGCACTGGCGCTCAGACTCAAAACACGTGAAAACCCTGAAACTTCACAAAGTTTACCGAAGAATCCTTGATCACCGGGGGCAATCCACGCAACATCCTGCCTCGAACACGCCGTGGCCCGCAGCGCGTTAACAAAGCTGCAACCGTTTTTCGTGTCCATGGAGCGGGACACGCTTCGTCAGGCTTTGCAGATGACTATTGCAGACCCCGATTTTCAGGAAGCCAGCGCGCTTATCTCGCAAGCAGCGCAATCCGATGCCGACAGCTTTCACGGCCCTGCACGGTCCGCGCTCGATGCCTTGCAGATCGACGCGGCGCAGGTTCTGCGCCTGCCGGATCTGGGACCGGTCCTGACCCTGGGCCCGACAGGGATGCTCGACGCCTTGCGTGCAGCCGCCCCCCGATGCGTCGCCAATCGTCTGCCCATCCATCTGCCACAGGGAACAGCGCTGCCCTTGTGGCATGCGAACAACCTGACAGGGGTACTGCTGCTGCCCGGTATCGGCCGAAGCGACCCGCGCCTGCACTGTGTCTCGGTGCTCGGGGTGCTGGCGCTGCATATCCTGCCCCCCGGCGCGCCGTATGCCGCGCGCGAGCTGTCGTTCCTGCGATCAGCAATCGAGGCGCTGCCCGATGCCTTTGCGATCTTTGACAGCGATGATCGCCTTGTGGCCTGGAACGACAAGTTCGCGGGCTACGCGCCGGGCGTGACCGGTGCCGTGCGCAAGGGCGTCACATTCGCGGAACTGATCGACGCCTGCATCGCGAATGGCGACTATCTCATCCCCGATGGCGATGCTGCCGGTTTTCGTGCCAGGCGGATCGCCACCCATGCGCGACCGACCAGCGATCAGGAAGTGCAGCTTTCGGATCAGCGCTGGGTACGGATCAGCGAGCGCAGGATGCGCGGTGGCGCGCGCGTCAGCCTGCGCAGCGATATCACCGAACTCAAGCAGGTGCAGCAACGCCTGTCCGACATTATCGAGGGCGCGCGCGTTGCCGCATGGGAATGGCACAGGGCCACTGATCTGAACAATTTCGACGACCGCTATGCCGAGATACTGGGCTACCATCCGGACGAATTGCGCCCCATGGATGACACGCGGTTCCAGTCGCTGTTGCACCCCGAAGAAGCGCCAAGGGTCAACAAGGCGATAGAGGAAACCTTTGCCGGGCTGCGCGACTATTACCACGAGGAACTGCGTCTGCGCCACAAACAGGGGCACTGGGTCTGGGTGCAGGCCCGCGCCCGCGTCACCCGGCGCGATGCGGATGGCGCCGTCGCTGTGTTCGCGGGCCTCTATATCGATATTACCGAAACGCGGGCACTGCAGGAACGCCTGCGCGCCGAGGAACAGTTTCTGCGCCAGATCATGGAGACATCGGCCTCGGGGCTGATCGCGCTCAACAGCGATGGCCATACGGTCTTTGCCAATCGTGCGGCGCGCCAGATCCTGCGCATAAGGGATGATGCCCTGTTTCCCCTCAACCTCAACACTCTGGGGTTCCGCCGCATGTCGCTTGCCGGGGTGGAACTGAAAGATCACGAACTCGCTTATTTTCAGGCGATGAAGCATGGCCGTCTGGTTCAGGATTTCCGCTATCGGCTTGTCTGGCCCGATGGGGCTGACCGGACCATCCAGCTCAATGCGGCGCCGCTGGATCACCCCGGCACCGGGGCGCGCGTCGTCCTGTCGCTGAGTGACATCACCGAAGAGGCGCAGGCCGAACAGGTGCTGCGCGATGCACTTGATGAAGAGGCGCGCAGCAATGCCCGCTTTGCCGAGGTTGCCTCGATCGCCCATTCCTTTGTCTGGGAACAGGGGCCGGACCTGCGGTTCAGCTATCTCTCGCCCGGCCTGGAAGAGGTGCTGGGCATCGCGCCCGCAGACGGGGTCGGCCTGTCCTTTCAAGAGCTGTTCGCACTGGTCCCGGCCGCCCGCGCCGATGCTGATTGGTCACGCCTGTCAGAGATCACCGCCAGGGAAAAAGGGGTTGATAACGTGGTCGTGCGCCTGCGCTCACCAGCCCAGGCCGACAGGTTCATCGAATTGACGGGGAAACCCATGGTCACTCCATCAGGCACGCTGCAGGGCGTTCGTGGTGCGGCGCGCGACATCACCGCACTGACCCATGCGCGCCTGAATGCCGAGGCCGCCAACCGGACCAAATCCGACTTTCTCGCCACAATGAGCCATGAAATCCGCACACCGCTGAATGGGGTGCTGGGCATGGCCGATATCCTGCATGAGCGGCTGGACGATCCCGAATTGCGCAGCATGGCGCAGACCATCCGCGACTCGGGGATGGGGCTGTTGGGGGTGCTGAACGACATTCTGGACATGTCCAAGATCGAGGCAGGCAAACTCTCACTCGAATCCGCGCCCTTCGACCCCGCTGCCCTTCTGGAGCGCATTCATGCGCTGCATTCCGCCTCGGCGCGCGAAAAGGCGCTGAAGCTGGAGGTCATCTGCACCCCGCGCGCGCCAGTCTGGCGGCAGGGCGATGCTTTGCGCCTGCAACAGGTGCTGCACAACCTGTTGTCCAATGCCATCCGCTTTACCGAACTGGGCAGTGTCCGAGTGGCGCTTGACGCGCCCGATACCGGCCCGATGCACCTTGGCGTCAGCGATACCGGCATCGGCATGACGACAGAGCAGCGCAAGCGCCTGTTCGTTCCGTTCGAGCAGGCCGAATCCAACACGGCGCGGCGCTTCGGCGGCACCGGGCTTGGCCTGTCGATCACACGCAATCTGGTCGAGTTGATGGATGGCAGTATCGAGGTCATGACCAGTCCGGGCACCGGCACGCGGTTCGACCTGTATCTGCCACTGCCGCTTGCGCCGCGCGATACGCGGCCTCTGCCCGCGTCCCCCCCCGGCCCGGACCGCAGGTCACTTCAGGGTCTGCGGGTGCTGGCCGCTGATGACAACGCCACCAATCGCAGGCTGGTCCAGATTATGCTGGACGGAAGCGGGGTCGATCTGACCATGGCGCCTGACGGGCCGTCGGCCTTGCTGGCGTGGCGGCCCGGCGGGTTCGATACCGTGTTGCTCGACATCTCCATGCCATTGATGGACGGGACCGAGGTTCTGGCCCGGATCATCGACGCATCACGCCGCGCGGGACTGCCCCCGCCCCGGTCTGTGGCGGTCACGGCGAATGCCATGACCCATCAGGTGGAGGCCTATCTTTCTGCAGGGTTCGATGCGCATCTGGCCAAACCGTTTCGCAAGGCTCAGTTGCTCGATATTCTGGTGGGCCGCTAACAGGCCCGCACAAAGCTGGTGCGGGTGGGGAGACTCGAACTCCCACGCCTTGCGGCGGAGGATTTTGAATCCTCTGCGTCTACCATTCCGCCACACCCGCATGTCCAGCCTCATCGCCATAGCGCGGAACCTGCGCCGCTGCAACAGTCCTTGCATGCCCGAAACATTGACCTGCGTATGAATTTGCGCTATCGCCCCTGACAGGCGTGCCATGAGGTACCCGATCCGCTCGCGGGACGCGGAAAACTTGCGTCCCATAACCGACACGGCCCGATGCCGTATCAGATGGACGCAAATGACCCAATTTACCGACCTGAAGCTGGACCCCAAGGTCCTGAAAGCCATTCTGGAAGCCGGCTACACCACGCCCACCCCGATCCAGGCCCAGGCCATCCCCCACGCGCTTGAAGGGCGCGATGTGCTCGGGATCGCCCAGACCGGCACCGGCAAGACCGCCTCTTTCGTCTTGCCGCTGATCACCCGGTTGGGCCGCGGGCGCGCCCGCGCACGGATGCCGCGCAGCCTGGTTCTGGCGCCGACGCGCGAACTGGCCGCACAGGTGGCCGAGAATTTCGACACCTATGCCAAGCACACACGGCTGACCAAGGCTCTCTTGATCGGCGGCGTGGCCTTTGGTGAACAGGACAAGCTGATCGACCGGGGCGTGGATGTGCTGATCGCAACGCCGGGCCGCCTGCTTGATCATTTCGAGCGTGGCAAGCTGCTGCTGACCGGGGTCGAGGTGATGGTCGTGGATGAGGCCGATCGTATGCTCGATATGGGCTTTATCCCCGATATCGAGCGGATTTTCGGGCTGACGCCCTTTACCCGCCAGACATTCTTCTACTCGGCCACCATGGCACCGGAAATCGAGCGCATCACCAATACCTTCCTGTCGAACCCCGCGCGCGTGGAAATCGCGCGCCAGGCGACAGCGTCGGAAACCATTGCGCAGGAACTGATCCAGCTTGCGCCCGCGCGCCGCGATGCGGCCGCAAAGGCCAAGCGCGACGCGCTGCGCGCGATCATCGCGGCCGAAGGGGACAAGCTGGAAAACGCGATCATCTTCTGCAACCGCAAGGTGGATGTCGATATACTGTCAAAGGCGCTGATCAAGCACAAGCTGGACGCCGCCCCCATCCATGGCGATCTGGACCAGTCCGTGCGCACCCGCACGCTGGAACGCTTCCGCGAGGGGACGCTGCGGCTGCTGATCGCCTCTGACGTGGCGGCGCGCGGGCTTGACGTGCCCTCGGTCAGCCATGTGTTCAATTTCGACCTGCCCTCGCATCCCGAGGATTACATCCACCGCATCGGCCGCACAGGCCGTGCGGGGCGTTCGGGCAAGGCGATTTCCCTGATGGTGCCGTCGGATCAGAAATATCTCGACGCGATTCAGGAACTGATCCAGAAGGAACTGCCCCGCGGCGAGGCGCCGGCCGAGAGCGAGAGCCCGAAGGCAGCAGAGCGCCCGAAGGCAGAGCGCGCCAAACCTGCGCCCAAGCCTGCCGAGGAACAGATTGCGAAAGCCCCTGCACCTGACGCGGAAAAGCCCGCTGCGCCCGAGAAGCAGGCAAACGCGCCCGCGCGTCGCAAGGGCCGCAATGAACCCGCGCAAGATGGCGTCGTGGGCATGGGCGATCACGTCCCCGATTTCATGATCCGCGAACTCAGAAGCGCCTGAACGACCGCCGCCCGCCCCCCATCCTGCGCGGGTGCGCAAGGGTGGGTGGGTGGGCGCAACCGTGCAGGATGGGGGACGGGCATGCAGGCCGCTGCGCGCGCCATTGGACGAGTATGCGTGCCAAAACGCTCCGACCCGCGCATTGCGCCGGTCGGAATACGCTTCAGCGATACAGCAGCGACACCTTGTTGTGGAACAGATGCACTTTCGACGGGTCAGCCTTCAGCTTCACATTGCGGCCCTTCAGATCGCTGTGAATTCCCCCCAACTTGGCCAGAACCGGGGCCGCGCCCTCTGATTCGGGCTTGAAATACAGCACCGTCAGCTCGCCCAGCGCCTCGACCAGATCGACCTCTCCCTGATACAGGAAATCATCAGCATCAGTGGCGATCATGTCTTCGGGGCGGGCGCCGACATTGACCTTCAGCCCCATATCGGCCTCGGTCGTCGGAATATCGGCCCTGGCCGTGCCACCCCCGTCCATCTTGATCGTAGTCTGCGCGCCTGTGCCCACAATCTCGCCCGGCAACAGGTTCATCGCCGGAGAGCCGATGAATTGCGCGACAAACTCGCCATTGGGGCGTTCATACAATTCCAGCGGTGAGCCGACCTGTGCGATCCCGCCCCCGGCCAGCACCACGATACGCGTGGCCAGCGTCATCGCCTCGACCTGATCATGCGTGACATAGATCATGGTCGAATTGGGCATCGATTCCTTCAGCTTCGCAATCTCGATCCGGGTGGCCACCCGCAGGGCCGCATCAAGGTTGGAAAGCGGCTCGTCGAACAGATACACTTTCGGATCGCGCACGATGGACCGGCCAATCGCCACCCGCTGACGCTGCCCCCCCGACAGCGCCTTGGGCAGCCGGTCCAGATAGGGGCCTAGCTGCAGCACATTGGCCGCACGATTCACGGCCTCATCAATCTCGGATTTACTTTTACCCGCGAGTTTCAGAGCAAAGGCCATGTTGTCGCGCACGGTCATATGCGGATAGAGCGCGTAGGACTGGAACACCATCGCGATCCCGCGCTGCGCGGGCGGGATGTCATTGACCACCATCCCGTCGATCTGCAACTCGCCGCCCGTGATCTTTTCCAGCCCCGCGATCATGCGCAGAAGCGTCGATTTCCCGCAGCCCGAGGGGCCGACGAAGACAATCAGTTCCCCCTGCTGGATATCGAGATTGATATCCGACAGGACCTTGACCTCGCCATAGGCCTTCTCGACATCCGTCAGCTTCAGATCGGCCATCGTTTCCTCCCTCTTCGCGGAATTATCGTTTGAGAACCAGGCAGGGTTGCCATGGTCCAAGATGCACGACCCCGTCCTCTCCGGGACCAGAGCTGTTCAGTTCCTGACCCACAGTCACCCAATGCCCTTCGGGCAGATACAGGCTTGTGGGGTCATGGCTCAGGTTAAAGGCACAGAACATGACCTCGCCCGCCTCCTCGCGGATAAAGGTCAATGTGTCGCCCGAGACATGCAGATCGCGCATGTCCCCGCGCATCAGCGCACGGTGTGCATGGCGGAACGCAATGGCGCGCCGGTAGTGATGCAGGATCGCATCAGGCGCGCGTTCCTGGCTGGACACGGCCAGCGCAAGATGCTCGCGCGCGACCGGCAGCCACGGGTTGCCCTGCGAAAACCCGGCATTCTGGTTGTCGCGGGTCCAGACCATCGGCGTGCGGCAGCCGTCGCGCCCCTTGAATTCCGGCCAGAACTGGATGCCGTAGGGGTCCTGCAGATCCTCGAACAGCAGTTCTGCCTCTGGCAGGCCCAGCTCTTCGCCCTGATAGAGGCAGACGGACCCGCGCAGACACATCATCAGCGTGGTATAGGCGCGCTGCGCCGCCGGGGTCAGGTCCCAACGCGAGGCATGGCGCATCACATCATGGTTCGAGAACGCCCAGCAGGCCCAGCCATCGGGGGCAACATGCCCAATATGCCGCAGCACCGCCGAGATCCGCGCCGCCGACGGGGCGTCGGGGGCCAGAAACTCGAACGCATAGCACATCTGCACCTTGTCGCCGCCCGATGTGTATTCGCCCAGAATCTCCAGCCCGCGCTGCGCATCGCCCACTTCGCCCACGGCAGCCGCGTCATAGGTATCCAGCAGCGCACGGAACCGGCGCAGGAATTCCAGATTCTCGGGGCGGTTCTTGTCATAGAGGTGAATCTGGTGGTTATAGGGGTTCACCGCCGGTGCGATCGAGGCATTGCGCTCTTCCGGCGGGCAGGGCGGGTTGTCGCGCAGATCATAGTCGTGGACATAGAAATTGATCGTGTCCAGACGGAACCCGTTGACGCCCCGTTCCAGCCAGAACCGCGCCACATCCAATAATTCATTCTGCACAGCCGGTTCGTGAAAGTTCAGGTCAGGTTGCGAGGCCAGGAAATTGTGCAGATAATACTGTAGCCGCGTCGCATCCCACGCCCAGGCCGAGCCACCGAAGATCGACAGCCAGTTATTGGGCGGTGTGCCATCGGGTTTCGCATCGGCCCAGACATACCAGTTGGCATAGCGGTTGTCGCGCGATGACCGGCTTTCCTTGAACCACGGGTGCTGGTCGGACGAGTGCGACAGCACCAGATCGATCAGCACCTTCAGTCCCAGCCGGTGCGCCGCGGTCACAAGCGCGTCGAAATCCGACAATGTGCCGAACATCGGATCGACATCGCAGTAATCCGACACATCATAGCCGAAATCCTTCATCGGAGATGTGAAGAAAGGGCTGATCCAGATCGCATCGGTGCCGAGGCTGGCGATATAGGGCAGCCGTTCAATGATGCCGCGCAGATCGCCGATGCCGTCGCCATTGCTGTCCTGAAAGCTGCGGGGATAGATCTGGTAGATCACCGCCCCGCGCCACCAGTCGGGGTGAAGCTCCAGCCCGGTTTCGGGCTGCAACAGGGTTTGTGCTGTCACGTTGCTTATCCTTACTTGACGGAGCCAGCCAGCAGGCCGCGCACCAGATAGCGTTGCATTGTGAAGAAGACCGCCAGCGGCACCGCAATGGACACGAAGGCAGCCGTCGCCAGGATACCCCAGTCGCCGCCGCGTGAACCAAGCAGGTCATCAGCGATCTTCACGGTCATCACCTGCGATGCCGCACCCGATGGCAAGAACACCTTGGCCACCAGCAGGTCATTCCAGGTCCACAGGAACTGGAAGATCGCGAAAGAGGCAAGTGCCGGGAAACTGAGCGGCAGGATGATGCGCACGAAAACCTGGAAATCGGTCGCGCCGTCAACCTTGGCGCTCTCGATGATGTCGCGCGGCAGGCCGACCATGTAGTTGCGTAACAGATAGACCGCGAGTGGCAGCCCAAAGCCGGTATGCGCCAGCCATATCCCCAGAAAACTCTGGCCGATCCCGATACTGGTATGCAGATTCAGCAATGGCACCAGCGCAAGCTGCAAGGGCACCACCAGCAAGCCCACCACCGCCGCGATCAACAGCCCGCGTCCCGGAAAATCCATCCAGGCCAGGGCATAGGCCGCAAAAGCCGCGATCAGGATGGGGATGATCGTCGCCGGTATCGCCACGGTCAGTGTGTTGATGAAGGCGCGGTCCATCCCGTCGGCAAACAGCACCGTTCGGTAATTGTCGAGCGTGAAAGAGGGGGGTGTGAGCGCCTGAAAGAAGATGGCAGGGCCGCGGTCTATCGGCTCGTCGCTTTCGATCCGGTAACTGCCATCGGCTTCGACCGTCAGCGTGCCGCCGCGCGGCATTTCGGCCGTCTCACCCGGCTGGAACGCATCAAGATCGCGCGCGGTCGGGCCAAAGGCGCCGATCGTCCCCTCACCATCGGGGAAGCGGCTGGCCACGCTGGGGTCGGCAAAGACATTGCCCTCGATGACGAAGATGCCATTTTCCTCGAACATGTCATCGCTGGAGGACCGTGCGCGGAAGTTCAGATCCACCGTGAAGGGTGTCATCCACCAGCCCGAATTCGCGATCTGGTCGCGGTCGCGGAAGGATGACACCAGCAGCCCGATTGATGGCAGCAGCCACAACAGCACCAGCAGCAGCATCGTGATATTGACGAGGACGCGGTTGCCCTGATTTTGTCCGGCGATATTGTCCATTGCTCCTGCCCCCCCTCAGCGCATTTCTTTGCGGGCTTGCCGGATGTTCCAGATCATCACGGGCAGCACCAGGATCATGATTACAAAGGCCACAGCCGTCGCCCGCCCGTCATCGCGGAACATGTAGGTCATCATGTAGCTGGGCAGGATAT
>REDZ01000179.1 GCA_007695345.1 Paracoccaceae bacterium | reverse complement strand
CCAAGGCGACCCTGTCCGGACACGCCAGAAGACTGCTTCCAGAAACAGACGGTTATCCTTCGCCGTGGCCCCCGCATCGCTGGCCTTGCCCGGCAGATGCTCTTCAAGCCGCTTCCAGAGGGCATCTGTCACCACGAACCGCTGATCGTTCATTCAAACCTCCATTTTGGAAGCTTGAATCAGAAATCAGCACAGATGGGAATCCTGATTGTCCACAGGCCCTAGTGGCATTCTTTCTATCGCACCGAGAAACTTGAAGTTTGACCAGTTCTAGCAGCTTGTCTGACCGACGGCTATGGGCTCAAACCGCCCCCCAATTCTCGACCCACCCGCTACAGCGCGCGCCAGCCGATATCGCGCCGGCAGACCCCTTCAGGCCAGTCGATCCGGTCGACCATGCCATAGGCCCGGTCACGCGCCTCTTGCAGGCTGGCCCCGCGCGCAGTGACATTCAGAACGCGCCCGCCGGTGGCCACCACCTGACCCTGCGCGCTGGCGGTCCCGGCATGAAAGACCATCTGGGCGCTGTCCGCCGGGCACCCCTCCAGCCCGCGGATCACGCTGCCCTTGTCATAGGCGCCGGGATAGCCGCGCGCCGCCATCACCACTGTCAGTGCATGGTCATCGGCCCAGTTGACCGCCATCCGGTCCAGACGCCCCTCGGCGCAGGCCAGCATCAGATCGAGCGCCTGCGCGCCCAGCCGCATCATCAACACCTGACATTCCGGATCGCCAAAGCGCACATTGTATTCCACCAGTCGCGGCTGTCCGCCCTCGATCATCAACCCGGCATAGAGCACGCCCTGATAGGGCATGCCCCGGCGCGCCATCTCGGCCATGGTGGGGCGGATGATCTGTTCCATCGCGGCATCGGCGATGGCGTCATCCAGCACCGGCGCTGGCGAATAGGCGCCCATACCGCCCGTATTGGGGCCAGTATCGCCCTCGCCCACGCGCTTGTGGTCCTGCGCCGTGCCGATGGGCAGGCAGCGCTCACCATCGACCAGCACGAAGAAGGACGCCTCCTCACCTTCCATGAATTCCTCGATCACGACCTCGGCGCCGGCAGTGCCGAATTCGCCCGCGAACATGGTGGCCACCGCGTCCAGCGCCTCTGCCTCGGTCCGGGCCACGATCACGCCCTTTCCGGCAGCCAGCCCATCGGCCTTGATGACGATGGGCGCGCCATGGCTGCGGATATGGGCGCGCGCGGCCTCAAGCTCGGTCAGATGGGCATAGGCGGCCGTCGGCGCGCCCACAGCGGCGCAGATCTCCTTGGTGAAGGCCTTGGATGCCTCCAGCCGCGCGGCTGCCGCCGAGGGGCCGAAACACAGGATGCCCGCTGCCCGCAGCCGGTCGGCCACGCCTGCGGCCAGCGGCGCCTCTGGCCCGATAACCACGAAATCGATCGAGGTCTCCTCGCAGAACTGTACCACGCGGCTGCCATCCAGGATATCCAGCGCCGCGCATTCAGCGATCTGGTCCATGCCTGCATTGCCGGGCGCACAGATCAGCCGGTCGCATTTGGGGTTCTGCATGATCGCCCAGGCCAGCGCATGTTCGCGCCCGCCACTGCCCAGCACAAGAATATTCATTGCCAGCCCTCTCTTGGCCTCAGCCCATGCGCGTTCTAGGGTGGGGGCGCATGACACGCAAGGGCAGCCCATGGACCTGATCGAAGACGCCCCCCGCAACACCCCCGAATTCACCGTGGCCGAGATTTCGGGCGCGGTGAAACGCGTGATCGAAGGCGAATTCGGCCGCGTGCGCGTGCGCGGCGAGGTCGGGCGTGTGGTGGTCGCGCGCACCGGGCATATGTATTTCGACCTCAAGGATGAGCGCGCCGTGATCGCGGGCGTCAGCTGGAAAGGTCAGGTCGCGCGCATGACCGTGCGCCCCGAGGAAGGGATGGAGGTCATTGCCACAGGCCGGCTGACCACCTTCGCGCCGCAGTCCAAATATCAGCTTGTCGTCGAGAGCGTCGAGCCTGCGGGCGCGGGCGCACTGATGGCCATGCTGGAAAAGCGCCGCGCCGCGCTCGCCGCCGAGGGGCTTTTCGATACCGCGCGCAAACGGCCGCTGCCCTATCTGCCGCGCGTGATCGGGGTCGTGACCTCGGCCCAGGGGGCGGTGATCCGCGACATCCTGCACCGGCTGCAGGACCGGTTCGGCGTGCATGTGATCGTCTGGCCCGTGGCCGTGCAGGGGCAGGCCTGCGCCCCGGATGTGGCGCGCGCCATCGCCGGGTTCAACGCGCTGCCCAGGGGCGGGGCGATCGCCCGCCCGGATCTGCTGATCGTGGCGCGCGGGGGCGGGTCGATCGAGGATCTGTGGGGCTTCAACGAGGAAATCGTGGTGCGCGCCGCTGCCGCCAGCGACATCCCCCTGATTTCTGCTGTGGGGCACGAGACCGATACCACGTTGATCGACCATGCCAGCGACCGCCGCGCCCCTACCCCGTCGGCTGCCGCCGAAATGGCCGTGCCCGTGCATTCCGATCTGGCCGCGCAGCTTGCGACGTCCAATGCACGCCTGCTGCGCGCCGCCGCGCAGGCGGTCGAGGGGAGGCGCCAGCGGCTGACCGATCTGGCCCGCGCCCTGCCCCGGCCCGAAACGCTGATCGCTCCCGCCGCGCAACGCTTCGACCAATGGGCCGAACGCTTCCCCGGCAGCCTGCGCGCGCTGCTTGCGGCCAAGGGGCAGGACCTTGGCCGCGCCACCGCCGGGCTGCGCCCTGCCACGATTCGAATGCAGATCGACACGGCGCGGCGCCGCCTCACCGATCAATCCGCCCGTGCCAGCCGCGCCAGCACCGCGCGACTGGCGCAGCTACAGGCCGAGCTTGCCGCACTGGAACGACTGCGCCAGTCGCTGGGCTACCCCGCTACGCTGGCGCGCGGCTATGCTGTGGTCCGCGACGCGCAGGATCAGGTGGTGACCAACGCCGCACAGGCCGGCACCCAGCCCGAATTGCAGATCGAATTCAGCGATGCCCGCCTGAGCGTCCGGCCCGCAACCGCCGCCCCCCGCGGCAAACGCCGCGAGACACCCCCTGAACAGGGCAGGCTGCTGTAGCGCGCCCTTCACCCTCTTCATCTTGCCAAAAATACTCAATAAAACGGCTGCATCCGGGGCTGGACGCCCGCTCACACACCGACCTCGGGTCCCGGACAGATCAGCGGGCGGGATGTGCGCTGCACTTCATAGAGTTCGGTCGAATTCCCCTCGCCCATGAAGCGCGCATTCAGGCCATGCTCGCCCTCCCAGAAGATCCAGCAATGCTCTTCTGCGGGAAAATCGTCATAGACGAAACAGATCTGCTCACCACGGTCGAACCAATGCCCCTCGCGGCATTCGTCGCCGATAAACGCCCAGGTCGTGCGCCGCCCGGTGCGGAACTCCTCGATCCCGTAGGCCTGCCCCTCAAAGCCGAAGGTCAGCGTGCGACCTGTCACATAGGCCTCGAATTCCTCGGCGCTCATTGGCGTCTGCGCCGTCGCCCCCTGCGCGAAGGCCAGCATCGCTGCCAGAACCGGGGCCAGTCTTGTCACTGCTGCGCGCATCATCCTTGTCCTTCATCCATCTGCCAGCACCCGCGCCACGCGCCTGTCCATCATGCGAAACCACAGCGGCGGGATCAAGGCAATCACGCCCATTGCGGGCAGGCTGTAGGGCAGTCGGGGCATCGCATTATCAAGTTGCAGAGCGGGATACTTGCGCCCCGGATGTGCATGATGGTCGGAATGGCGCGTGACATTCACCGCCATGAACGAGGTGAACCAATGCGGGCTGTTCCAGCTATGCTGCGGGCCCTGCGGTTCATACCGGCCATTGGC
Organism: Paracoccaceae bacterium; assembly: GCA_007695345.1. Lineage (GTDB taxonomy): Bacteria > Pseudomonadota > Alphaproteobacteria > Rhodobacterales > Rhodobacteraceae > Roseinatronobacter. The sequence goes on along the minus strand of REDZ01000179.1, from coordinate 11,670 downwards.
CAGTTTGCGGCGCTGCAAGCCGTAATGCTGCAGATAATCGACCAGCGCATGCTGCATCTGCGCGTACAGACCCAGCCCCACCAGCGCCCCGACCCCGGCCCAGCCGAATCCCAGCCCGGCCAGCGCAACGAACGCCGCCGCCCCCACCCCATATTCGATATAGGGATTACGCCGCCCGCTCAGCTTCGCGCGCGCCTGCTCGACCGCGAAGCCCCGCGTCAGGTTCCCCCACATGCTGCGCGGCAGATAGCGGTAGAAGCTGGTGCCTCTGGGCGGGAAATTCGGGTCCTCGGGCGTGGCGACATGGGCATGGTGCAGCAAACGGTGCGAGGTTGTCACGTGCCCGTATAGCATCGAGATGAACACCCATTTCCCCAGACCGAACAGACCACGATGCGTTCGGTGAATCAACTCATGCGCATTGGCCACACTCACCTGCCCGATATAAAGCCCCGCGCCAAGAAACAGCCCCACGCGCTCGGCCCCGGCCAGTCCCGTCGTCCCGGCCAGCCCCGCGACCGCCAGCCCCAGCAGGGCGAAATGCCCCAGCGCCAGCACCACCGACAGGGTATCCGCGCCCGGCAGGGGCTGGTCAGGATCTGCAGGTGCGGTTGTCCAGCTCACAGCCTCATCCACGCCAAAGGCGAACAGCGACACATAGGCCAGACCCAGCCAGACCCAGATGCCACCCCATAGCGCGCCCAGCCCCAGCAGCGGCAGGGGCAGAAGCGCGATCAGGGCGAAGGGCAGGATGGGGGCGATCATGTCTCGGACTCTGGCACGTACGCGCAAGCTATAGCATGGCACCCTGCCCCCTGCAGCCGCGCAAATTGCCCCAGCCTGCACGCGCGGCGCTTTTCATCAGCCGTTGCATCGGATAGCTCTGGCAAGGTCAGCCATGCAGCATCAGGGGTCGCGCGTGTCGTTTTTCAAGAAGATGAAGGAACGGATGTTCCGATCCTCGTCCAAGCTGGATCAGGGGCTGGAAGCGCTGGTCGAAGAGGGCAGCGACGACACAGCGCCCGATCCCGCGCCCCCCGCGCCCGTTGACCCCACCCCGCCAGAGCCGACACCAGAACCTGCGCGCCCGGCCCCGCCTGCCGAGACACCCGGCCTGCTGGGGCGGCTGATGGGCCGCGATACCGGGCCGCGCCGCGTGCTGGATGACGAGATGCTCGAGGATCTCGAGGATCTGCTGATCCAGGCCGATATGGGCGTGGAAACAGCCGCCCGCGTGGCCGCCAATCTGGCCGAAGGGCGCTTTGGCCGCAGGCTCAGCGTGGCCGAGATCAAATCCGCGCTGGCGCAGGAAATCGCGCGCATCATGGACCCGGTCGCCCGCCCGATGCCGCTCTATCCCGCGCGCCCGCAGGTGGTGCTGGTCGTGGGCGTGAACGGCGCAGGCAAGACCACGACCATCGGTAAGCTGGCCAGCCAGTTTCGCGCCGCCGGAAAATCGGTCATCATCGCGGCGGGTGACACGTTCCGCGCCGCTGCGGTCGAACAGCTTCAGGTCTGGGGCGAGCGCGCGGGCGTGCCGGTCATGACCGCGCCCGAAGGGTCGGACCCCGCCAGCCTGGCCCATGAGGCGCTGACCCGCGCGCGCAGCGAGGGCGCGGACCTGTTGATGATCGACACGGCCGGGCGGTTGCAGAATCGCGCCGATCTGATGGAGGAACTGGCCAAGATCCTGCGCGTCCTGCGCAAGCTCGACCCCGAAGCGCCGCATAACACGCTTCTGATTCTGGATGCGACGACCGGGCAGAACGCGCTCAATCAGGTCGAGATCTTTCGCAAACTCGCCGATGTCTCGGGGCTGGTGATGACCAAGCTGGATGGCACGGCGCGCGGCGGGGTGCTGGTGGCGCTGGCAGACCGTTTCGGCCTGCCGATCCACGCCATAGGTGTGGGGGAACAGATCGACGATCTGCAGGCGTTTGATCCCGAGGAATTTGCCGAAGCACTGGTCGGAACGGGGTCGGACGCGCTGGGCGATCAGGCGTGACCAGTCGCCCCTGACAGCAGCCGCGGGTCCACCCCCATGCCCGACAATGTCGCTGACCATTTCAGCGAATCATCCGTGCCAAAGACCAGCGTCGGGGTCGCATCGGTCAACAGCCACCCCCCGGCCTGCAATTCGTCTTCCAACTGGCCTGCCCCCCATCCGGCATAGCCCAGCGCGGTCAGCGCCTGTGCAGGGCCCTGCCCACGCGCCATTTCGGCCAGTATCTCGACCGATGTGCTCAGCACGATTCCCGCGGCCACATCCAGACTGCCCTCTTCGGTCACGACGTCGGGCGAATGCAGCACGAAACCGCGCGCCGTCTCGACCGGGCCGCCGAAATGCACGGCCATGTCGGCGGGGGCGTCAGCAAGGCCGCTTTCCGTGCCCGGCAGTGGCAGCTCCAGATGTTCCAGCAATTTCTGCAGGTTCAGATCGGGCAGCGGCTTGTTGACCATGACACCCATCGCGCCATCGGGTGAATGCGCGCAAAGCAGGATGACCGAATGCGCGAATCGGGGGTCGGGCATGGCCGGCATGGCGACAAGCAACTTGCCGGCAAGTGTGTCCGGCGGCGGGTCGTCGGGGGCATCGGCAGGGTTCATGGACAAAGCATGCCTTGCAAAACCAGGCTTGCCAAGGGGCGACGGCGCGGCAGATGAGGTGGAATCATCACAGCGCGGAAAGGTCGCGCGGTTGTGACTTCTCTTTCCCGGCGCAGCGCGGACATTAGACCGGATGAAAACCTTGCGTGCATTCTCACTCGCCCTTGCCCTGACCCCGGCGCTTGCCGTGCCGCAACTGCTGCACGCCCAGAGTCCGCGCATATCCGAGATTGTCGAGGCCCGGATGAAACCCGGCTGGCAGACCGATGCGGGCACCTATATCGCGGCCCTGCACCTGTCGCTTGCGCAGGACTGGATCACCTATTGGCGCCATCCGGGCGAAAGCGGCATCGCGCCGCGCTTCGACTGGTCGGAATCGGACAATCTTTCGCAGGCGCGCGTGCACTGGCCCGAGCCGCGGCTGTTCATGTCATCGGGCTTTCACAGCATCGGCTATGCCGGAGAGGTCGTGTTGCCCATCGAGGTGACACCGCAGATACCGGGCGCGCCGGTCGAACTGGTGGGTATCGTCAAGCTGGGTGTCTGTGATGATATCTGCATCCCCGCCGATCTGCCCCTGCGCCTGACCATCTCTGGCAAGGGGGCGCGCGTTCCGGCAATTGAACAGGCGCTCGACAGCCGCCCCCGCGCCGCCCGCGCCGCCGGGCTGCGCGATGTGGCCTGCACGGTGGAGCCCCATAGTCGCGGGCTGCGGCTGAGCGCTGCACTGGAGTTGCCACGCCAGGGCGATGATGAATTCGTACTTGTCGAGATGACGGGCCCCGCCCGCCCCTCGCGCGCCCTGTCCTCCAGCCGCAATGGCAGCGCGATCACGGGCGAGAGCGTGTTTCAGATGGATGGTGGGGCGATCGACCGCTCGAGCGTGCGCGTCAGCGTTGTCAGCGAGGACGGAATGCTTGTCCATCAGGGCTGTTCGCTGGGCAACTGAGCCCGGCGCCACGGTCAGGCGCGCAGCCGCGCCCCGTCATGCCCCGTGATCCGCGCGCGCATGATCTGACCGACGGGCTGCGGCGTGTCGAACTGTACTTCGGTGAACTGGCCTGTCCGGCCCAGATCGGGCGATTCGATCAGGATGTCATGCTCTGCCCCCGTCTGCGCGGCCAGATGCGCTGCCAGCGCCTCTGCCCCCCGCGCGCGCAGCCGCGCGGCCCGCGCACGGATCACGTCACCAGGAAGCTGCGGCATGCGCGCCGCAGGGGTGCCCTGACGCGGGCTGAAGGGAAAGACATGCAGGAAAGTCAGATCGCAATCCTCGACCAGCCGCAGCGAGTTCTCGAACATCGCCTCGCTTTCGGTCGGAAAGCCCGCGATGATATCCGCGCCAAAGACCATATCCGGGCGCAGCGCCCGCGCGTCGCGACAAAAGCGGATCGCATCGTCGCGCAGATGGCGGCGTTTCATCCGTTTCAGGATCATGTCATCGCCCGCCTGCAGCGACAGATGCAGATGCGGCATCAGGCGGGGCTCGGTCGCGATGGCCTCGATCAGCGTGTCATCGGCTTCGATTGAATCGATAGAGCTGATCCGCAGACGCGGCAGATCGGTCAGCCGCAGGATGCGCCGCACCAGATCGCCCAGACGCGGATGTCCCGGCAGGTCCGCGCCCCAGGATGTCAGGTCCACGCCGGTCAGCACGACCTCGTTATAGCCCTGCCCGACCAGCCGGTTGATCTGATCGACCACCACCCCCGCGGGGACCGAGCGTGAATTGCCCCGCCCGTAAGGGATGATGCAGAAGGTGCAGCGATGATCGCAGCCGTTTTGCACCTGCACATAGGCGCGCGAGCGGGTGCCGAACCCGTCGATCAGATGCGCCGCCGTCTCGCGCACGGACATGATATCATCGACCTGGACACGTTCGGTTGCCCCGATCAGGTCGGGCACCATCTGCGCCCATGTTTCGGGCCGCATCTTTTCGGAATTGCCGATGACGCGCGTGACCTCGGGCATCGCGGCAAAGGTTTGCGGCTCGGTCTGGGCGGCGCAGCCAGTCACGATGATCGGCGCGTCCGGGTTGTCTCGATGCAGGCGGCGGATTTCCTGACGTGCCTTGCGCACCGCCTCTGCCGTAACGGCGCAGGTATTGACCACCTGCGCATCGCGCAAGCCCGCATCCTCGGCCAGCCCCTTCATCGCCTCTGTCTCATAGGCATTCAGACGGCAGCCCAGCGTGGTAAAGCGCGGGGCGGTCATTGCGCGACCTGCATCATCTGCGGCGTCAGAACCCCGTCAAAGACATGCGCGACCGGGCCTGTGAGCCACACCCCGTCTGCGCGCCAGTCCACCTGCAGCGCCCCGCCATCGGCGCTCAGCGTCACGCGCCGCCCCGTCAGCCCGCGCCGATGCGCGGCCACAGCCGTGGCACAGGCCCCGGACCCGCAGGCCAGCGTGATGCCGGTGCCACGCTCCCAGACGCGCAACCGCAGATGATCGGGCGCGAGGACCGAGGCGAATTCGACATTCGTGGCCTCGGGGAACAGCGGGTCATGTTCGATCACGGGGCCGGCCTCTGCCACGGGTGCCTCCTCGGCATCGGGGACAAAATGAATGCAATGCGGATTGCCCATGCCGACCGCTGCGGGCTGCCCTGGCAGGGGCAGCGCATCCAGATCACACTCCCGCGCCAGCGGGATCGCGCGCCAGTCCAGCACCGGCTGGCCCATATTCACCCAGATCTGCTCACCATTGCGCTCTGCCAACAGGCGCCCGCGCGCTGTGCGCAATGTCAGCCGGTCGGCCCCGCTTTCAGCCATGACCCGCGCGGCCACACAGCGCGTGGCATTCCCGCAGGCCCCTGATCGCGATCCGTCAGCATTCCAGAACTCCAGCGCAAGATCGGCCTCGTCACTGTCGCGCAGTTCGGCCAACTGGTCATAGCCCACCCCGCGATGCCGGTCACCGATGGCCCGCGCCAGCGCAGCGGTCATCCCCCCGCGCGCGTCGCCCCCGCGCGAGTCGATGATGACGAAATCATTTCCGGCACCGTGCATCTTTGCGAATGCAAGCGGCCTGTCCTGCATATCCATGGCGCCGATATAGTGGGTCCGGCCTGCGCTGACCAGTCGGCAGATACACGCGATGGCAGTTAGAACGTCACTGCGTCAGATTAGCCCTTGACCCGCCGGAAAGGCTTTTCTATGCAGCGGCACATGCGTGGGCCCGTAGCTCAGTTGGTAGAGCAACTGACTTTTAATCAGTGGGTCACAGGTTCGAATCCTGTCGGGCTCACCATTTTTCAGTTATCACAATCACGCGGTGCTCTGGCGTTTGCTGCAGGGCACGTGGTTGCATGCCTGTCGGTTCTGACGTAATGCGGTCGCGCCCGGCCAGCCAGTGAACGGGCCAGAAATCTGTCAGGAACAGCGATGCAAAGTCACGAGTATCTTGCCCTGCCCGCGCCCAGCAGCAGCCCCAAGGTCAAGGGCCTGAAAACCCAGCCGGAGCGTTTTGCGCATCAGTTCACATCGCTGCTGAACGAGATGGCGACCGAGGGGTGGGAATTCTGGCGCACCGAATCCCTGCCGAGCGAGGAACGCAAGGGCCTGACCGGCAAGCAGACCGTGCAGAACTATCTGCTGATCTTCCGCCGCCCCAGCGCCGAGGCGCTGGCCGAGCATTTCGCACAGTCGGAGACGTCGCCAGCCGCACCCTCTGCACCTGCTGCACGCTCGGAGCCCGAAGAGACAACGCCCAGCTTGCGCCCGCCCTCGGACACGGCGCGCATTCATGACAGCCGCCGCGAACCCGCCTTTCTGTCGCGCCGCTCGGACTCGCCCGAGGCCGAGTAACGCGGGGCATCAAGCGCCGATATCGAGCGCGAGCGCGTGGATGCGCCCGACCAGTTCGGGGCCCAGCGCGGCATGCACGGCGCGGTGGCGGGCGACGCGGCTCATTGTCGCGAATTCCGGTGCACGCAGTCTGACATTGAAATGCGTCTCGCCCCCTTCGCGCCAGCCTGAATGGCCGCGATGGCTTTCGCTGTCATCCTCGACCTGCAACTCGGTGGGGCGAAAGGCCGCACGCAGGCGCGTCTCAATTTCTTCACAAATCCGCATCGGGTTCTTCTTGCCTCTTCAAACCTTGGGCAAAGATATCTAGACTGTCGCACTCCGATCGAAAAGCCCCCCGGCGGGGCGGTGATCACATATGCGAGCGAACAGGACGAACCAATACCTCATGGACCGCAAATCTCCATTCGAATTCGATATCCGGGCCTCGACCGACAAGAAGAAGCGGGCGCGGGGGCGGCGCGGCATGTCAGGCGCATGGGACACATCGGTCCGGCAATGCGAGCATCCGGGCTGCACGTTGGACGGCAAGTATCGCTGCCCGAAATCGCCGGATCAGCTGAATGAGTATCTGTGGTTCTGCAAGGACCACGCGCGCGAATACAACCTGAGGTGGAACTATTTCGAGGGCCAGACCGAAGCCGAGATGATGGATTCGATGGAGCGCGAGCGCGTCTGGGGCCGTGCGACGAAGCCGCTGGGGGGCAATGATGAGCGGCTGGCCTGGCAGCGGCTGGGAATCGAGGACCCGCATCAGGTGCTGGGCGACAAGGCGACCCAGAACCCCGGCAAGCGCAGCACTGCATCAGGCAGCACCCGCAAGCTGCCCCCGACCGAGCGGCGCGCACTGGAACTGCTGGATGCGCGCGATACCTGGTCGCGCAGCGAGATTCGCAAGCAGTACAAGAGCCTGGTCAAGGATCTGCATCCCGACCGCAATGCAGGCGCCCGTCAGGATGAAGAGCGCCTGCAGGAAGTTGTCTGGGCGTGGGACCAGATCAAGGACAGTCGGAATTTCCGCGACTGACTCCCGGCATTGTCAGCCGCCGCGCCAGCCGCGCGATCACCGATTGCGCATCTTCGCGCCGCGCCGTCGCGTCTGCCGTGTCCAACTGGCCGATCGCCCCTTCCAGCCTGCGGAGATCGCGCAGGTCATCGACAAATGTGAAATCGTCCGCTTTCGTGTCCATGATATTTCCCCTTCCGCTTGGAAACGCGATCCCTGTCGCGCGGTTCCCGCCGGATGTACCGGTGACAGGACCGAGCCTGCCCGAAGAAGGTTACAGGGATATTACATCGCCGTGCGCACCGCGGAAATTTTCACGGCGCGCGGATTTCCCTCTTGCAGGGGTGCCCGATAGTTTGTAAGCCGCGCTCATCAGATCGGTGCGGGCGTAGCTCAGGGGTAGAGCATTACCTTGCCAAGGTAAGGGTCGTGAGTTCGAATCTCATCGCCCGCTCCATTCAAAAAGACCGTTGCGGTTTCGCAACGGTCTTTTTGCATATCTGGCCCCCTGTTTCATTAACTTTTGAGTCGGATCAGTGGCTTGGCGGCAGCCGCCAGAGGTCAAGTTAATTTTGTGTTCCGTTTGGCGATATTTCCCGTTGACGCGGACAGGCCTTATACGCCAGATTGTGCCCTGTCGCTACGGACACCACTACATATGGTTGCACACACAATCAGCAGTGGGGCGCGCGGCTCGGACATTACGTCATCCTGTTGCAGCTGCTGCCGGTCACGCTGATCCGGCACACAGACAGTCGTGCCGTACCGTCTTGGCCCGCCTGTTCCGGCGACAGACATGCCGGAGAACGGCAGAACACGGGTCAGAAACGAAGGGGCGATTGGCAGATGATCATCGAGCGGCATTTCACCACCACAGGACAAGATGCCTACGCGGCACTGGATTTCACTACGACAGTGTCCGAAATCCGCAATCCGGACGGGACTATCGTGTTCCGCAATGACGCGGTCGAGGTGCCTAGCAACTGGAGCCAGGTCGCGTCGGACGTGATCGCGCAGAAATACTTCCGCAAGGCCGGTGTGCCCGCTCGCCTGAAGCGCGTGGCGGAAGATGGCGTGCCGGAATTCCTGTGGCGTTCGGTCCCGGATCAGGACGCACTGGCAGAGCTGCCCGAGGATGACCGCTTTACCGGCGAGACATCGGCCAAGCAGGTCTTTGACCGGCTGGCGGGCGCATGGTGCTACTGGGGCTGGAAAGGCGGCTATTTCGCGACCGAAGAAGATGCCCGCGCCTATTTCGACGAAATGCGCTTCATGCTGGCCGCACAGATGGCCGCGCCCAACAGCCCGCAATGGTTCAACACCGGCCTGCACTGGGCTTACGGCATCGATGGTCCCAGCCAGGGGCATTTCTATGTCGATCCCTTTACCCACAAGCTGGTGAAGTCGAAATCCAGCTATGAACACCCGCAGCCGCATGCCTGCTTCATCCAGTCTGTCAGCGATGATCTGGTGAATGACGGCGGCATCATGGATCTCTGGGTGCGCGAGGCGCGCCTGTTCAAATATGGTTCCGGCACCGGGACCAATTTCAGCTCACTGCGTGGTGAAGGTGAGAAACTGTCGGGCGGCGGTAAATCCTCCGGGTTGATGGGTTTCCTGAAAATCGGTGATCGGGCCGCTGGCGCGATCAAGTCGGGCGGGACCACGCGCCGCGCGGCCAAGATGGTCATCTGTGATATGGACCATCCCGATATCGAGGAATTCATCAACTGGAAGGTGATCGAAGAACAAAAGGTCGCCTCTCTTGTTGCCGGTTCCAAACTGCACGAAGCGCGTCTGAACGATATTTTCGGCGCGATCCGGGCATGGGATGGCAGCACGGAGGATGCCGTTGACCCGACCAGGAACCCGGCCCTGAAATCCGCGATCAAGGCCGCGAAAAAGGCGATGATCCCGGAAACCTATGTGGGTCGCGTGCTGCAATATGCCCGGCAGGGCTATGACAGCATCGAGTTCCCGACCTATGACACGGATTGGGACTCTGAGGCCTATGTCACAGTCTCGGGGCAGAACTCGAACAACTCGGTGCGTGTGACCGACGCTTTCCTGCAAGCCGTGAAGGACGATGCGGATTGGGAACTTCTGCGCCGCACGGATGGCAGGGTCGCCAGGACCGTCAAGGCGCGCGAATTGTGGGATCAGGTGGGCCATGCGGCCTGGGCCTGTGCCGATCCGGGCATCCAGTTCCACGACACGGTGAATTCCTGGCATACCTGCCCGGCGGATGGCCCCATTCGCGGATCGAACCCGTGCTCGGAATACATGTTCCTCGATGACACGGCCTGCAATCTGGCCTCGATGAACCTGCTGAAATTCTATGACAGCGAATCATTCGACGCCGAAGGCTACATGCATGCCACGCGGCTGTGGACGATCACGCTGGAAATCAGCGTGATGATGGCGCAGTTCCCCTCTCGCGAGATTGCGCAGCGCTCTTACGAGTTCCGCACGCTGGGGCTGGGCTATGCCAATATCGGCGGGCTGCTCATGAACATGGGCTATGGCTACGATTCGGATGAGGGTCGCGCGCTGTGCGGCGCGCTGACCGCACTGATGACGGGCGTCAGCTACGCCACCTCGGCCGAGATGGCGGGCGAACTGGGCGCGTTCCCCGGCTACAAGAAGAATGCCGATCACATGCTGCGCGTGATCCGCAACCACCGCCGTGCAGCCCATGGAGAGGCGGATTACGAAAGCGTCAATGTCGCCCCGGTGGCGCTGGACGCGGGCAACTGCCCCGACGCACGACTGGTCGATCTGGCCCGCGCCGCCTGGGACGAGGCGCTGAGCCTGGGCGAGGCGCATGGCTACCGCAACGCGCAGGCCACCGTGATCGCGCCCACCGGCACCATCGGGCTGGTGATGGACTGCGACACGACGGGCATCGAGCCCGATTTCGCGCTGGTGAAGTTCAAGAAACTGGCCGGCGGCGGCTATTTCAAGATCATCAACCAGTCGGTCCCCGCCGCCCTGCGCAAGCTGGGCTACCGCGAATCCGAAATTGGCGAGATCATTGCCTATGCTGTCGGGCACGGGTCGCTGGGTCAGGCCCCCGGCATCAACCATACCAGCCTGATCGGCCATGGCTTTGGCAAGGACGAGATCGCCAAGATCGAGGCCGCGCTGCCCTCGGCCTTTGATATCCGCTTCGTGTTCAATCAATGGACACTGGGCGAGGCCTTCTGCCGCGAGACGCTGGGCATCCCGGCGGCAGAGCTGAACAACCCCGGATTCGACCTGCTGCGCCATCTGGGCTTTGACCGCGCGCAGATCGAGGCCGCGAATGACCATGTCTGCGGCACCATGACACTGGAAGGGGCACCGCATCTCAAGCCCGAGCATTACGTCGTGTTCGATTGCGCCAATCCCTGCGGCAAGAAAGGCACGCGCTATCTGTCGGTGGACAGCCATATCCACATGATGGCGGCGGCGCAAAGCTTCATCTCGGGCGCGATTTCCAAGACCATCAACATGCCCAACTCGGCCAGCATCGAGGAAACGCTGGCGGCCTATGAACTGTCCTGGTCGCTGGGGATCAAGGCCAATGCGCTCTATCGTGACGGGTCCAAACTGTCGCAGCCGCTGGCCGCCGCGCTGATCGAGGATGACGAGGACGCCGAGGAAGTGCTCGAATCCGGCACGCCACAGCAGAAAGCGCAGGTCATTGCCGAGAAGATCGTCGAGAAGGTGATCGTCAAGGAAGTGATCCGCCGCAATCGCGAAAAACTGCCGGAACGCCGCAAGGGCTACACGCAAAAAGCCATCGTGGGCGGCCACAAGGTTTATCTGCGCACCGGCGAATATGGTGACGGCAAGCTGGGCGAGATCTTCATCGACATGCACAAGGAAGGTGCTGGCTTCCGCGCGATGATGAACAATTTCGCCATCGCCGTGTCGGTCGGCCTGCAATACGGGGTGCCGCTCGAGGAATTCGTCGATGCCTTCACCTTCACCCGGTTTGAACCGGCGGGCATGGTGCAGGGCAATGATTCGATCAAGAATGCGACCTCGATCCTGGATTACATCTTCCGCGAACTGGCGGTCAGCTATCTGGACCGCACCGATCTGGCGCATGTGAAACCTGCAGGCACGGCTTTCGACGATCTGGGCGCAGGCGAGAATGAAGGCGTGCGTAATGTCGCGGAAGTGTCAGACGATGCGGCCTCGCGCTCGCTGGAAGTGCTGCGCCAGATCAGCTCGACCGGCTATCTGCGCAAGCGCCTGCCG
>REDZ01000225.1 GCA_007695345.1 Paracoccaceae bacterium | reverse complement strand
GTCTGCGCATCAATCCCGGCAATATCGGTGATGCGACCCGCGTGCGCGAGGTCATAAAGGCCGCGCGTGACAATAATTGCTCCATCCGGATCGGCGTCAATGCCGGTTCGCTTGAACGGCACCTGCTGGAAAAATATGGCGAACCCTGCCCCGAGGCGATGATCGAGTCGGGCCTCGACCATATCCGCATCCTGCAGGACAATGACTTCTTTGATTTCAAGATCAGCGTGAAGGCGTCGGACGTGTTCCTCGCCTCTGCCGCCTATATGGGGCTGGCCGAGGCGACGGATGCGCCCATCCATCTGGGCATCACCGAAGCGGGCGGGATGATCGCGGGCACTGTTAAATCCGCTATCGGTCTGGGCAATCTGCTGTGGATGGGCATTGGCGACACGATCCGCGTGTCGCTGTCGGCCGACCCGGTGGAAGAGGTCAAGATCGGCTATGAGATCCTGAAATCGCTCGGCCTGCGCCATCGCGGCGTCAATATCATCTCTTGCCCGTCCTGCGCGCGGCAGGGGTTTGACGTGATCAAAACGGTCAGCATCCTCGAAGAGCGGCTGGCCCATATCAAGACCCCGATGTCGCTCTCGATCATCGGCTGCGTCGTCAATGGCCCCGGAGAGGCGCTGATGACGGATGTCGGCTTCACCGGCGGCGGTGCCGGTTCGGGCATGGTCTATCTTGCCGGCAAGCAAAGCCACAAGCTGAGCAATGACCAGATGATCGAGCACATTGTCGAACAGGTCGAACGCAAGGCCGAAGAGATCGAGGCGACCACAGCGCAGGCTGCTGAATAACCCTCTTTCATCTTTGCAAAAATATCCCGGGGGGAGCGAAGCGGGGGGCAGCGCCCCCCACACTGCGCCTCAGCCGCCGACTTCGGCCAGCAATTGCGCGTTCCCGCCCGATGCGGTCGTGTCCACGCACAGATGACGTTCATTCAGAACATGCCCGGCATCGGGCCAGTCAGTGATCAGCGGCACAATCGCGCCGTCGCGTTGCGCCAACGCGCGCCCGATCGCGCGTGCGGCGTCAGGCGCGCCCCAGAAGATCACACCGCTGAACCCGTCAAGCTTCTCCAGCCCCTCGGGCAGGCCAGGCAACTCAATCGCCTGCCCCCCCAGCGCGCGCACCGCCCGCGCCTGCGCCTTGGCGACCTCTGCGCCAGGGCCGCAACACAGCAGCGGCGCACGGGGATGCGCGCTCAGGCGGTTTGCCTCTCCGGTCGGGCCAGGCATGTCCTGCACTGGTTGCGGTGCAGGCAGCGCGCTCTTGCGCAGCGCGGCCTCCAACTGGGCCTTGGTCACGCGATCAGCCTGCGCGTCGCTCTCATCCGCAGGCTGGCGGGTGAAGCGTGTGACATAATGCGGCCCGCCCGCCTTGGGGCCGGTGCCCGACAGCCCTTCGCCGCCAAAGGGCTGGCTGCCCACCACGGCCCCGATCTGGTTGCGATTGACATAGACATTGCCGACATCGACCCGTTCGACCACATGCTGCACGCGGGAATCGATGCGCGTATGCAGCCCGAATGTCAGCCCGTAGCCCGTGGCATTCACATCCGCCAGCACGCGGTCCAGATCCTTCGCCTTGAAGGTTGCAAGATGGAGCACGGGCCCGAATATCTCGCGCTCCAGCGCTTTGATGCCCGGCACGCGGATCACGACGGGCGCGACGAAGCGCCCGTCACCCGGCGTGGCCAGTTCATGCAATACCTGCCCATTGGCGCGCGCCTGCTCCACATAGGCCGTGATCCCTGCCTGCGCCTCGGCGTCGATGACGGGGCCGACATCGCAACTCAGATCCCAAGGATCGCCCAGCCGCAACTCGTCCATCGCACCAAAGAGCATCTTCTGGAACTCGTCGGCCACATCCTCCTGCACATAGAGGCAGCGTAGTGCCGAGCAGCGCTGCCCTGCCGACTGAAAGCTCGACGCCAGCACATCGCGCACTGCCTGTTCCGGCAGGGCCGTGCTGTCCACGATCATCGCGTTCAGCCCGCCCGTTTCGGCGATGAGTGGCGCGCCGGGGGCCAGATGCTCAGCCATCGCGGCCTGTATCACGCGCGCCGTCTCGGTCGAGCCGGTGAAGGCCACGCCATTCACCCGCGCATCCGATGTCAGCGCTGCCCCGACCGTTGCGCCGTCACCGGGCAGCAGTTGCAGCACATCGCGCGGCACACCGGCCTCATGCAGCAATTGTGTCGCGCGCCAGGCGATCAGCGGGGTCTGTTCCGCAGGTTTGGCCAGCACGCCATTGCCGGCGGCGAGCGCGCCCGCGATCTGACCGGAAAAGATGGCCAGCGGAAAATTCCACGGGCTGATGCAGACAAACAACCCTCGCGCCGGATGCGGCAGGTCGGGGGCCTGCGCGGCGTAGTAGCGCAGGAAATCCACGGCTTCGCGCAACTCGCCGACCGCGTCGGCCTGCGATTTTCCGGCCTCGCGCGCCACGAGGGCGAACAACTCGCCGAAATGCTGCTCATAAAGGTCGGCCGCCCGGCGCAGCACATCGGCGCGCAGCGTGGCATCATCCCCCCAGGCGCGCGCGTGGCCCAGCGCGGCGGCGACATCCTCGGGCGTGGCCGGGGTCACGGTGCCCAAGCTGTCGCGCGGATCGGCAGGGTTCGTGGCGGGCTGCGCAGTGCCGCCAGCAGCATTGACTGCCAGCAGTGGCCCGGCGGCATAGACCGTGCTGCGCCATGGTGCGCGCGCCTGCGCGATCTCGTCCAGATCGGCGGCGGCGGTCAGGTCCCAGCCGCGCGCATTGCGCCGCCCCGTGCCGAACAGGTCCGGCCCGCGTGTGATTTTGGGGTTCGGGCCTGAGCCCTGCGCCTCGAGCGCGGCAAAGGGGCAGGCTGCGACCTCTGCAGGGGGGACATTTTCATCCACGATCTGGTTGACGAAGGATGAATTCGCCCCGTTCTCCAGCAGGCGGCGCACGAGATAGGCCAGCAGGTCCTTGTGCGCGCCCACAGGTGCGTAGATTCGGCAGCGCGTGCCTTCACCGCGCATCACCAGATCATGCAACTGCTCGCCCATGCCATGCAGGCGCTGGAATTCGTAATCCAGCGCGCTGACCCCGGTCTGGGCCGCAATTTCCAGAACGGCAGCGACAGTATGCGCGTTATGAGTGGCGAATTGCGGATAGATCCGCTTGTGCCAGCCCATCAGTTTGCGCGCACAGGCGATGTAATTCACATCCGTTGCATCCTTGCGGGTCAGTACCGGAAACCCGTCCAGCCCCATGACCTGCGCGCGCTTGATCTCGGTGTCCCAATAGGCGCCCTTGACCAGTCGTACCATAAGCTTGCGGTCCAGCCGCTCGGCCAGGTCCCCCAACCAGTCGATCGTGTCGGCGGCGCGCGGGCCATAAGCCTGCACCACGACGCCAAAGCCGTCCCAGCCCTGCAATTCGGGGTCGCGCAGCACTTCGCCGATCACTTCGAGCGACAGGGCCAGGCGGTCTGATTCCTCGGCATCTATATTGAAGCCCAGCCCCAGCCCGGCTGCCAGCCGCGCCAATTCGCGCAGGCGCGGGACAAGTTCCGTCATCACGCGGTCGCGCTGGGCGACCTCATAGCGCGGGTGCAGGGCCGACAGCTTGACCGAGATGCCCGGGTTGGTGCGGATGTCATTGCCGCTTGCGCGCGCACCGATGGCCTTGATCGCCTCGGCATAGGCGCGGTGGTAGCGCCTGGCGTCCGCCATGGTGCGCGCGGCCTCGCCCAGCATATCGTAGGAATAGGAATAGCCGCGCGCCTCCATCTTTGCGGCGCGGGCCATGGCGGAGTCGATGCTTTCGCCCAGCACGAATTGCCGTCCCATTTCCTTCATGGCGCGTCCGACAGCCGTGCGGATCACTGGCTCGCCCAGACGCTTGATCGCCCCGCGCAGCGCTTGTGCAGCCGTCACGCCGCGGTCATCCAGGACCCGTCCGGTCAGCATCAGCGCCCAGGTCGAGGCATTGACCAGACTGGACGAGGATTTACCCATATGCCGCCCCCAGTCCGAAGGCGCGATCTTGTCCTCGATCAGATCATCCATCGTTTCGGCATCCGGCACACGCAACAGCGCCTCGGCCAGACACATCAGGGCGATCCCCTCATCCGTGGACAGGCCGTATTCGGCCAGAAACACCTCCATCAGCCCAGGCGAGTCGCTTGTACGGATATCGGTGACAAGCTGCGTCGCGCGGCGGGTGATCCGGTTGCGCGCATCTGCGTCAAGCGCGGCGGTGGCTGTGGCCTCTGCCACGAGCTGCGCCTCGTCGCGCAGGATGTCATGGCTGATCGAGCGGGGCAGCATTTCAGTCGGCATGGCGAACCTCTTGGCGGAAGATGCCCTGAGTATGTCAGAAAAGATTGTTACTTGTTGCCTGAAATGGCAGAAAGTTCGGGATTATCGGCTTTAGACTGTAGAAAGCACAATACAATGGACCGCATCAGACTGGACAGTTTCGACCATGCCATTCTGCGTCACCTCGCTGTCGAGGGGCGTATCAGCGTGACCGAACTGGCAACCCGAATCGGGCTGACAAAATCACCGACCCAGGCGCGGCTGCGGCGGCTGGAAGAGCAGGGCGTGATCACGGGCTACCGCGCACAGATTGATCCCCATGCCATAGATGCGGCCCATATCGCCTTTGTCGAGATCAAGCTGTCCGACACGCGCGAAGCCGCGCTGCGCGCGTTCAATGACGCCGTGCGCACTGTGCCAGAGATCGAGGAATGCCATTTGATTGCAGGCGCGTTCGACTACCTGCTGAAAGTGCGCAGCCGCGATATCGCCACCTATCGCCGGGTGCTGGCCGAACATATATCCGGTCTGCCGCATATCACCTCGACCTCGACCCATGTGGTAATGGAGGCGGTCAAGGAGACCGGCACGCAGCCGGCCTTCTAGCGCCGGCGCGCCGTCAGCAACGGGAAGGGTCCGGTGCGCAGGGTCAAGCCGCCATCCTGCCAGATATCAAAGCCGGTCGCCCCTTCCAACGCATCAAGAAAACGCAGTTCCAGATTGCTCTTGTTCGTGGGGCAGGCAAGCCGCGTGGTGCCCAGTTCGCGCAGGCTCAGGCGGTCGTCCTCGATCGTTGCGCGGCCCAGATAGCGATTGCAGGCCGTGCGCCCGGAAATCTGCGCGCCTGCGACCTGCAAGGTCATTGCGGGCATATCCGCCCCAAAGGGCACTCCGAACAGGCTTGTCACCTCCCATGTCGGACCAGCCAGCAGGTCAAGCGCATTGCCCCCGCATCCAAGCGCGCTCCCACCCAGAATGGGCTGGGCAAGCTGCACAGTCACCGGATACAGCAGGTTGGTCACAGATGTGCGGCACGGGCTGTCGTCCAGACGCAGCTCCAGCCCGTCCGCGGCAATGCGGATCGTATTGTCGCGCGGCGCGGACATGCGCATGTCGCCGAAAATCTGCGTGTCCTCCGGCTGGTCAGGCAGGGTCAGTTCCGCGGCATCCTCGCCCAGATGCAGGCGCCATGAACTGTCAGCACCGGAAATCTGCATCGGCAGCACCGGGGCGAACAGCATCGGTCTGCAGGTGCCAAGGTCCTGCCCTGAAAGCGAAATCTCGGCGACATTGCCGCCAAAGGCTACACGGTTGCCGCCGCTGCCCAGATATACGTCGTCAACTTCGGACGGGGTCAGCTCGGCGGTGGTCGCGTCCGTGTCGGCGCGCAGCCCGCCCTCGCCCCATGTGATCTGAACGATCTGCTGATCGGCGCAGCCCCAGATATCGCTGAAACCGACTGCAAAGGCGCGGCGCAGCGACAGGTCCAGATCGAAATCCCGCACCGAAATTTCCGATTGTGCGCTTTGGGCGACAACGCGCCCCTCGGTGACCAGCCCTGCCTGAATGCTGGCTGCATTCGTGGTCAGGGCGGGCAGGTCCAGCCGGGCGCTGGTGCTGCCCTCATCCACGCGTTCGCGCAGCGTGATCAGTGGCGTGCCTTCATCCGTGCGGATCAGGATAACGGCTTCGGACCCAAGTTCGGCCGCCTCGGACCAGGTCAGGCTTGCCTGCGCCGCCTGCGCGGTGGCATCGGTTGCAAGAACCGGCAAGGCCAGCAGGGCAAGGGCAAGGCGCATCGCAACGCTCCATCAGGCAGTTACTCGGAGTTCGTTACGACAGCGGGCTGCGATGCAGCAAGCCCGTTTCAGATAAAAGTGATATGGGCTCAGGCGCGCTCGGAGTATTCGGACGTCTCGGTATTCACGACGATATCTTCGTCCTGGCCGACAAAGGGCGGCACCAGCACACGCACCCCATTATCCAGCAATGCAGGCTTGAAACTGTTGGCCGCTGTCTGTCCCTTGACCACCGGTTCGGTTTCGACAACCTTGCATATCACTTTTTGCGGCAGCGACACGTTCAGCGGCTCTTCCCCGTAATATTCGACAGTGACCGTCATGCCATCCTGCAGGAACGGGCGGCGTTCGCCCAGAATTTCGGCATCCAGTTCGACCTGTTCAAAGGATTCCATGTCCATGACCACCAGTCGGCCATCGGTTTCATACAGAAACTGCTGGTCTTTCTGTTCCAGCCGCACACGCTCGACCTTGTCATCCGACCGGAACCGTTCGTTCAGCTTGCGCCCGTCGCGCAGGTTCTTCATCTCGACCTGTGCAAAGGCGCCGCCCTTGCCGGGTTTCACATGACCGACCTTGACCGCCACCCACAAGCCGCCATCGTGTTCCAGGACATTGCCGGGGCGGATTTCATTTCCATTGATTCTGGGCATGTGCGACCCTTGCCTTGACCTTGAACCGAGATGCGTCTCGCCTATATCGCGGGGATGGGACCGGCGCAAGAACCGTATCGCGGGTGACAAGCTATGCGTTAGGTGCATAGGAGACATGCGCCCTTGACGTAGCGAATCAATGTGAAAAAGGCGTATGCCGGTTCGAGCGGTGAATGCAAGAGCAAGAACAAGGACTGAATGATGTTTGACGCAGCAGATGGAACGGCCTTTACACACGAGCAAGGCGCACGCGCCCGCAAGCTGTTTGCGGCCGTGGTACTGGCCGCTCTGGATGACGCGATCGCCGATGACAAGAAATACGGCAACGGCCCCGAGCAGATCGCCCGCTGGGCGCGCTCGCGCGATGGTCGCGAAGTGCTGAGCTGTGCGGGCATCGACCCCAACGAGCGTGTCGTCTCCGGTCTGATGGAATTCGTGGCCAAGGGTGTGCGCACGTCGGTTGCGTTGTCGCGCGAAGAAAGCGAACGGCGCAACGCAGCGGCGGCAGCCGAAGCAGCCTGATTTTCAGATCACAAGTTTCAAAGACCCCGCGCAACTGGTTGCGCGGGGTCTTTGCTTTGGTCACGCAAGGTCGGCAAATCAGGGCTGCGTGGGCACCTCCAGATGCGCGGCAAGAAAATCCAGCCGGTCCTGCCCCCAGAACCGCGCCTCACCCGTTATGAAAAAGGGCAGGCCGAACACACCTGCGGCGACCGCTTCTTCCAGATTGCGGGGATAGATCTCTGCGCCCTGCATCATGCCGCTGAAGCTCAGCGCCGGGTCGAAACCGGTCGCGTTCAGGCAATCGCGGATCACCTCATCCTCGGCGATGTTGCGATCTTCTTCCCAGCAGGCGCGGGTCAGCGCATGGACCAGCGGACCGACATCGCCGCCCGCTTCCTGCGCGGCGATGATGGCGTAGGATGCGGGCGCCGGGTTGGTCGGAAAATGCGCGGGCCGCATCTTCAGCGGCACTTGCAACCGCGCGGCCCAGCGTTCCAGTTCCTGCAACCGGTATGCCTGGCGGCTTTCATGGCGCTCGGCCAGCACCTTTCCACCCGTGCGCTGGAACAGCGCGGTCGGGTCCAGCGGTTTGTAGCGGATCGTGGCGCCTGCGGCCTGTGCAATCTGCGCCGGACGCGCGCCCGCCAGATGGGTCCAGGGCGAGATCGGGCTGAGGTAGTAATCAATATGTGCCATCACTGTGTCCTTTGCCGGGCTTGGCCGTTTGCAAGACGGTAACGGGGTGATAAGCGGTGTCAACGCTGTGGATTTGCAAGGACGGCCTCCATGATCGAACGCTCGGAACCCAAACTGATCGCCGGGAATGCCAACCCGCCTCTGGCCAAGGCCATCGCGCGACGGATGAGCCTGCATCGCGGCATGTCGGTCGCGCTGGTCGATGCGCGGGTGGAACGCTTCAATGATGGCGAGGTCTTTGTCGAGGTGTTCGAGAATGTCCGCGGCGAGGACATGTTCATCATCCAGTCCACATCGAAACCCGCCAACGATCATCTGATGGAACTGCTGATCATCGCGGACGCGCTGAAACGGTCCTCGGCGGCGCGGATCACGGCGGTGATTCCCTATTTCGGCTATGCGCGGCAGGACCGTCGCACCAAGGCGCGCACGCCGATTTCGGCCAAGCTGGTGGCGAACATGATCACGCAGGCGGGGATCGAGCGTATCCTGACGCTGGACCTGCATGCCGCGCAGATCCAGGGCTTTTTCGATATTCCGGTCGATAACCTCTATGCCGCGCCGGTCTTTGCACTGGATGTGCAGCATCATTTCAAGGGGCGGCTGGAGGATGTGACCATCGTCTCGCCCGATGTCGGCGGCGTGGCGCGGGCGCGCGAACTGGCCAAGCGGCTGGGCTGTGCGCTGGCCATCGTGGACAAACGCCGCGAGAAAGTGGGCGAAGTGGCCGAGATGACGGTGATCGGGGACGTGACCGGCAAGACCTGCATCATCGTCGATGACATCTGCGACACCGCTGGAACGCTGTGCAAGGCCGCCGAAGTGCTGGTCGAGGCCGGCGCGACCGAGGTGCACAGCTACATCACCCATGGGGTGCTGTCCGGCCCCGCAGTCGAGCGGATCACCAATTCGGTCATGAAATCGCTGGTGATCACCGATTCGATCACCCCGACCGATGCGGTGATGGACGCCCCGAATATCCGCATTGTGCCGACAGCCCCGATGTTTGCCCAAGGCATCCTGAACACATGGAAAGGCACATCCGTGTCATCGCTGTTTGACACGGAAACCCTGTCACCGATCTATGAAGGGCTCTATAACGGCTGAGGTGCAGTGATCTGCGCACCCGCTCAGGATGAGGCGGGGCCCGTCACGGGAGCGTCCCGTGCCGGGCACGGGGGCAGCGCAATCAGGTCAGTCCTGATCCTTTGGTGGCCTGCGATCCGAGCGAGGCAGCGAATCAAGCGAGTCGAAATCGTTGATGTCACGCTGGGTCTTGCGGCGCAGTTTGTGCCAGCGCGCAAAACCCAGCCAGACTGCCAGCCCGACTGCTGCCCAGATCAGCGCCTGCACGAAGATATGCAGCCCCGGAAACATCCAGGTGATCAGCCCGGTCACGACCGCGCCGATGGCAAAGCCAAGGGCGACATAGGCAGTGGTCAGCATCTCGGCGCCCAGCAAAACGGCGCCGATCAGCCCCCAGATCACCCAGTCAGGCAGCGCAAACAGGTCCATGGCCTCAGATCTCTTTCAGGATGGCCGCCGCCTCGCGGAAGGCGTTGGATGGCCCGCCGGGCAGCATGATCAGTTTGGCATTGTCGGACTTCGCCAGCCCTTCCAGCGCCTCGACCTGCATGCGCGCGGTCTGGAAGGTCAGCGCCTCGCGCGCGTGGTCCCCTTCCAGCGAGGCGGTGATCACGCGGTTGGCTTCGGCATTGGCCTCGGCGATGGCGCGGATGGCGTCGGCGCGGCGCTGCGCCTCGTAAAGCTCGGCATCGGCGTTCAGTTCGGTGGCGCGGCGCACCCCTTCGGCGCGGGTGATCGCGGCGCGGCGCTCGCGCTCGGCGGCCAGCACCTCGGCCATGGCCTTCTGCGTTGTCTCATTCAGTTTCACATCCGTGATTTCCGAGCGCGAGATCGTGATGCCATAGGTCCGGCCGGCATCCTCCAGCGCCTCCAGCAGGGCCACGTTCAGCGATCCGCGATCCGATTGAACCTGATCCAGTTCCACCTTGCCCAGTTCGGACCGTACCAGCGATTGCACAAGCCCGATCACCAGATTGTCGATGCTGTTGACGCGGAACACCGCCGCCTCGGGGTTCACGATCCGGTAGACGACCAGAAGCTGCGCGCCATAAACGACATTGTCAGCTGACACCACCTCCAGCGAGATATCATTGAGCACCTGATCATTGACCGGCACTTTGGAATGCACCCGGTCAAGGAAGGGAATGATGACATTCACCCCTGCATCCAGAGTGCGCCGATAGGCGCCCAGCCGGGTGACGACAAAGTTTTCCGATTGCGGCACGATCTTCAGCCCCAGCAGGACGATCAGAACCAGCAGGACCACAAGTGCGAGAACAAGTTCCATGAACGCCCCTTTGCGCGAAGACTGTAAGCTGCCCTCGCTTAAATCACGCGGTCTCGTCCTGCGCAACTCTGCGTGCAAGCAGCATGAGCAAGAGCGCGACGCTCGCGCAGATCAGCATCCCGGTGATCAGGGGCAGCGGCGTGCCATCATAGGCCAGCGAGATCGGCAGCGCGATCATGACGGACCCCATCGTTGACAGCGCCATCACCACGGATGACCCGATCCCCGCCATATGCCCCAGCGGCAACAGCGCCAGCGCGTTCAGATTGCCGAATGTCAGCCCGATGGAAAAGAAGGCCGAACACATGAACACGAAGAACAGCCCGAAATCCCAAGGCTCTGGCAGGTTCAGTTGCAGCAGCCACAGAAACAGCAGCGACACGCTGGCCTGCCAGGCAAAGGCACTGGTTGCGATCTTCTTCATGCCCAGGCGCATGACCATCCGCGCATTCACAATGCTGGCCGTGCCCGCCACCAGTGCCGTGGCAGCAAACCAGAACGGAAAGGTGCTGGCGCGGTCATAGACATCATCAAAGATCATGGGCAGGTTCGACAGCCAGGCAAACAGCGGCGCAAAGGCAAAGGCCAGCGCCACGACATAGACCATCACTGCCGGGTTGCTGACAATTTCGACAATCGATGCCCATAGCGCGCGCGGGCGCAGCGGGCGGCGTTTCTCTGGCGGCAGCGATTCCGGCTGGCGCAGCATCAGCCACAGCGCCGCTGTGACACCAAAGACGACGAAGGCCAGAAAGATCATGCGCCAATGCGACAGCCAGATGATCCCCGCCCCGACCGAAGGGGCCAGCGCGGGCACCAGGACGAACAATGTCATGATGATCGAGGTAACGCGCGCCATGCTGCGCCCCTCATACAGATCGCGCACCATAGCCGTGGCGACCACCCGCGGCGCCGCGCCGCCGAACCCTTGCAGCAGGCGCGCGGCCAGCAGTGTTTCGATCGACCAGGAGTAGATCGCCAGCACCGCCCCCGCCAGATAGAGCGCGATCCCGACCAGCAACACGGATTTGCGTCCGAACGCATCCGACACCGGCCCCCAGACCAGCGTGCCCAGCCCCAGCCCGAGCACAAAGGCCGTGATGACCAATTGCCCGCGCGCAGGGCTGTCGGGCGACAATTCCTGTCCGATCGTGGGCAGCGCGGGCAGCATCGCGTCGATGGAAAAGGCCACGGTCGAGATCAGCAGCGCCATCAGCGCTACGAATTCGCCAAATCCCAGCGGGCGGGTCGGGGTCCAGCGGCTCACCTTGCGGCCCCGTCGCGCAGATCGTCGATGACCTCTTGCCATAGTGTCACAGGTTGCGCGCCCGTGATTGCGTATTCCCCGTTCAGGATGAAACAGGGCACGCCCTGGATGCCGCGCGCGCGGGCATCGCGGTCCGCATCACGGATCAGTTGGGCATCGGCATCGCTGTCCAGAAGGCGTTCGGTCATGTCGCGGTCCATCCCGCAGCCCTCGGCCAGATCGGTCAGGGTGTGGGGGTCGCCGATGTCGCGGCCCTGCTGGAAATAGGCGCGAAACAGGGCTGAGACCATTGCGGTCTGCCGCCCTTCCAGCCCGGCCCAGTGGATCAGGCGATGCGCGTTCAGCGTGTTGGGCGTGCGGGTGATCGCTGGCAGATCCAGGGTCACGCCCGATTGTTCCGCCGCCTCGACCACAGGGCGATAGGCGTTCACGACACCATCCGCATCGCCGAATTTCAGCGCCATGTACTCGTCGCGGTCCATCCCCTCTGCCGGCATGTCGGGGTTGAGCTGAAAGGGGCGCCAGCGGATATCGAAGGGATGATCGGGGCGCGATTCCAGCGCCCGGTCCAGCCGTGTCTTGCCGATCAGGCACCAGGGGCAGATCGGGTCGGACCATATGTCAAGCGGGATCATGTATCGGCCTCGAAACTGGCCCGCAATGCGCGGCGAGAGAGTTTGCCATTCGCGCTGCGCGGCAGGCTGGCGCAATGCTGGTAGAGGCGCGGCTGCTTGTAGCGCGCCAGCGCCCTGGCGGCAAAGTCCATCAGATCGCTCTCGTTCAACGGGGCCTCTGCGGTGTAAAAGGCCGCGATGATGCTGACGCCCTCGCGCGGGCTGACCTCGGTGCAGGCGATGTCCTGAATCGCGGGGTGGCGGGCCAGCGCCTGCTCGACCTCCAGCGGCGAGACGCGGAAGCCGCCTGCGTTCATCATGTCGTCATCGCGGCCCAGATAGGTGATCGCGTCATCTTCGGCCATGCTGACGCGGTCGCCCGTCACGAACCAGTCGCCTGTCAGGGGCAGTTCCGGCCCGTCTGCGCTCAGATAGCCCAGCATCAGCCCCGGATCACCCCGGTGCACGGCCAGCATGCCTGGCGTGTTGCGCGCGACGGGCTGGCCATCCCCGCCCAGCACGGCGACCCGGCGCCCGGCCTGCGGATAGCCCGCGCCCCCCGGCGCCGCAGGGCGGCGTGGTGAGGAGGAGATATAGGTCGAACATTCCGACATCCCCAACGCCTCATAGATCTCGCGTGCGGTCGCGTCCTTCCATGCGTTGCGCGTGATCTCGGGCAGTTTTTCGCCCGCAGACAGGCCATGGCGCAGATGGGGCAAGTCCAGTTTGCGCCCGTCCTTCAGCAATTGCCGGTAAACCCCGGGCGCGGCGGCAAACAGCGTGGCATCGAACCGGCGCAGCATCAGCCCCAGTGGCGCCCCCGGTTCCGGGATCAGTGCGCTGGCCCCGATGGCCCAGGGGTCCATCAGCCCGGTGCCCAGCGTATAGGTCCAGTTGAAGGCACCAGCATGCAGCATCCGGTCCTCAGGCCGCAGGGCATACCAGTCCTGCCACATCATCTGCCGCGCCCAGATCGCGCGATGCGCATGGACAACCGCGCGCGGGCTCCCGCCACTGCCCGAGGTGTAGATGATGTATCCGGGCCGTTCCGGGCTGCCCATATGCCAGTCGCATGCGGGCAGATCATGCATGGCGCGCAAGGCGCTCTGGTCCAGCACCGGGGCCGGGTGATCGGGCAAGGCCACGTCTGCGCCCGCAAGCACCAGCGCGGGCGCGGTTTGCTGCGCGATGCGCGTGATCTCGGGGCCGGTCAGTTGGGTCGAGGTCGGGATTGGCACCAGCCCGGCGGCAATCGCGCCCAGATAGGCCACGGGGAAATCGACCGTATTGCCCAGCCGCATCAGCACCCGATCACCGGGCTGCAGGCCGCGCTGCAACAGCCCAGTGCCCGTGCCCCTGACAGCAGCGATCAGCCGCGCATAGGACCAGCGTTCCGCCCGGCTGGCGCCCACGATCTGCAGCGCAATCTTGTCGGGCGTGGCGCTGCCTGCGGCCAGCACATGGGCGGCCATGTTGAACGGCGCGGGGCAGTCGGGCTGCGCATCGGGATCAGTCAGCGAGAGCATGGGGACAGAGCTACGCCTGCGCGCCGGGAAGTGCAAGCAGGGGCGTCGTGGGGGCGCTTACAGTGCGCCAAGGACAAGGATCACCAGCGGAATGCTGATTGCGGCTGCAATCGTCTGCGAGGTCACGATCCCCGCCATCAGCGCGCCATCCCCGCCCAGTTGCCGCGTCAGCACATAGGCCGTCGGTGCTGTCGGAATGGCCGAGAAGATCACCAGAACCAGCGCTTCGGTCCCGCCCAGCCCGAACAGTATGCCGATGAGCGCCGCGAGCGCAGGCATGGCCAGCAGACGAACCACCCCGATCCCCGCCAGCGCGCCAAATTCCGCCCGCAGGGCCGAGAGTTTCAACGCGGCCCCCACGCTCAGCAGCCCCAGCGGCAGGCTGGCCTGACCGATCAGCCCCAGAAAACTGTCCATGCCATAGGGCAACCCGATCCCTGTCAGCGCCAGTGCGAACCCGACCGCGCAGGCGATGATCAGCGGATTCAGAAGGATCGCACGCAGGATGGACAGCGGCGCGGCCCGGTCCGTCAGTGCAAGGATCGACAGCACATTCACCAGGGGCACGGCGATGGCCAGATAGACAGCGGCCCGTTCCAGCCCGTCTTGCCCTGCCAGCAATGCAATCAGCGCCAGCCCCAGATAGGTATTGAACCGGACGGTACCCTGCAGGGTCGGGCCGAAGCGTGCGGCGGGCATCGGCACAACGCGGCGAACCAGCCACAGCGCGGCTGATGCGATCAGGATGATGGTGACGGCGGCCGCGCCAAGCTGCAACAGCGCCGGGTCGCGCAAGGGCGCGTCGGCCAGGCTGACCACCAGCAGCGCGGGAAACAGCAGCGCATAGTTGAACCGCTCGGCAGCGGGCCAGAACGCATCGGACGGAAAGCCCCGGCGTGCCAGCACAAAGCCCAGCCCTATCATGGCAAACAGCGGCCATATCGTGATCAGCAGCATATGCGTTCCCCGACGCGCCACCCGGCGCAAGCCCGCCCTGTCTAGGCGGGTCGTTCAGGGAATTGAAGGCATGATGCGCGCGCGGTCAGTCATGCGAATGGGTCAGTTCGGGCACATCCTGCGCCCCGGCCGACCCGCGCCCCGACAGGGACGGGTTTTCCATGAAGAACCGGTGGCAGTTGAACAACCGGCGCGAGGCATCGGTGTCGGGCAGGGTGCGCAGCGCCGGCCCTTCGGGGCGGATGACCCAGCTTTGCGCCTCATCCGCCAGATTGGCCGCCATGATCTGACCCACGATCTGCGCCTTGACGGTCGGATTCTGGATCTCCACCAGTGTTTCCACCCGCCGGTTCAGGTTGCGCCCCATCCAGTCGGCAGAGGAGATGAAGACCCGCGCCTGATCCGAGGGCAACTCGGCGCCATTGCCGAAACACACGATCCGCGAATGTTCCAGGAACCGCCCCACGACAGATTTGATGCGGATATTCTCGGACAGGCCCTTGATGCCGGGGCGCAGCCCGCAGATGCCGCGCACCACTAGGCTGATCCTGACCCCCGCCTGACTGGCGGCATAGAGCGCGTCGATCACATCAGGCTCGATGATCGAATTCATCTTGGCCCAGATTTCCGTACGGCGCCCTGCGCGCGCGGCCTCTGCCTCGGCGGCGATCATGTCCAGCAGGCGCGATTTCAGCGACAAGGGCGAGATGGACAGGTTCTCCAGCTGCGCGGGTTCGGCATAGCCGGTGACGTAGTTGAACACGCGCGTCGCGTCGCGACCCAGGGCCGCGTCGCAGGTGAAGAGCGACAGATCAGTATAGATGCGCGCGGTGATCGGGTGGTAATTGCCGGTGCCCCAATGGGTATAGGTGACCAGC
>REDZ01000013.1 GCA_007695345.1 Paracoccaceae bacterium | reverse complement strand
GTCGCCAGCACGATCTCGGCCCGCCAGACCAGCTTGCGCGGCGTGTTGCGGTTGGTGATCAGGGCTTGAAGCTCAGCACGGTCAGCCGGGCCAAGGTAAAGGCAGATGTCGGAGCGCCGCATGCCCCAACTGTGACATATCCCACCGCCGTTGGGAATCTACTGTCAGGTGGCGAACACTAGCCGCCCACCCTCAACCCAGGGTCCAAAACAGGTGCGACAGCCTTGGAAATGGCCAGAAGACGCGCGTCGCCGAGACGCGGCCCTGCAAGGGTGACGCCGACGGGCAGATCGTTGGGACCCTTCGCGCCCGGGATGTTGATGCAGGGCACTTGAAGCAAGGTCCACATGCTGTTCATGATCGCATCACCTGTTGTGCTGTCGGGTTTCTGTGGCGCCTCGCCAAGCGACGAAGGTGTCAGGACGGCGTCAAGCTCAGTCCCGAAAAGAGCATCGAAGCGCATCCGACAGAGTGCAGCCAGATTGACCGCCTCCAGATAACTTTCCGGCGTCACGTTGTTTGAATTCTCGACACGCTCGCGGAACTGTGGATGCAGCAGATGATAGTGCTCCAGGTATTCAGGGAGAAATTGTGCTATACCCTCAGCGGCAGCAATGGTTTTCTGTGCGTCGCACATGTGTTCACATCCCTCTGGCATATCCAGGTCAAAGATCGTCACACCCTGATCGGCCAGCAATGTCGCGGCCCGCTCGATCGCGGCGACGGTCTCTGGCGCGCATTTGTCCCAGTTTGCTGTGCGGGCAATCCCAATCTTGAGGTCTTTGATCTTGATGGTGGGCAGATTTTCCATGTTCCACATACGAAAGGCCCGCGCGACCAGCACAAGATCGTCCGGCGAACGCCCATACCATCCAAGAGTATCCAGTGTCGGTGAGTAGTGCCGCGATCCCGACCAGGACACGCTGTTATGCGTGGGTTTAATGGCATAGATGCCATTGAAGCTGGCAGGCCGGATATGTGATCCACCTGTCTGTGTTCCAATTGCAAGCGGCACCTGCATATCGCCGACCGCAGCCCCGGACCCGGAAGACGACCCACCAGGAGTGCGGCTGCTATCCATCGGGTGTCGTGTCAGCGCCTTGCGCCCACCTGCTGCGAATTCAACTGTATCCGTCTTTCCCAGTACGAAACCACCCGTGCCAATGATATTTCGAACTATCTTGGCGTTCTGCCCTGGCTGGAACCCGTCATAAATCGGCGAATTGTTTGTTGTTGGCATGTCGGCGGTATCAATCATGTCCTTCACACCGAAGGGCAGCCCATGCAAAGGCCCACGCGAGCCCTCGTGGATCAGCGCCTTGTCCAACTCGCGGGCCTTGCGCATTGCCATATCTGGGTCTACAAAAATCCAGGCTTTCACTACTGTATCCCGGTGCGCTATCCGCTCCAGACAAGACGCCGTCAGCTCTGAGACCGCAAGTTTGCGATCTGCGATCAATGCAGCGGCCTCTGCTGCTGTCATTTCATAAGGTTGTGTGGGGATGTCATACATTCTCGTCTCCTTGGTCATGTGTTGGTATCATGGCGTTGATGCCAGATTGGATTTCCGCGCGGTGCATGTGTGTGTGCCCATTCACAGAGGTGCATCGCCCCTTCTGCGAACGGTAGAGGAGCCAAGCGCAGGTCATACTGTGTCGAGCAGAGGTTCGCTGAACAGAGCAGGATGGTGGTTCAGCCAACCTGCCGCGCATTCATATGCGTCGGCCGCGCGTAGGACTGATGCTTCTTCAAACAGTCGACCGGCGATCTGAAGCGAGTAGGGCAGGCCCTCGGGCGAAAAGCCCATGTTTACGCTAATTGCCGGGTTCCCGGTCGAATTGAAAGGCGTTGTGAAGGATTTCTTGTTGAACAGCCCGTCAGGCGTTGCTTTTTGCAGCCTGCCAGCAGGCTCAGCACATGGGCACGCGATCAAATCGACCGTGTTGAAGACAGCCTGCATTGCACCTGAAAGATGTGTTCGCAACCGCATGGCTCTGAGATAGTCCTCAGCGCGGATGAGTGCTCCGCATTGTATCCGGTAGCGCAGGCTGGCACCGAGCAGTTCCGGGGTTTCGCGCAAGGTCTTGCTGTGAATGCTGAACAACTCACTCATTGCGATGGTCTTCTTGCTATCGGAAAATGCCTGCAGAGAGGGCAGCTTGACCGCAATGATACTCGCGCCCAGGCCTTCAAGAATCTGCAACGCGTCTTTCAATGCAGCCAGCGTCCCCTCGGAGCATTCGGCTTCATCCAGCCAGTCCCAAGGCACACCTACGCGCATCCCCCTCATATCTCCGTTCAGCCCTGCCAGATAATCTGGAACCGCAACATCCGCGCTGCCCGGATCGGCCGGGTCATATCCCGCGATGACCTGAAGCATCATCGCCACATCGCGACTGTTGCGCGCCATCGGCCCGGCGTGATCATGGGAAAAGGAATTCGGGAAAATCCCGCGACGGCTGATCCGACCGTAGGTTGGCTTGAGGCCCGCAATCCCGCAGGCCGCAGCGGGCATGCGAACGGAGCCACCAGTATCGGTGCCGATCCCCGTTGTGATGAACCCTGCTGCGATTGCCGCCCCTGTCCCTGACGATGATCCTGCAGGATGGTGTTCGGGGTTCCATGGATTGTGCGCGGGCGGCCCCACGACATCCCAGGCCGCGCCCCCATGCGCAAATTCCCAAGTCGTATTCTTGCCGATCAGAACACCTCCGGCAGCGGCAAGCCGCGCGGCCACTGCCGCATCCTGCGCGGGGACATGTCTGGAAAGACTCCTGGATTGCCCCGTGGTGCGAATGCCCGCCGTCTCGATAATGTCCTTCAAGCCGTATGGGATACCCTGCATGGGGCTGTGATCCTCACCGCGCATGAATTGCTGCTCGGCCGTTCGGGCATCTGCCATCGCCCGATCGCTGGTTACGGTCAGAAAACTGTCAATGAACTGATCACGTGCCTCAACATGGTCCAGCAAGGCGCGCGTCACCTCAACAGGCGAAATCTTGCGGGATCGATAGGCGCTGGCAAGTTCAGCTGCGGTCGTGAAGCTGGGATCGGGCATCTGAGCAACCTCTCTGGATCAGAATTTCATGGGGACGAAGACATGGGCGGGCTCATCGCCGAAGCCATAGTCATGTTTCAGGCGCGCGAGCATCTCGCGGACATGCGGATAGGCATCGAGGATTTCTGCCTTCTGATCGTCAGTGGGGCTGAATTCCGCCACTTCGAGCAAGGCGGTCACGGTAGC
>REDZ01000101.1 GCA_007695345.1 Paracoccaceae bacterium | reverse complement strand
CCTTGACCTCCTCGGGCCAGCGCTTCTGGCCGTTCGCCCGGACCTCTACCCCATAATCCCTGAGAAACTCCACCGTCGTCGCCATCGAGAAACTCCAACCCAATCTCCATCAGACGCGAAATCGCAGATCAGGCCCATGGGTAGAAGGTGGGAGTCAGAGAACGCTTACGTTTCTTTCGCTGCTCATTGATGAAGGGCTTGTCATGAAGGATATTTTTCAAATGCTGCTGAAATAGGCTTGGGTGGGGGTATTGCGGCCATAGATCAGGATCACATCACAGAAAAAGGCCGCCATTCGTCCATAACGCGCCAAGGTGAGCGCGCGCCCTTCGCCGCGTGGCCGGGGCGGATCATCCAAGTGCAGGCTGCAGTCTGGCGTCATCTGAACGCGGCCATTGCGTGGGTCGGTAACAGGGCCGGTGCAAGGGTGCCGGACCGGTTCTCAGTACAATGCGCGGGGCAGCCAGGTGGCAATTGGGGGCGCCAGCCAGATGATCAGGATCGCCAGCGCCTGCAAGACGACAAAGGGTATCACACCGCGATAGATCATGCCTGTGGTCACTTCTTTCGGCACCGCACCACGCAGATAGAAGAGCGAAAAGCCGAAGGGCGGTGTCAGGAAGCTGGTTTGCAGGTTCACTGCGATCAGTACGGCCAGCCAGATCGGATCATGTCCCATCAAGATCAGGGGCGGGATCAGAAGCGGGAGCAAGATCACCGAAATCTCGACGAAATCGAGGAAAAAGCCCAGCAGGAAGATGAAGATCATCGCGAAGATCAGCGCGCCCGTGGCCCCGCCCGGAAGTGCCTCCAGGATGGCGGCAATGCGATGTTCGCCGCCCAGACCGACAAAAACCAGGCTGAAGAAGCTGGCCATGAGGATGGTTGCAAAGATCATCGAGGTCACGATCACTGTCTGGCGCAGCGCCGGGATCATCAAGCGTCGCTGTGTCATGGCCGACAATGCGACGATCACCGCCGCAATGCCGAACAGCGCCAGCGCCCCGTACCCCGCCCCCAGCGTGAATTCAACGGTCCCGGCATCCGAGCGTTGCAACCGCACTGGCATGACCCGCGCCGCGACAGCGAGCGCGCCAAAGGCCGCAGCCCCGCCCACCATCAGCCAGCGTGGGGCACCTTGCCTGTAGCCCGCCAGCAGGATGGCACCGACGGCGCCCACACTTGCGGCCTCATTGGGCGAGGCGATGCCGCCAAGGATCGCACCCAGCACGGCGACGATCAGCAGGACAGGGGGCAGTATGGCGCCCAGCACCTCGCTACGGCGTACGGCTTTGTCGGGGCGCTGCATCGCTGGGGCATCCGCAGGGACCAGCCACGCACGGGCGAGGATATAGACAATATAGATGCCCACCAGCAGCAGCCCCGGCATCAGAGCGGCCGCAAAGGTCTGCCCGACCGAGATGGTTTCAACTGTGAACCGACCTTGCGCATATTGCGCCTGCTGGAAGGCCGATGACATGACCTCGGCCAGGATGATCAGCAGGGTCGAGGGGGGGATGATCTGGCCCAGCGTGCCCGCTGTGGCCACTGACCCGGCAGCCAGCCGGGGGTTGTAGCCGCTTCTGAGCATTGCCGGCAGCGCGATCAGCCCCATTGCCACAACGGTCGCGCCCACGATCCCGGTAGAGGCTGCCAGCAATGCGCCAACCAGCATGACCGACACGCCAAGCCCGCCCCGCATCGTGCCGAAGAGCCGCCCCATGGTTTCCAGCATGTCCTCGGCGATGCGGGATTTTTCGAGCACGACGCCCATCAGCACGAAAAGCGGGATCGCGGTCAGGACCGGATTGGTCATGATGCCGAAGAAGCGCTGCCCCAGCGCCCCCATCAGGTTGATCGAAAACACGTCCAGATACCAGCCAAGCAGCGCAAACAGCGTCGCCACCCCGGCAATGGTAAAGGCCACCGGATAGCCCAGCAGGATAAAGCCGATCAGGGCGGCGAACATGAGTAGGTCAAGCGGCATCGGAACCCTCGCGCAGGCGGATCAGATCGCGGATCAGGGCTGAAAGCGCCTGGATCAGCAGCAGGACGCAAAAGGCGGTCACCAGTGATTTCAGCAGGAATGAGGCCGGGATGCCGCCCACCGAGATCGGCCCTTCCAAAATGGCCCAGGACCGGCGCACCATGGGCCATGACCAGTAGAGCAGGATCAGCATGGACGGCCCCAGCAGGGCCAGATGGCCGAAGATGTCAATCAAAGCCTGTCCACGCGCCGAGAGCCGGGAATATAGGATATCGACCCGCACATGACCTTGCATCAGCAGCGTGTACCCCGCGCCCAGCATGAAGATCATCGCATGCAGGTAAAGCACCCCCTCGCTGTAGAAGATCGAGGCTACGCCAAAGACATAGCGCGCCAGCACCAGCATGAATTGCAACAGCACCATGCCAAGGACGCACCACATCACGGCATTGCCGACAATCCGGTTGATCCAGTCCAACATGTCGGCCAGACGCTGCATTGGGAACCTCACAACATGGGCGGGGCAGAGAGGGGCAGGGAAGCCGGGGCGCCCGGTCAGGCGCCCCGATCAGGTGGTCAGCGGTGCGCGCCGCCATAGTTGAAGTCCAGTTCGCGCGCGGCCAGTTGCGCGGTTTCCGAATGGGTCATGTATTCGACCATCAGATTGCGGTAATCGAGGAAGCTTTCGGTGATCTGGCGGACCAGCGGATCGCTGTCTTCCAGCATCTCGTCCATCACCTCGCCCATGGCGTTGCCCATGGCGATGATGATTTCCTCGGGCCAATCGCGGACCTGCGTGCCGCCCGCGACCAGCTCGCGCAGCGCGCGCGCGTGGTTGGTGTTGTATTCGGTCAGCACCGGATTGTAGAGGCTTTCCGCCGCCACCGCGACCGCCTGCTGCAGGTCTTCGGGCAGGGCGCTCCAGGCGTCGAGATTGATCGCGCATTCCTCGGCCGAGGAGGGTTCGCCCACGCCGTTGTTGTAGTAATAGGGCGCGACCTGCTGGAAGCCCAGCGTCGAGTCGGTCCAGGGGCCGATGAATTCGCCCGCATCCAGTGCGCCGGATTGCAGCGCCTGGAACATGGCCGGGCCGGACATCGCCTCGACCGCGACACCGAGCTTGGACATGACGACGGAATTGAGGCCCGTTGTGCGGTAGCGCAGGCCGCGCAGATCGTCCATGCTGTTGATTTCATTTCGGAACCAACCGGCCCATTGCGGGCCCGAATTGCCGCAAAGGAAGGGCTTCAGGTTGAAACGGG
>REDZ01000027.1 GCA_007695345.1 Paracoccaceae bacterium | reverse complement strand
GCCGCCCGCAAGGCGGGCCGGTCGCTGGTCAAGGATTTCCGCGAGGTCGAGAACCTGCAGGTCTCCAGCAAGGCGGCGGGGGATTTCGTCAGCCGGGCCGATATCGCGTCGGAAAAGATCATCCGCGAGATGCTGACCGAAGCGCGCCCCAATTATGGCTGGTGCGGCGAGGAATCCGAGCCGGTCGAGGGCAAGGACCCCACCCGCCGCTGGATCGTGGACCCGCTGGACGGCACCACCAATTTCCTGCACGGCCTGCCCCATTGGGCGATTTCCATCGCATTGGAATTCAAGGGCGAGATCGTCGCGGCGGTCGTGTTCGACCCGGCCAAGGACGAGTTGTATGTCGCCGAAAAGGGCAAGGGCGCGTTCATGAATGACCGCCGGATGCGCGTGTCGAACCGTGACCGGATGATCGAGTGCATCTTTGCGACCGGCGTGCCCTTTGCGTCGAAAAAGACATTGCCCGCCACCTTGCAGGACCTGGCGCAACTGATGCCCGCCTGCGCGGGCGTGCGACGCTGGGGGGCGGCTGCGCTCGACCTCGCCTATGTCGCGGCGGGGCGGTATGACGGGTATTGGGAGCGTGAGCTGAACGCCTGGGACATCGCCGCCGGGGTGCTGCTGGTGCGCGAGGCGGGCGGGTTCACAGGCCCCATCCGCGAGGGCGACTCCGTGCTGGAACGCGGCGAGGTCGTGGCCGCGAATACTGCGATTTTCGACCCTCTGGTCAAGATCCTGCGCCAGCCGCGGGGCTGACCGGGCTCAGGCGCCGTAGGGCACCCAGATCGTCTTGATCTGAGTCGCAGCGCGCAGGAACTCGGCGCCCATGGCCTGCGGGTCAGGCACCTGCCAGACGGGTTTCAGATTGCCCGCGCTTTCACGTTCGACCTGTTCGGCCAGCGCGGGCTGCGCACACCACAGCGCGGCTACATCGTCATGAGCGGCCAGTGTCGCAGCCAGCGCATCCAGCGGCCCGCTGACCGTGTTGATCACCCCGCCGGGAATGTCCGAGCAGGCAAAGACCTGCGTCAGTTCCAGCGCCGCCAGCGGATTGTCCTGCGCCGGCAGCGCAACCACCCGGTTGCCCATCGCGATGGCCGGCAGCACAAGGCCAAGGAAGCCTGCAAGCGGGGCCTCTTCGCCGCAGATCAGGCCCATGACGCCAAAGGGTTCCTTCATCGCGAGCGTGATATGGCCGGTGACGGTGTCATGCACGCGCGCGTCGAACTTGTCGGCCCAGGCGGCGTAGTGAAAGGCGCAGGCGATGGCCGCGTCGATCTCGGATGTGGGGGCGTGGCTTTGCAGGCTGTCGCGCCGCGCCTCCAGATTTTCGGCAAGGAAATAGAGCACCTGCGCGCGGGCGTGGCCGCTGAGCGCGCTCCAGGCTTGCGCCTTATGTGCAGCCTCGACCGCGTTGCGGATATCCTTGCGATTGCCAAGGGGCGCATGGCCCAGAAGCGCGCCATTGTTGGAAATTGAATAGCTTTGCCCCGAATCCGCGCGTTTCTGCCCCCCGCCGATGTAGAGTTTATGCGTGCGGTCGATCCCGCCGCGACTGGCTGTCTGCGGCAGCGGGCTGATCGCGCCCGGCGCGCGGGTGGGCGCAGGTTTAACGCTGGGGCGCAGATAGGCGGCGATCCCCTCGCGCGCACCCTCGCGCCCGAAACCGGACTCGCGCATGCCGCCAAAGGGCGCATTGGCATCGAACAGGTTGGTTGCATTGACCCAGACCACCCCGGCCCGGACCCGCGCGGCGATATCCATGGCCTGCGTCAGATTCTCCGACCAGATCGAAGCCGCCAGCCCGTAACGGGTGCTATTCGCCAGTTCCACCGCTTCATCTGGGGTGCGAAAGGGCATCATCACGGCAATGGGGCCAAATATCTCTTCCGTGGCACAGGGGTTGGCGGGGGAAACACCGACCATCAGCGCAGGCGGACAGAAGCAGCCTTCGGGCGCCTGTCCCTGATGCAGCACGCCCCCGGCGGCCACGCCCTGCGCCAGCAGATCGCGGATCCGGGCGTGCTGGCGCGGGTGGACGATGGCACCGATATCGGTGGACTTGTCCAATGGCTCGCCCACGCGCAAACCGTCCATGCGCGCGATCAGCCGGGCCTCAAACTCCGCAGCGACAGCTTCGGCCACCAGAATGCGGGTGCCCGCACAACAAACCTCGCCCTGGTTGAACCAGACGGCATCCACGACCCCCTCGACCGCGGCATCCAGATCGGCATCGGCAAAGACGATGAAGGGGGATTTACCGCCCAGTTCCAGCGTCAGGGCACGGCCCGTTCCAGCCGTCGCGCGCCGT
The DNA here is from genome assembly GCA_007695345.1 of Paracoccaceae bacterium. Classification (GTDB taxonomy): domain Bacteria; phylum Pseudomonadota; class Alphaproteobacteria; order Rhodobacterales; family Rhodobacteraceae; genus Roseinatronobacter. The sequence continues at coordinate 939 of REDZ01000027.1, read as the reverse complement.
ATCTCGCGCCCCACTTCGGTCGAGCCGGTGAAGGCGATCTTGTCCACCCCCGGATGCGCGACCAGCGCAGCACCCGTGGCCCCATCCCCGGTAACGATATTGACGACCCCTGCGGGCAAACCGGCCTCGATGCAGACCTGCGCGAAAAGAAGCGCTGTCAGGGGCGTATATTCCGCCGGTTTCAGCACCACGGTGTTTCCGGCGGCCAATGCAGGCGCGATTTTCCATGCCAGCATCAGCAGCGGGAAATTCCACGGGATGATCTGCCCGCAGACGCCATGCGGCGCGTGGTCCGGAAATTCGCCCTGCACCAGTTCGGCCCAGCCTGCATGGTGATAGAAATGCCGCACGGCCAAGGGGATGTCGCCGTCGCGCGCCTCTCGCAACGGTTTGCCATTGTCGAGAGCCTCCAGCACCGCGAACAGCCGCTCGCGCTTCTGGATCTGGCGTGCGATGGCATAGAGGTGGCGCGCACGCTGATGCCCCGACAGCGCCTGCCAGCCGGGCAGCGCGGTGCGGGCGGCGGCGACAGCAGCATCCACATCTTCCGCGCTGCCCTGACCGACCTGCGCCAGACGCTCATCCCGAGCGGGGTTGCGGGTTTCAAACACATCGCCCGGCGCGCTGAAACTGCCACCGATGAAATGCCCGAACGGCCCCTGCGCCAGCCAGTCGCGGGCCAATGTCTCGCTTTCGGGGGCGGGGCCATATGCCATGGTGTCCATAATCTCCGTGATGGTGGTCATGGGGGCTCCTTCAGGCGAGCGCGTGGCGGTGATGGGCGGCATAGCGCCCGGTTACATGATGGGAAAGCTGCCGCTCGATATCGGCCAGCATGGAAGACGCGCCAAGGCGGAACAGATCCGGGCGCAGCCAGTCGCGACCCAGTTCCTCGCGCATCAGCACCTGCCAGTTCAGGGCATCCCTGGCCGTTTTCAT
>REDZ01000014.1 GCA_007695345.1 Paracoccaceae bacterium | reverse complement strand
TGCTGTTCGACCGGGTGCTGTCAGTCGGCCCGCCGTTTTTCAACATGGCCTTCACACCTTTCATGGTCGCGTTGGCGATGGTGCTGCCCATCGGGGCGATGCTGCCCTGGAAGCGCGGCAACCTGAGCCGCACGATGCGCCCGCTCTGGGGGCTGGCGGTGTTTTCGGTCGCGATGGGGGCGGTGACATGGGCCCTGCAGACTGGCAATTCGCCACTGGTCCCCATCGGGCTTGCGCTGGCAGTCTGGGTGGTGCTGGGGTCTTGCGCTGATCTGTGGTCGCGGACAGGGCGCGGTGATGTGGCAGGCCGCCTGCGCCGCCTGACACGGCTGCCGCGCGCCGATTGGGGCAAGGCCACGGCCCATGCCGGGCTGGGGATCAGCGTGTTTGCGGTCGCCTCGCTCATGGGGTGGGAGACCGAGGATATCCGCGTCGTCCAGATCGGGGAAAGCTATGACAAGGGCGCCTATACGCTGACGCTGGATTCGGTAGACCGCGTGCAGGGGCCGAACTATACCTCGACCATGGCCACAATCTCGGCCGAACGCGATGGCCGTCATGTCACGACGCTCTACCCCGAAAAGCGGTTCTACCCGATTGCCGGCATGCCGACGACGCAAGCAGCGATCGATTACGGCATCTGGCGCGATCTGTATATCACGCTGGGTGACCCGCAGGATAACGGGGGCTGGGCCGTGCGGACCTATATCAAGCCCTTTGCGAACTGGCTGTGGTTCGGGTCTGGGCTGATGGCATTGGGCGGGTTGCTCAGCCTGTCCGACCGGCGCTACCGCGTCGCGGCAGGGGCCGCGAAACAGCCACGCGGCGCGGTGCCAGCGGAATGAGGGGGCTACGCACACTCCTTGCCGCCGTCGCGCTGGCTTTCGCTGTGCCCGCCCATGCGGTCGAACCCGACGAGATACTGGATGATCCGGCGATGGAGCAGCGGGCGCGCGATATCTCGGCGGGGTTGCGCTGTCTGGTCTGCCGCAACGAATCCATCGACGAATCGAATGCCGATCTGGCGCGGGACATGCGGCTTCTGGTGCGCGAACGGCTGGTCGAGGGTGACAGCGATACCGAGGTGCTGACCTTCATCACCGACCGCTACGGCGAATATGTCCTGCTGCGCCCCACCACGGACGGGATCAACGTGATCCTGTGGATCGCGGCGCCTGTCTTGTTCCTGATCGCCCTGGGATCGGCACTGGTGTACCTGCGCAGGCGTGACACTGCGCCCGAACCCACCGGCGAAGGTCTGAGCGCGGAGGAACAGAAGCGCCTGCAGGAACTTCTGAAAGACTGACGCACCGTCCGGGCTTTTCCTTTCGCGCGGTGCGCGCCATGGTGGCGCAACGCAACCCGGAGAGGCCCATGGACTACGATACGCTCAGCACAAGCGAGATTGACGGCGTGGGGGTGATCACCCTCGACCGGCCCGAAGTGATGAACGCGCTGAACAAGCAGATGCGCGCGGAACTCACCCATGCGCTGGCAGATATCGGCAGCCGCGTGCGCGTGCTGGTGCTGACAGGGGCCGGGCGGGCATTCTGTTCAGGGCAGGATCTGGGCGATGGCGGCAATGCCACCCAGATCGATCTGGAACGCACCCTGCGCGAGGAATACGAGCCCATGCTGCGCGCCATCTATGACGCGCCAGTGCCGGTAATCGCAGCCGTCAATGGGTCAGCCGCGGGGGCCGGGGCAAATCTGGCGCTGGCGGCAGATGTGGTGATCGCCTCTGAATCCGCCAGTTTCATCCAGGCCTTTACCCGGATCGGGCTGATCCCGGATGCAGGCGGCACATGGTTCCTGCCGCGTCAGATCGGGTTTGCGCGGGCCATGGGCACGATGCTCTTTGCAGACAGGATCACCGCGCGACAGGCCGAGGACTGGGGCATGATCTGGGAAGCCGTGCCCGATACCGCGTTCCTGCTGCATTGGCAGCAACGCGCCCGCGCTCTGGCCGATGGTCCGACTGTGGCTTACCGCAATATACGCCGCGCCTTGCGCAAAAGCCTGGCCAACACACTGGACGAGCAATTGAAGCTGGAAGCCCAGCTTCAGGCTGAAGCGGGCAAGACCCGAGATTTTCGCGAAGGGGTGCTGGCCTTTCTGGAAAAGCGCACCGCGCAATTCGAAGGGCGCTGAACCGCCCGCGATCGTGCGCCGCACAAAATAAGCACGCGCCGGTCAGGCGCGTGCCGCTATCTGCATGGTCAAGGTCTTCAGCGTGGTGCGGTTGACGCGCTGCCACCAACGGCAGTGCCGACAGCCGCGCCGCCAAGGATGGCAGCAGTATTGCCACGGCCCTGCCCGATCTGAGTGCCGACTGCCGCGCCGGCCAGACCGCCAGTTGCCGCGTTGATCTGCGGATCATTCGTGCAGGCCGACAGTGTGAATACGCCGACTGCCAGCACAGCCGCAACGGGTGCAATCCTCATCATCTTCTTCCTTTTCAGATTGGTCACGTATGGATCCGGGGCCGGATACTGGCCCCATACATGGGTTAACGCGCGCTTTCGCAGAAGGTTTCAATCCCTAACTTGCGCAAACGCCATCCGTGATCAAACTGTGACCGACCCGTGATCGGACCCCGGCACGACCAGTGCCGGAAATGATCAGCTTTGCGGGTCCGGCCCGCGCCATTCGCCCTGCTCGCGCAATGCTTCCATGACCTCGCGGGGCATGTAGGTCTCATCATGCTTGGCAAGCACTTCCTGCGCCTGAAACACGCCATCCACGAATCGCCCGGTACTGACGGTGCCCTCGTTCTCCGTGAACAGATCGGGCAGGATACCACGATAGCGCACCTCGACCGAAGCGGCACCATCGGTCACGCGAAAGCTGACCGTGTCAGACTGTCCGCGCTGGATCGAGCCCGCCTCGACCAGCCCGCCGATGCGAAACACTTCATTCGGCGAAGGAGTCTCGGCAAGCACCTGCGACGGCGAGCGAAAGAAATTGATCCCGTCGCGCATGGCATAGCCGATCAGCGCAGTAGACAGCGCCAGCGCCACGGCGGCCACCATGATGACCTGAATACGGCGGGTTTTCTTCAGACTTTTCATCGTTTCCTCACCTTACGGAAAGACCGGTGCCCCCATCAGGCCCGCTGTCTCTTCCAGTCCAAGCATCAGGTTCGCATTCTGGACAGCCTGCCCGCTGGACCCTTTGCACAGGTTATCCAGCGCACCAACCACCAGCGCCCGACCGGGCACGCGATCCCCGACGACCCCGATATGCACGAAATTGGACCCGCGCACATCATGAGTCGAGGGTGTTGTGCCAAAAG
>REDZ01000015.1 GCA_007695345.1 Paracoccaceae bacterium | reverse complement strand
CGCGCGTCAAAACTGCGGGTGGGCTATTTCGCGCAGCATCAGGTCGATGAACTGGAACTGGACGAGACACCGCTCCAGCATCTGCAACGCGCCCGCCCGGCCGAAGGGCAGCCCAGACTGCGCGCGCGGCTTGCGGGGTTCGGGCTGATGGCCGATCAGGCCGACACGGTCGTTGCGCGCCTGTCGGGCGGGCAGAAAGCGCGGCTGTCGCTTCTGCTGGCCACGCTCGACGCGCCGCATCTGCTGATCCTCGATGAGCCGACGAACCATCTGGACATGGAAAGCCGCGAAGCGCTGGTCGAGGCGCTGAGCGCCTATTCCGGTGCCGTGGTGCTGGTCAGCCATGACATGCATCTGCTGTCGCTGATCGCCGACCGGCTGTGGCTGGTGGCAGGCGGCCATGTCACCCCCTTTGAGGGTGATCTGGACAGCTACCGCGCGCTGCTTCTGGCTGGCGATGCGAAACCTGCGCGCGAAAAGCCCCGTCCTGCCCCCAAACGCGCCAGCCGCGACGATATCGCCACCCTGCGCAGCGAGCTGCGCAAATCCGAGGCCCGCGTCGAAAAGCTGGAAGCGATGCGTGACAAGCTGGCAAAGAAGCTGGCCGATCCCGCACTCTATGAAAGCGAACGCGCGCAGGAATTGCAGGTCTGGCAGGACAAGTATGCCGAGGTGATGGAGGGGCTGGACCGGGCCGAGGGGCTGTGGGTCAAGGCGCAGGCAGCGCTGGATGCGGCGCAGGAAACGGCGGTCAGCCCATCATGAAATCGGCGTCCGTCATCGCCGCGTAGTGACGGCTGAGCCGTTCCAGGGCGATGCGCAGCACGATCTTTCCGGACCGCGCGGACCATCCCAGTTCAGTCTCGGCGGCCTCAACCCCTTGCATCCAGCAGCAGGATCTCAGCGCCATATCGCCCAGGCCCGGCCCCAGATCGCGCAGCACATCGCAAATGCGCAATCGCGCGGCGCGTGTGCCGGGGGGCGCGATATTGGGGCCGGGAACGGCCTTGCGCTCCAGCGCGTCCAGCACGACATCGACAGGGGCCATATCCATCACGTCCAGCTGCGCCATGACGAAATCCTCGCGCAGCCGCTCTGCCGCCTGCACCTGTTCCGGCGCCAGAAACAGATCGCCCGACTTGTCGCGCCGCCGTGCCAGCACGGATACCGGGCTTTCCGCCGCGCCATAGCGCATGCGCCGCGTGCCTTCATCTGCCATGCCCTGCCCAACCACAGGCCCTGCGCTGCGCAGCGCGGCACGACCCGCCGGGCTGATCGTATAGCTGAGCACCCTGCCCTGTTTGCGACAGGTAATCAGGTCCTGCAGCGCCATGGCCTCGGCCACATCACGGTCCAGGACCGTGATCTGCCGTGGTGCACCTGTCGCGGCCTCGCGCAGCAGGACGGCCTTGGCCATGTCCGGCGCGACGACCAGAATGCAATCCTCTTGCGCCAGATGCCGCAGACAGCGCAGCGTTTCATCTGCAATATCAGGGGAAACAGCCGTTTCCACCTGCGTTTGGGCATATATCGTCATTCTGTGGCTCTCCGATTGGGACATGGCGGGATCGGGCGCGCGCAAGATCTGGTCCAGCTTGTGCAGTGCATCATCGACCAGCGGATCATCGCGACGGTTTTCGAACCGGCGCACCTGTCGCAGCACGGTCGAGGCATGGCAGCCCTGTTCGCGCGCCAGATCGCGCAGCGAACGCCCCTGCGCCGTGTGGGACAGGTAGATGCGCACGCCATCGGGCACCCAGCCGGGCAGCATCTGATCCCGGGGGCAGTCGGATGCGACCGCAATACGATCCCGAGCAAACATGGCAGTGTCTTGCTCCCTGTCAGATACGCAACCTAAAGTTGCTTTGGTTACCGATGTGTTAATCAGTTCCGGCATGCGTCACAGAATGGTTCAGATTTCCTAAAGCCGCTTCAACTCAGCGCACGCTATGTCACATGACACCGCAACACCCCGGAAAGTGATGCGATAAGGGCCCTGCAAACAGACAGGAGATTTTTCCATGAGCGCCCTTTCCCAACGACTGGACACGACAATTCGCCCTCGCCTACTGGTTGTATCCGCGCGCTTCGCTCTGGAGAGTTATGACCGGCAGGCCTTGCTGCCGCGTCTGCTGGGTCTGCCCATGGGAACGCAATTGCCGCGGCCGGGCGCAGCGCTTGATGCGCTGATCGCACTGGAATACGCGCAAGAGGCCGCGCGCAAACGCCATGGCGCCGGATGGCGCGCGGCCCGGCATGTCGCGGTCATCACGGCCATGCTGTATGAGGCGCAGTACTGCGCCGAAGCCCCTGAGGCGCAGGTCGTTCCCCTAGCTGTCGGTCGCGAGGGCTGAGTCGACGGCCTCTCGCACGGCATCACGGGCGCTGTCCAGCACCACCAGCCCCGCATCCGGGCGATGCGCCCCTTCGGACAGGATGCGCCGCCAGTGCCGCGCGCCGGGCTGGCCTGTGAACAGGCCCAGCATATGCCGGGTGATCGCTGCCAGCCGCGTGCCCTGCGCCAGTTCCCGCGCGATATAGGGGCGCATCATGGCCAGCGCGTCATCCGCATCGCGTGGCCCTGCCTGGCCGTAGATCGCGGCATCCGCAGGCAGCAGCAGATCGCCGGGGCGCTGATAGGCCGCGCGCCCGATCATCACCCCGTCCAGCCCGGCATCAAGAAACGCCTGCGCCTGTTGCAGTGATGTGATCCCGCCATTGATGCTGATCCTCAATTCAGGGAAGGCGCGCTTCATTGCCAGCACCAGATCATGATCCAGTGGCGGGATTTCGCGGTTATCCTTGGGTGACAGGCCCGACAGCCACGCCTTGCGGGCATGGATGATGACATGGCCGACCCCCGCGCGTGCCAGCCTTTCCAGAAAACGCGGCAGCACATCTTCGGGGATCTGGTGGTCCACGCCGATGCGGCATTTCACGGTAATGCGTGCCGGGCTTGCCGCGATCATCGCCTGACAGATTTCGGCCACATGCGCGGGCTGTTCCATCAGCACGGCCCCGAAACAGCCCGATTGCACCCGGTCCGACGGGCAGCCGCAATTGAGGTTGATCTCCTGATACCCCGCCTGCCAGCCCAACTCGGTCGCGCGGGCCAGCTCGGACGGGTCGGACCCGCCAAGTTGCAGCACAACGGGCTGTTCGGCCGGGTCAAAGCGCAGCAGATGCAGGGCCTGCCCCCGCACAAGCGCGGGCGCAGTCACCATCTCGGTATAGAGCGTGACATTCCGCGACAGGCAGCGGTGAAAATACCGGCAATGGCGGTCTGTCCAGTCCATCATCGGCGCGCAGGATAATCTAGCATGTTGATTTATTT
>REDZ01000042.1 GCA_007695345.1 Paracoccaceae bacterium | reverse complement strand
GGCAGCAGGATGCCGTTTTCCGCCGCGCGCACCGCATCGCCCTGCGCGCCCAGATCAAAGGCCATGGTGGGCAGCCCCGTGGCCAGGCATTCATGCGTGGTAAAGGAAAACGTCTCGGGCCAGATGGACGGGATCAGCCAGTGCGTGATCCCGTAGCGCGCCACCAGATGCGGGATGTCCTCGGGCGTATAGACCCCGTGTATGGGTGTTGCCCCAAGGTCATGGCCCGGTGCGATCTGCCCCACCAGCGCGAGCCTGACGCCGCCCTCGCGCGCCAGTGCTGCCAGCACCGCGGCCCCCTTTTGCGGCCCGATCGCGCCGAGAACTCCGATCACGGGCGGCCCGCCCGCGGGGCGCGGGACGGCCGGGATCGTCTGGCGCAACTGATGGGGCACAAGTGCCAGCTTGCCCCGCGCCTGCGGATAGGCCGTGGCGACAATCTCCGCGCTTGATCTGGAGAACACCACCAGCCGCTTGGCTTGCGCGATCAGCGCGCCCCAATCCGCGCGCCACTGCGCCAGCGTGACGGGCGTGCCATCAGGCCTGCGGCCGCCATGCGCGGGATCGGTTGTTCCCGTGGCGGGCACGCCGCGATAGATCCCGTCCTGATCGCGCAGGGTGAAGGACGGGCTGAGCGGCAGGTAATCGTGAAAGAGCATCTCGAAAGGGACACCCTGCACCAGATCCGGCAGCATCTGCACCAGCCCCACCGGGTCCGGGTCCCCCACGGCGCAGGAATAGATCACGCGGCGCCGCGCCACGCCTTGCAACAGCCCCAGCGCCAGCGCCAGATCATCGCTGCGCGCGATCAGACGGCCTCCGGGGCAGACCACCTCGATCCGCGCGCGCTCGGCCCCGCCCAGGCGCAACAGGGCGGCATATCCATCCTGCCGGAGACGGTCCTGCAGGGCATCTTCGGCCCCGCCGCCCATGGAATGCGCGATATAGACGGGCAGACCCTCTGCGCCCGCACGGCGCTCGGCAAAGGCCAGCGCGGCCACCAGCCGGGGTGTGATCAGCGGGTCGGTGCGGATGAACGCCTGCACCATCTGGTCATAGCCCGGATACCGGCGCGTTATGATGGCATTGCCCGCCTGCACCAGCGCCTGTTTTTCGTCCCCGAAACTCGCCCCGCCGTGATGTTCGACAAAGAGATCGGGCGCGGCCGCATGGCGCGCGCCGGCGGCGGCGGCACGGCGACACCAATCGACCTCTTCGCCGTAACCGCGCCCGAACTCGGCATCAAACCCGCCAAGCCGCTCCAGCCAGCCGGCGCTGAGCGCCATGCAGAACCCCACCCCGGTCGGCGCAGCGATAGCGGGCGCATCCGGGGTGATCTGCGCGCGCAGCCGGGCATCGATCGCATCGCCATCACCCGCATCCAGCGCTGTAGGCTGACAGATCAGCGGCGCGCCGAAAATCTCGGCATCATTGGACATGGGCGTGACGCTGGCGACCATCGGGTCGCGCAGCGGGGCGGTCAGCCGGCTGGCCCAGCCTGCGGGGACAAAGGCATCGGTATTGAGCAGGATGACCGGGTGCCCGCGCCTGCCCGCCCGCGCCAGCCCCAGATTGACCGAGGCGACAAAGCCCAGATTTTCCGGGTTCTCGATCAGCTCGATACTGTGCGCGGCCCTGTTCTGCGCCACCCAGCCCTGCAGCCAGGGGCGGATGCGCGGATCGGTTGAGCCATCCTCGATCACGATCAGATGCCAGGGCAGATCGGTATGCGCGATGATCCGCGAGATTGCCTCAGGCAGCAGATCCATCGCGTTATGGACCGGCAGGAGGATCGTGACAGGAGTGGGATCAGAGGGGGCGGGGCAGGCCGGGGCCATGTCTGCGCCCTGCAGAAAGCGCGGATCGAGCACGCCGCCATCCTGCGCGGGCCCCAGCCGCAGGGCGGCTTTCACCTGACGCGGCAGATCGGGGTCATTGCGCAGCAGCCCGCGCAGGATGCGGGGCACAAGCGGGATGACATCGCGCAGAAAGGCGCGGGTCAGCCGGCGGTTTGCATGGCGTACAGCAGGGGCCATGCGCAGATCATGCGTCAGCGTGACTGTCATGCCCGCGTGGTCCAGATCGATCTGCAGCGGGTCGTCACTGGCCGGCAATGCGGCCTGAAACCCGACAGTCTCATGGCAGCCAAGGGCCTGCGCGACATCGGCGCGCGGCGCATGCGGGACGCGCCGGACCTGCGCGTGGCCCAGGCGGATCACGACCCGGTCGGCCAGCGTCCAGCCTGTCAGATGCACGCGCCCGCCCTGCAGGCGGATCTCGTCCAGATAGCCCAGGGTCGGCCCGTCCGGTGCCGCCAGTTCCACGCGCTGCAGCCGGACCTGCAGATGGCACTGGCGGTAATGCGCGCGCAGCCAGCGGTAGCGGGCGATCAGATGGGACAGTCTGCCCAAGCTTCCGGTCACGCGCGCAACTGCGGCATGACCAGCGTCAGCGCCGCCGTTTCCAGCCAGTGCTGGCGGTGCAACCCGCATCGGCGCAAAAGATGCTGCAAGGCGAAACGCTGCGCCTGTTCGCGCGTATCCAGCAGATGCCGCGCCTGCCCCGAGAGCGGCAGATCGGCCTGCGCCAGCGCATCGAGATTGGTCATGATCCAGCCATGCAACTCTCCGTTCACCAGTGCCAGAAAGCGCGACGCATGCGCGCGCGTATGCGCGTGACTGCCGACTGCGTTGCGCGCATGCTGGCGATACTGCAGCACGATTTCGGGATCGATGATCGCCTCTGCCTCGCAGGCCATCAGGACCAGATAGATCCACCAGTCGTGATGGGGCACGCCGACCGGTCCGGCCCGCCGGATCAGGGCCAGCGCGGCAGGGTTCAGGGTCAGCGTATGGCCCGACATGATGTTCTGGACCACCGCATTGCCCAGCGAGGGGCGTTTGGGCCAGGGGGGCGGCACATGCAGCGGACGCAGCGCGGCATCGGTCACCCTGAACCGCCCCGACCAGCCGCAGGGCCGCCCGGCAAAGGGCGCAAGCCGCATCAGCGCCTGTTCCAGCTTGTGGGGCAGCCAGACATCATCCTGATCGCACAGCGCGACATGGCCCTCGGGCAGGTCGGGATGGCACAGGAGCGACAGGAAATTGGCGGCAGGGCCGTGATCCGGCCCTTTCAGGATGGCCGCCACGCGCCCCGGATTGCGCGCGGCGAAATCCTGCAGGATCGTCTCTGTCCCGTCGGTGGAATTGTCGTCGCTGACCCAGAGCATCCAGTCCGGGTGGGTCTGGCGGCGCAAACTCTCCAGCTGGGACGGCAGCCAGCGCGCACCGTCCCGGGTACAGAGCAGGATATGAACGCGCTCGGATGCCATGACACCCGTGATGTTACAGAGAATTGGCGCGCGCTCAACCTCGGGCTTTGGACAGGATCGCTGTCTTCGGG